>NZ_JARZHI010000007.1:0-342915 GCF_029946465.1 Polyangium sorediatum
AGGAACCCTGAACAGCCAGAGCGTCGCTTCGCTCCGATCACGATGGCGCGAAACGGGTGGTCACGATGGCGCGAAACAGGTGGTCACGATGGCGCGTAACGAGCGGTCACGATGGGCGGGATGCGCACTTCGGCACGCGGCGCAGCTCTCGGGGCGCTCGGCGTGGCGCGTGCTCGACGGCGCAGCCCCCGGGCAGCCCTCGCGACAGTTCGTGTCATGGCACGAAATCGAACCTGGCACGAACTCCCGCCGCTCGGCGTTCGGCGCAGTCCTCGCGCCGCTCGGCGCGCGCTCGGCGTGGCGCGTGCTCGACGGCGCAGCCCTCGCGGCGCTCTCGACGCTCGGCGCAGCCCTCGGGGCGCTCGGCGCGGTCGTGCTCGACGGCGCAGTCCTCGCGGCGTACTCAGCGCTCGGCGTGGTCGCTCGACGGCGACAGACCCGCGGATCGCACGGTGCAAAGGTTCGTCCGATCTTACCGCACCCCTTCCCGGCGTTCGTCCGATCCTGTAGGATGCTCCCTCGTGTCTCGCCCCTTCGCCCTGGCCGTTCTCCTCCTACTTTCGCTTTCGGCGCCCATTAAGGCGGCTGAACCGGAGAAGCCCGCGCAGTCGAAACCCGACGAACCTAAACCCACGCGCGCCAGCCGGTATCGTAAGTTAAGCCCCGAGGACGAGGAACGGTTCAAGGCGCGCGTTGCGGCGGGAGATCGGGCCCTCGAAGCGCGGCGGTTAAATGAGGCTGCCGACAGATATACGGAAGCCCTAACGATTAAGCACGATCCTCGCCTATCCGGACGCCTTGGGCTCGTGCTTTCAATGTTTCTGCCAGACCCGCAAACCGATCTCACAATGGCATTTGCCTTGCAAGTTGCGGTATCCGAGGCAGCCGGAATATCGTCGGCGGAGCGTAGGCAATTCTTTGAGGCTTACGAGCGCGTGCGCAAGCGTGTCTGTCGGATCGATGTCATGGTCAACGATGTTGACGCCATGGTATCGATCGGAGTCGACAGGCGCGTCCGAAGCGAAGGCGCGTTTTGGACGTTCATATCGCCTGGAAAGACAGACATCTCCGCGACATTGACGGGTCGTAAAGACCTCAAACAGACCGCCGAGTGTGTCGACGGAAAGTCGATTTTACTGCAATTCGAGTTTCCCGAGCCTGACGCGAGTCAGCCTCAAATCATAACCATCGAGAAGGAACCGACGGAACGACGTGTAATTGTGCGCGAAGTTGTCCGGGCGCCGAATGCCGCGCGAGAGCCCTTGCCCCTGGAGGCAGAGGCGCCGCCTCGCTTCAATGTTGGCATCGGCCCTGTAATGGTGTTCGGCGCGGCCCCCTCTGCGTCCCTTGGCTTCTCCCTTGTGGGCCAGTATCGGCGCCAGAGCTTTTCAGTCATGGCCGTTGCAAAAGGCGCATGGTCGCTTGGTGATGTTGTCAACCGGCCGATCGACATATTCTCGGCTTCTGCCGTTGCTGGACCGTGCGCGCACTGGCAATGGTTCCAGGGGTGCGCCCTTGCAGGGGCAACACTCTTCGATCATCGGCTCGGGCCAACCTCTGTATATGGATTGTATACAGACACCCATGTTGTTCCGACGTTGGGACTTGGTGTCGGCGCGACGTACGGCATTACAAGCACCGTGTCCGCGCGCATCTTCGCGGATGCCGCCGCGCTGACCCGAGACGTGGTGGTTGATATCGCTGCTCCGGGTGGCACAACTCCAATTTGGCAAACCAATCGTTTTCTGTTTTCCGTGTCGGCATCGTTAATGTTCGGTCGGTAGGAAGGACGCTCGTCATGTTCGCGGTTCAACTCAGGACAAAGCTCTTCGTTTCAATCGCGCTCGGCGCATCCGGCCTCGGCTCGGCGCTTGTCGTGAATGGCTGCACGGCAGAGCCTTTACATTCGACGCTTTATTGCCTCCCGGACGCGAGTCCGGATGCGGACATCCACGGGGATTGCTTCCCCGATGGCGGCGGTTCGATCGAGCCTCTATCCTGCAAAGCAGCCGGGGGCGAATGTGTCCCCATGGGGACATCCGACTTTCGCGAAAAGGCGGTCCTGGTATGGATGGGGGCCGAGGAGGAGGCGCCCGATTGCCCGGAGCGAGCCGAAGGCGATTTCTACACCGGCTATGCCGATCTGTCGGTACACGTTCAATGCTCGCCTTGCGCGTGCGGGCCTGCAACATGCAGCCTGCCGAATGCCATTACCGTGGATTCCGCTAGCTTCTGCCAGGGCGGCAACGTGACGAGCTACCAGGCTCCCATGCCGTGGGATGGAAGTTGCGTTTCCCCCGCTGTAATTCCTTCTGGCACCTTCGCGTCCATTATGCTCGCAGCGCCTACCGTCTCGCCGTGCGAGCCCATTGGCGACCCGATCCCGGAGTCTCCTTCCTTCGCGCCGCAGCCTGTCTCGTTTGCAAACGGAATCCACTGGGGTACGTTCGCGAAAGCGTGTCAAGGGACGGTCGATGGTAAATGCGAGAATTCCAACGACACTTGCTTGCCGAGCGCCGAGCCCCCGCCCCCGGGGTTTCGTCAGTGCGTGCAATATACGTTGCCTGTCGATGAGGAGCACTTGCCGAAGTGCCCCGAAGTATTCCCGCATCAATTCGTGTTCTATGGCGGAACCGAAGGGAAAGTGGAATGCTCGGCTTGCGAGTGCGGCGAACCGATTGGCGGACAATGCGCGGCGGCAGTTTCGGCTTACCAGAATCCGGTATGCGGCAGCCTTCCGAACCCGCTTTTCAAAGACGTGCCAGCGGCCCAGGGGCTCTGCATCGACTTCGCGGGCATGCCGCTCGCGCTTGGTGGGATGGAGGCGAAATGGATCAACAATGAGCCTGGGACATGCGAGCCAAGCGGCGGGCAGCCTGTCGGCGAAGTGAGGGGCGCAGACCCGCGCGTCTTTTGCTGTCAGGCACCATCCCCGCCAATGGACCAATGAGAGCGCGTGACGGACGACTAGGAAGGACGAGTGCAATGGTGTTTGCAGTTCATGTTCCGCGGTTTCTCGTGAATGTGTTCAGCGGAGCGGTGCTAGCCGTTTTAGCCGCGGCCTGTGGTCCCTCTCCACCAACCATTGACGACGACGCCTGTCATATGCGGATGGTGGCCTGTCAAAATCGGTGCGCGAAATCCGGCTTTAGCATAGCGTGCGATCTCTGTTGCCGCAACCAGGCGCGCAAATGCGATTCGGACGGCGGCGACTATAGCTTCTCAAGCTGCGAGGAGTAGTCAGGACTCGTGGAGCACGCGCCAGTCGAGTAATCCAATGGGCCAAGCGAGCCAAGGGTGACGAGGAAGGAAAATCGATGAAACGACACCTTTTGCTTGCAGTTGGTGCAATCGCGCTTTTCGGACTCCTGGTTCTTGCTGCGGCTACAATGCAGCCTATAGGTCATCGATCGCGACAACGGACCGACGCCGCAGAGCCGACATGTGCAGACTATCAGGAGATTTGTTACAGTGGCTGCAATACGCGTGGGTTGGGCGCGGATTGCAGCGCATGCTGCGACAGGGTAAAAGCCGAATGTGACGCAGGAGGTGACTATATGAAGCAGGCCAAGAAATGCGGTGTCGCCTCGCCATCAGCGACCAAGCAATAGCGCGCCCCGAGGGCTGCGCCGTGCGCCTCGCAATCGCCCCGACCGTCGAGAGCGCCCCGAGGGCTGCGCCCGTCGAGCACGACCGCGCCGAGCGCCCCGAGGGCTGCGCCGCGCCGAGCACGACCGTGCCGAGCGTCGAGAGCGCCCCGAGGGCTGCGCCGTGCGCCTCGCAATCGCCCCGAGCATCGAGAGCGCCCCGAGGGCTGCGCCGTCGAGCACGACCACGCCGAGCGCCCCGAGGGCTGCGCCGCGCCGAGCACGACCGCGCCAAGCGTCGAGAGCGCCCCGAGGGCTGCGCCCGTCGAGCACGACCGCGCCGAGCGCGCGCCGAGCGTCGAGAGCCCCGAGGGCTGCGCGCCTCGCAATCGCCCCGAGCATCGAGAGCGCCCCGAGGGCTGCGCCCGTCGAGCACGACCGCGCCAAGCGTCGAGAGCGCCCCGAGGGTTGCGCCCGTCGAGCACGACCGCTCCGAGAGCGCGCCGAGCGTCGAGAGCCCCGAGGGCTGCGCCGTGCGCCTCGCAATCGCCCCGAGCGTCGAGAGCGCCCCGAGGGCTGCGCCGTGCGCCCCGCAAGGCTTCCGCCCGTGTTCGGAGGAACCATGCAAATCCTGTTGAAGATCGCGCCGTTACTCCTCGCCCTAGCCTCAGAAACGGTACACAAACAGATTTCGCTTGCCGCCTCCGCCTCCGCCCCCGCTTCCGCCAGCACCTCCGCTTCCGCCTCCGCCTCCGCCTCCGCCCCCGCCCCCGCTTCCGGTCGCGCTGCATTGGCAAGGTTCGTATCCACTGCCCTCCCCGTTGCACACCTGGACGCCTTGCGCGCCTGCGGGGCATGCGCAGGCGACCTGACTGCCGGGAATGCAAAGCACGTTGCCGCCCGTGGAGCTCGTTGAACCATTTCCGCCGGAGCCCGTGGAGCCACCGCCCGGCGTGCACCCCACGAGGAGCGCGAGCGCGAGGAGGGAAACCCCGAGATCAGCGCGTGGGCGGCGGAATGGGCTCGACGGATTCGAATGACGGGGTCGCGGCATGGTGCTCTTCATGGTGGGGGCTCGGCTCGTAGGAGGACCATCGTCGCCAGCCCATGTGCAGATTGCAAGTGCCAACGACGATCCGCACGGCCCCGCCTCCCTGGCACACCCGCTGCCCCTTCCCCCCTCACCATGCCCGCGTCCCCCTCCCCTGCGAAGCCCCTGCTCACGTTGGCAGCGTGTTTTGCCCTCGCCGCCTGCGAGCCCCCTTCCCCGCAATCCGAGCTTTTCACCCCGGATCCCGACGCGCCAACCTCGACGACCGAATTCCAGACCACCTACACCATCGACGCGGCCACGCCGCTCCTCCTCGATCTACGCGGCAGCACGACCGGCGATCCCTACGCATTGACGTGCGCGCAAAACGAGCTCGTCGTCGGCCTGCGGGGACGGAGCGATACGACCGTCGGCGCGCTGGGGCTGATCTGTGCGCGAATGCTGGAGAATGGCACGTTCACGAATCACGACGAAAGGCCGATGATCGGGGGCACGACGGGGGAAGCGTTTTCCTCGGAGTGCCCGCAAAGCGAGGCTGTCATCGCCGTGCGTGGTCGCGCCGCGTCCACGCTCGATCGCATCGGCGTGCGCTGCGCGCGCGTGCGGCCGTGGGTGCAAATGGGGGCGCCCGGGAGCATCGAGCCCTCGTTCGGCGGCACCGGCGGCGTGCCGTTCACGGAGACCTGTCCGCCCGGGTATTTCCTGCAAGGGCTGCTCGGCTACGCCGCCGGAGCGGTCCACAGCACGCAGAGCTTGTGCGTGCCGATCGTCACCTGAGTCATTTGTAAAACGTGACGGTGTACGCGCGCGGCAATTCGGGGCCCTCGTCGGGGTCGAACGGGTGGCTCCGGTCGATGCTGCCCACGTTGACGCCGACGACCATGAGCCCGGCGAGGCCTCGCACGTCGCGAATCGTTCGATCGGCGTGGGTCGCGCCGTTGATCCCGGCGATCGTCGCGCGGCCGACCTCGGCGCCCGCGTGGTCGATCTTCACGAGCGTCCAGTGGAAAAAGACGCCGAGCTCCCAGTCCGCGGCGAACGTGATTTCGGCGTCCTCGGGCGCGCCTTGCAAATCGAGCCAGAGGTACGTCGCGCCGGTCGCCTCGATCGGCCGGAGCGGCGCGAGCCGTCGCGGCAAGGTGTCGTAGGCGACGGCCCATTCGAAGCGGACGCGGCCGAAATCGCCGAACCGCTCGACGTCCACGAGGTGCCCGCCGTCGCTCCGCGAGCCCACGAACGCGCGGTCGACCGCGAAATCGAGGAGCAGGTCCTCGAAAGGTTTTTCGTGCGCGCGGGCATTGCTGCGCAAGGCGTCGAAGAGGTCGGGCTCGTTGGCGAAATGAAGCGCGGAGGCCTCGGTACGCTGGCCGGCGACGGCGAGCAGGCCCCAAAGGACGCCGGTGGGTACACCCCTGCCGTAGTGTTCGTCGAGGAAACGCGCGAAAAGGAAGGCGCCCGTGGGTTCGTCGGGGCTCGCGAGCGCGGTGAGCGAACGCTCCGGCGCGCGCTGAAAATCGTCGACGGCGGCGGCGTCGACGAGGCCACAATCGACGATTGTGGCGGCGAGCTCGGTGCCAACCATTCCCATCGCGGAGGGTTCGGCGCCCGCGTCGAGGCGGAGCACGGAGGCATGGGCGAGGGCACGGGTGACGGCGGCGTCGAATTCACAGCCGGCCGCGGGATCGGGCGGCGGGAGGACGGTGAACGCAGCGGCGCGGTCCCAAGCGCCGCCCGTGGCAATGCCGTCGGGGACAGTGAAGGGCGGAAGGGCGCCTTCGACGAGGTAGAGGTCGTACCGCGCGTCGCCGCCGCGATCGTCGTCGGGCAACGGGAGCGGCAAGCCGAGCGCGGTCATGGCACGGAGCGAACGTTCGGCAGAGGCGAGCGCGCGGAGGATCGAGCCCTCGGCCACGGAGGCGCCCGCGTGGACGCAGACGGGCGCGAGGAACGAACAGGCGGCCCTGGGGACGGAGCCAGCAAGCGGGCGTTCGCGGGCCGGGAGAACGGAGGGCCCGGCGCGGCGAGCGGGTGCGGCCACGGGAGCGGGAGCGGAGGCGGACGCGGGCGCGGAAGCGGGAGCGGAAGCGGAAGCGGGCGCGGCAGCGGCAGCGATCAGGATTCCTGCCCACCCGAGGGCCCAACGACTGCGCGACGAGCGCGACGCCGCCATTTGACACCCCTCGGCGCGACGCCCTACAACCATGAGGTCCGAGATCGTCGGGCTCCGAAGGCCGCTCGACACGGGTAGGGTATGTACACGAACGCGGGGACTTTGTCGTTCGACCTCGCCGAAGGGCTCGTGCGGCTCGGCGGAGAAGCGCGCGTCGTCGTGCCCGCCTCGGCGCTCATGGCGCTCTGGGGCGGCGCGAGCCCAGCCGCGCGCCGCGTCTTCGGTCGAGCTCTCGGCGAGTCGATCGGACGCGCCGCCGCCAAACGTCTCGCCGCCGATGGCGCAGACCCGACACACGCGATGCTCGACGCGAGCCCCGAAGCCGCGCTCTCCGAGCTCGCCGCCGCGTGGGCGCTCGCCGGCCTCGGCGCGCTCGATCTCGAACGGTGGGGACGCGCGCTCGTGTTCGTCGTGGCGGGATCACCGCTCGGCGCGGACGGCGACGAGCTCTGCGAGATCACGCTCGAAGGCGCGCTGTCCGTGGCGAGCGGCAAGAGCGCGCGGGTCGTGCGGATCGAGCGCATCGAGGCGCACGCGCGGTTCTTCGTGAGCAACGCAGGCGCGACGGCGAGGATGCGCGCGGAGCTCGCGCGAGGCACGGTATGGGCCGAGGTGCTCGCCGAGCTCGACGGGCCCGCCTCCCGAGGTGACGCTTGAGCGACGACGACGACCAGGACTGGCCCGGCTCGCCAGAGACGAAGGTTTCGAAATCCACGCCGGACCTCGTGCCGCCCGCATCGTCGCGACAACCACGCTCGCTCAAAGACGAGCTGCCGCTCGACGACGCCTTGCCCGGCATCCTCGATCCCGACGCCGAGCCGCTGCCCGAATCCGAGGAGCGACCTCCCGCCTCGCGCAAGGTCGCGAGCGTGCGCGTCCCGGACGCGCGCGGCGACGAGCGCGTCGACGACTATTCGACCTGGGAGATCGACGGCCTCACGGCGGAGCCTCCGCCCACGCGCAAGGCCGGCTGGCTCGGCGTGGAACGCAAGGCGCCGGGCGAGGACGCGCGCGTGCGCATCGAGCCCAACGCCGCCCAGGGGCCCACGCTCGTGCGGCGCGTGCTGCCGGAGGACGAGCTCGTCGCGCTCGGCTCTCCTGCACGCGCCCACCGCCCTGCCACGTTCGGCGAGCTGCTCGACGCTTCGCTTGTGCTGGGTGAAGAGGGGGAGTGAGTCTCTCCTCCCCCGATCAAGGACGCCTCAGGCGCCCTTCTTCGGAGGCTGCTGGGGCGACATCGTCCGCGCCATGAACGAGTAGACGTCCATCTTGTCGCGCGGCGGCTGCCCCATCGACGTGAGCTTCTGCGCGATGTCGTCGACGAGCGCGCGCATGCGCTCGTACGTGGCTGCGCTCGGCGCGCGCTCGTACTTGAGCGGGAAGCTCATCATCGCCGCCTGCTTCTCGTAGAACGACGGCTTCACGAAGACGTGCTCCTCCGGCGTCATGAGCGCCGAGAGCACCGTCGCGAGCGGCCACGTCGCGAGCTTCGCCTTCCCGAGGACCGCGACGAGACGATCAAAGCGCGCGTCGTACGCATCGGAACCATGGAGCAAATCGCGCACCGCCTCGGCGACGGCGCGGTCGTGCTCGGCCGCCATCTTGGTGAACGGGATGATGTCGCCGAGCGGGTGCAAGAGGCCCGTCGCCGCCTTGTGGATCGTGCGCACGTTCGCCACGATCTCCGCAAACGCGCCCGCCTGGATCTGCTTGTCGAGCACGTCGCGCGCGAGGAGATCCCGCGCCGTGGCCATCGCGATCGCGCGCGTCGCCTTGGCCTTCTTGGCCGTCGGGTTCGGATCCTCGACCCCACGCTCCTCCTTGGCGAACCGCGCGCTCGTGAAGCCGCCCGGGAAGATCTCCAGGAACAACGCGAACTGCGCCTCGAAGTTCGGCAGGACGGGCGCCACCGCCTTCTGCTTGGGCTTGCCCGACGGCGACCTCTGATCCTTGAGCCCGCGGACCTTCTTCTCGAGGGCCCGCGCCTCCGCAGCGCCGAGCGTGACCGGCTCGAGCTTCGACCAGAAGGCCTTGGCGATCGAGTGGCTCATGCCATCCTCGAAGTCGTAAAAGCGCTTGTCGTCGCGTTCTTCGGAGAGATAGCCGAGGCCCCACTCGGGACAGCCCGGGTGCTTGACGATCATCGGCGCGACGGCGGAGGCAGGGGGGACGTTCACGGTCATGGGCGGCCAGAGTAGCCCATGAGGAGCGCGGCGCACGCTCTGTCCTCGCTCAATTCAGGTCGCGACCGCCCGGCATGAGCGTGTGCCTCTGCATCGCGAGGACCTCAGCGACGCGGCGAACACGCGCGCGCGGCGAGAGCGTCTCGAGGATCGCTTGACGTTCGCGTGCGTCGAGCACGAGGTGGTGGGCGCAGAGGTCGGCGAGCAAAGCCGGCTTCGCGTCGCGCGGCAAGCGAAACTCGAAGCCGCGATCCCGCTCCCGAACGAACTGCGCGAACGCCGTCGCGGTCGATACCAGCGCCGACAACTCGCTCTGCGTGATTTCCTCGTCCGGAGGAACGAGCACCTCCGCGGACGCGCGCCGGTACGGCGGTTCGAACGAGAGCTCCGACAAACGAACCCGCACGCGGCCGCGCAGGAGGATGTTGAACCGACCGCCCGGCAGCTCCGTGTGGTCGACGATCGTGCCGAGCCCGGCGACCTGCGCGATCTCCGGATGCCCGTGCGCGTCCATCGGGCGCTCGTTCGTGATCATCACGATCGCCATCGAGCGGTGCGTCTTCAGCACGTCGGTCACCATCGCGCGGTACCGCGGCTCGAAGACGTGCAGGGGCAAGAGCGCGCCTGGAAAGAGCACCGTGTTCGGCAGCGGGAAGAGGGGCAACGCAGGGAGCGCCTCCAGCAGATCCGAAAGGGTGTTCATCGAACGAACGTAGCACGCACCACAGGCAGGGCGTACGCCGAGGGCCTTGAACGGACGCGCCTCAGCGGCCGAGCGCGGCGAGCGCGAGCGCGCGTCCCTCGCTCGTGGCGAACGATCCGCCGAACGCGAGGGTCTCCACGAGCGCGCCGGTTTTCCGCTCGCCCCGCGAGACGAGGCAGGTGTGCGTGAGCGTGAGCTTGCAGAGCGCGCCCTTCGCTTCGAGCTCGCGGCCGATGAGGTCGACCACGGTCGCGCCGATCTGCTCCTGCAACGTCAACCTGCGCGCCACGACGTCGACGACACGGGCGAGCGTGCCGATGCCCGCGACACGCGCGCCCGGCTGGTACGCGACGATCGCCGAGCCGAACGCAGGCAAGAGGTGATGCGGGCAGATGGTCGTCACCGCGAGGTCACGCACGACGACGATGCCCGTGCCCGTGTCGGTCACGCCGAGCGAGCCTTCGCGCAGCACGGCGGAAGCGTCGATCGACTCGCCTTCGAGCAGGTCGTCGGCCCACGCGTCGGCCACGCGCTCGCCCGTGCCCTCGAGCTCGCCCACGGGCTCGTGCCCGAGGGCGCGCAGAAAGTCCTCCACGGCCCGCGCGGCTGCTCTGCGATCGATCATGATGGTCAGTTATACAGCGGCTTCGAGGGGATCCCGATGGGCTTGCGCCCGGAAAAACCCTGATCGAGCTCGTGCCAGTGCTCGACCGCCCGCTCGCCGTACCGCCAGCAGAGCCAGACGTCGCGGCCCTCGATCCGCCCGAGGAAATCACAGAGGCCGATGCGCGGATCCTTCACGGCCACGCCGAGCTCCTCGATGGAGCGCCAGCCCTCTTCGTAGACCAGGAGCTCGGCCCGGAGCGCGCGCTCGTCGGGGTCGAGCACCTCTTCACCTTCGATCATCACGAGCAGCCGCTCGCCCTGGCCACGCGCCCGCATCGCACGCAGGCGCTGGTCGATGTCGAACGCGCGGCGCATCTGCGCGCCTACGAGGAGCGAGAGGCGCGGCACGAGCGCGTTCGCCTCCGCGAGCGTCCAGATGCGCCGAACGCTCAAGAGGACTCTTTCTCGCCCTCGGCCCCACCCGGCGGCGCCGCGAGCTTGCGCGCCGGATCGTGGTTGCACGGGTTGATGGACCAGAGCACGCGCACGCTCCGCGGCAGGACCGGATGCGCCGTCATCACGGTGCAGGTCTCGCAGGCCGTCGGGAACCCCCGATCGTCCTCGCAGCGCATGCAGGGCTCGACGATCTTCGTGGTCTCTTCGAGGTCGTCGCGCAGGCGGTTCAGGACCGCGAGCTTCTCCTTCAGCTCGTCGATCCGCGCGGCGAGGACCTTCGTGGCCTGCTGCGCGGCCGCGGACCCCGACGTCGCCGTCTTCTTCACGTCGAGGATGGCCTTGATGTCGTCGAGCGACAGGCCCGCCATGCGCATGTCGGTCACGAGCATCAGCCGGTCGAGCTCGGAGCGTTCGAACAGCCGATGCCCGCCGTCGGTGCGCCGGGCGGGCCGCAAGATGCCCTCTTCCTCGTAAAAACGCACGGTGCGGAGCGTGCTGTTCGACAGCCGCGCCATTTCACCGGTGGTCAAGAGCGGCGTTTCGCGCGGGCGGTCCGCCTCCGCAGGCGCACCCGCCTCGGCGGGCGAGTCAGGGCACGGGGCAGGTGCATGAGGATCCACGGGTTTCGAGGGTACATGAGGTTACGTAACCGGCAAGAGGGCATCCCGTCCGCGCTCGCCTGTTTACGTCCCCACATGCTTATTTTTCATATCCCTCCCAGGTTTGCGCGCCCGCTATGAACGACGGTTCTCACCGCGCGAGGCGGAGCACGAAACTCCGCTTCGCCGGTTGAATTCGATGGAGGCACGTCGCTTGCTGATGGGCTCGGCATGCACTTGCGCTTGCTCCCTCTCACGGGCCTCGCCGCGATCACGACCCTCGCCATGACCCAGCACGCCGACGCGGCCGGCGCCTGGCTCCCAAGCGCGGAGACCACGCCGTTCGAGCAGCGCGTGGCCGTCGCCGTCGGCCCCACGCGCTCCACGTTGTGGACCAGCCTTCGCGCGTCGGCCGACGTCGGCCCGTTCGGGATCATCGTCCCCGTCGCCCCGGGCGCCGCGCTCGATCACAGCTCCGACGCTTGGCTCGAAGCCCTCAACACAGCGACGGCGCCGCGCATCTTCCCGCCGACCGGCGTGACCCCGACGTGCCCCGGCGAAGAGGTCCCCGACGGCTCGGATCCGTTCCACGTGACCGACGAGCTCGGCTCGATCGAGAGCCTCGCGCCGATCGAATCCAAGCTCTTGCCGGACATGGCCGCGGTCTCCGCGTGGGCGAACCAGCACGGCTTCGAGATCGCGCCCGATGTCTACGCCGCGCTCGACAAGATGGTCGGCAAGCGCTTCTTCGCCGAGCGCTTCAACGCGCCGAACGCGCCGTTCATCACCTCCACCTTGCGTGTCGTGTCCCCGACGCAGGACCCCGTGCTTCCGCTCGCCGTGACGCGCGCCGGCGCCACGGATCTGCGCGTCACGGCGTGGCTGCTCGGCAAGGGCAGGGCCGCGCTCGCGGGCAGCAAGCCGATCACGCTCCCGACGAACGATCTGCACTGGAGCGCAGGCGACGGCGATTCGAACTACGTCACGCTGCGCGCGGACAGGCTCCTCGCCGGCGGGCCGAGCGCGGTGCTGATCGAGGCGGCGAGCCACGAGGCGCTCGTGAGCAACGTGCCGATCGCGAACGGGACGAGCTCGGTCACGGGTGTGGTGACGAGCTTCTTCCAGCGCGCTGCGATCTACGGCGACGGGAACCCGAGCGCCTCGTCCTGCATCACGGTGGCCGCGGTCGCGCTCGACGAGCCGTACGCGGTGGCCGAGAGCTGTCCACGCGCCGGGCTCGGCATCGTGGGCGGCGGGCCCGCGTGCGTGGAGTCGCCCGCAGGCGCGGAGCTCGATCCGGCGAAGCTACGTTGCGGCGGCATCACGGACGACCTCGCCGTCGCGCTCTCGGGCATGGTGCCAGAGGACGCCGTGCTCACGCGCGCGACGTTGTTCATCGCGAAAAACGCGGCCGGCAGCGCGTGGCCCGTGACGTTCGAGCCCGCGGCGTCGGACGTCGCGCCCTTGCTCACGGCGACGAGCCTCGATCTCGGCACCTGCAGCGGGAACAGCAGCACGACGGGGAGCGGCAGCAGCTCGAGCTCGGGCGGCAGTTCGAGCTCGGGCGGGCAAGGCGGATCGAACGGCGTGGGCGTGGGCGTCGGCGTCGGCGGATCGGCCGGTTCGTACTACGACGACGACTACGACAACGACGTCAACTGCGCCTGCGTGGGCACCGCGGATCCGGTGATCACCGACGACACGGGCAGCGGAGGCGACGACTATTATTACGACGACTCGTCCAGCGAGGACTGCAGCGGCGACACCTCCGACACGGGCGATGACGGCTCCTACGACGACTCGTCCAGCGAGGACTGTAGCGGCGACACCTCCGACGACGACTATTACGACGACTCGTCCAGCGAGGACTGTGGCGGCGACACCTCCGACGACGACTACTACGACTACGACGACTCGTCCGACGACTCGTCCGACGACTCATCCAGCGAGGACTGCGGCGGCGACACGGACGACAGCAGCGAGAGCAGCGACTCGGATTGCAGCGGCGACACGGACGACGGCAGCGACGACTGGGGCGACTGGGAAGAGGCGCGCAAGTCGAGCAGCGCAGGTCGGCGCGTCGCGACGATCGACGTGTCTCACCACGACGCGTCGTCGGCTGCGCACCACGCTCCGGCGAAAAAAATGCGCAAGCGCGGGCCCAAGGCGTCCGTGATCACGCTGGGGTTGCTCGCGATCCTCGCGCCGCTGCGTCGCCTCGCGCGGCCCAACCGTTCGCAGCGCGGCGCCAAGGACAAACCCCGGCGCGAGCGCGCTTCTTCGTGAGGGCCCCGCGTGCCCGCTTCCGGGGCTGTCCCGGGCGAGCGGGCACGCGGCCCGAGCCCTTGGACGCGGCAGGAAAACGTCGGGGGCTTCCCGCGGGTCGTGTTGCCGTCCGGGCCGGCGTGATAGGATACTCGAATCATGAATCGCGCCGGGCGCCAGACTCGCGAGGGGGTACAGCGTCGTCACGGCATGGGCAGCGATCGCCCAAGCGCCACACGAGCACCGAGATCCGTTATGATCTGCGTGCTCGGGATGCATGAACTCGCTCAACGAAGGATGGCGCGCGCGTGGACTCCCTGTTCGATCAAGTAGTCCAGCGTAGCGGCCTTTCGCCGGTGTTCGCGAAGGGCACGATCCAGCGGGCCTTCGCGCGGATCGGCGTCGATGCGGCGAAGATGAAGCGCGACGATCTCGAGCGCGCGCTCCCCACGCTCCAGGCCGCGCTGGGCGTGTTCCTGCCGCCGCAGGAGCTCAAGGAACGAATCACGGACATCGGCAGGCTCTGCCGCTGATCGCGGAGCAGGGGGCGCACGTGGGCGTGCGAGACGTGCGCATGCGGGGCTTCCGGAATCGCGCGAGCGTCGATGAGGCGCTGGCCACGCTCGTGTCGCGCACGGTCGAGCTCGAAGCCGAGCGCGTGCCCGTCACGCAGGCGAGCGGGCGTGTGCTCGCCGAAGACGTGGCCGCCGCCGCGAGCGTTCCGCACTTCCGACGCGCCGCGATGGATGGATGGGCCGTCGTCGGAGAGTCGACGTTCGGGGCGAGCACGCACGCGCCTGTCGCGCTCGTGCTGATCGGCGAGGCGAGGCCGGGCAGGCCGTTCGCGGGCGTGCTGCGGCGCGGCGAGGCCGTGCGCATCACGACGGGCGCGCCGGTGCCCGAGGGCGCGGACGCGGTGCTCATGGCCGAGCGCGCCGAGGAGATCACGCGCGGCGATCAAACGATCGTCTCCGTCGCGGAGCCGGTCTCGCCGGGGAAACATGTCAGCGCGATCGGCGAGGACGTGCCCGCCGGGACGCTCGTGGCGAGGCGAGGCCGCAAGCTCCGACCGCAGGACGTGGGGCTCTTGGCGAGCGTCGGCGCGGGCCTCGTGTCCGTCGTGCGCAGGCCCCGCGTGCGGGTCGTGATCACGGGGGACGAGCTGCTCGCGCCGGGCAGCATGCCCGAAGGCTCGTGCATCGTGGACTCGAACAGCGTGGTGCTCGCGGCGCTCGTCGCGCGGGACGGCGGCGCGCTCTCGCCCACCGTGCGCGCGGCCGATCGGTACGAGCTCGTGCGCGAGGCGATCGGCGGCGGCGACGAGGACGTCGTGCTCGTCTCGGGCGGCTCGTCCGTGGGCCCCGAGGATCACGCGCCGCTCGCGCTCGCGGAGATCGGCGAGGTCACGGTGCACGGCGTGGCGATGCGCCCGTCGAGCCCGGCCGGCTTCGGCTTCGTCCCCGGAGACGGCCGCCCGCGCCCCGTCTTCCTCCTGCCGGGCAACCCGGTCTCTTGCTTGTGCGCGTACGAGTTTTTTGCAGGTCCAACGATCCGCGCGCTCGGCGGCCTCCCGCGCGCGTGGCCCCATCCGCGCGGAAAGGGCCGGCTCGACGCGAAGATCGTCTCCGAGCTCGGCCGCGTGGACTACGTCCGCGTGAAGTACGACGGCGCGCGGGTCACGCCGATCATGACGAGCGGCGCGTCGATCCTCTCCTCCACGACCCGCGCGGACGGCGTCGTGCTCGTCCCCGCCGGCAGCGAGGGCCATGGAGAGGGCGAGGAGGTCGAGGTTCTCCTCTATGATTGATCTCGGGGAAGCGTCGTGAAGCAAGCGCAGCTCCTCAACGTCGTGGACCGGGACCTCGTCCCCGGCCTCGGCGCCGTCGTCCTCGCGGGCGGCCGCAGCAGCCGCATGGGCCGCCCCAAGGCCTGGCTCCCCTTCGGCGACGAGGTCCTCCTCCAGCGCGTCGTGCGTCGCCTCGCCACGGTCGCCGCGCCCCTCGTCGTCGTCCGCGCCCCCGGGCAAGTGCTCCCGCCTCTGCCGGCCGACGTCACCATCGCCGACGACCCCGTCGAAGGCCGCGGGCCTCTCCAGGGCATCGCGGTGGGCCTCGCGGCGCTCGCCGGCAAGGCCGAAGCTGCGTTCGTCTCCGCCACCGACGCGCCTTTCGTGGATCCTGCGCTCGTGCGTTTTCTCTCGGATCTCCGCGGCTCCACGCGCGACGTCGTCGTCCCCCGCGCCGGCGGGCATGACCACCCGCTCGCGGCGGTGTACAGCGTCTCGGTCGTGTCCGAGATCGACGCCCTCCTCGCCGAGGACCGCCTCCGCCCGTTTTTCCTGTTCGAGCGCGTCCGCACCCTCGTCGTCCCTGAAGATCAGCTCCGCGAGGCGCCTTTCGTTTCCCTGTCCGGCGACGAGATCCTCGCCTTGCGAAACCTCAACACGCCCGAGGACTTTCGCGCGGCGCTCGACGTCGCGGGCCTGCCGATGCCGCGCGATCCGGCTTGAGCGAAGGCCGCCCACCGGCCACGCTAGGCCCGATGGAAAGGGACCAAGCCGAGACGACCGACGATTCCCCCGCGGCCGACGTGCAGGCCGCCGAGGCGCCTCTGCCCGATCCCCATGCCGACGCCGCCGCGCCCGCCGCGGGCCCGCTCCGGTGGCAGAAAAACCTGCTCCTCCTCGTCCTCACCATCGCCTCGACGCTCGTCACCTTTGCCCTCTCGAACGGCCTCGTCCCCGAAGGCGCGCCGTTCGCCGAGCAGCTCCGCGGCGTTCTCCGCGCGTGGACATATACCGTTCCGCTCATGGCCATCTTGCTGACGCACGAGCTCGGCCATTACTTCGCGGCGCGCCTCCACAAGGTCCCGGCCTCGCTCCCTTTTTTCATTCCCCTGCCCCTCCTGAGCCCGTTCGGCACCATGGGCGCGGTCATCGGCATGAGCGGCCGCATCAAGAGCCGCAATGCCTTGCTCGACATCGGCGCGGCCGGCCCGCTCGCCGGCCTCCTCGTCGCCATTCCGGTGATCCTCTACGGCCTGCGCACCTCGCCCGTCCTGCCCATCCCCGAGGAGGGCATCCAGGAAGGGCAATGCCTGCTCTATTTCGCCCTGAAGCGCCTCGCCATCGGCACGATCCCCGCGGGGCACGACGTCTTCCTCAATGGCCCCGCGTTCGCGGGCTGGGTCGGGCTCTTCGTCACGATGCTGAACCTCGTCCCCGTCGGCCAGCTCGACGGCGGGCACATCGCGTATGCCCTCTTCGGCGAGAAGCAGAATCGATATGCCCGGATCGTCCACGTGACGATGCTCGGCATGTTCCTCTTGAACCTCGCCCGCTTCCTGCCCCCGGCGCTCCGGGCCGGCGAGGGCGTCGGCGACGCCGTCGGCAATTCGATCTCGTGGCTCGTGTGGTTCGTCCTGGTCCACCTGCTCGGCCGCCTCGGCGGCAAGGATCATCCGCCGACCGAGCCGGGCGAACTCTCGCCCGTGCGCCGCGGCATCGCGGTCCTCTCGCTCGTCGTCTTCGTCCTGCTCTTCATGCCGACGCCCTGGTCGAAGTATTGAGCGAGCGCTCGCTACACGAGCGTCTCGAACAACGTATCGAGGAGCCGATCCGTGGCCCGGGCGCTGCCCTCGGGCCCTCGGCTCATGGGCGCGAAGCGCCACGAATCGCGACGGGAGCACCGGTGGAGATCGAGGATCTCGTGATCGAGGTCGAGGCCGCCGGGGCCCGTTTCACGCGCCCCGAGCGGCTCTCTCTCGTTCTCCATGGAATCGTCATCCCGCGGCGCGCCGCCGAAGCCCGGCGCGCGGCCGCCCGATTCGCCGCGCCCGGGCCACACGCGCCCCCATCGCGCCCACGCCCGCGGCGGAATCAGCGCCGCGGCGCTCTTCCTCGTCCTCGAACTCGGCCAGGACGAATTCGACGAGGGTCACGCTCTCCATGTATTCGTTCGTCGTGAAAGACCAGGGATCGACGGGAATGGGCCTCCGATCGTGACGCGCAATGGACGGACGGCGGCGAATGCGAGGCGAAAGAAAGCGCATGTTGTTTCTCTCGAAGGTAAGACGTCAGCTCTAAGTACGTATCAAGAGATGCTGCTCGCGCCCTTTTCGCTCGCGGCCGCGTCACAAAAAGGGCGCGCGAAATTCAAGGCTTCGCTTTGACGGCCGCCGCCATGGCCTCCACGAGCGACATCGTCGGCGGGGGCACCGAAGGTGTCGGCTCCGGCTCCTCTTCGGCCTCCACCGGCTCCGCCGTGGGCGCAGGCGCGGGCGCCTTCGCGACGGGCACCGCATTCCGGTTCGCCCTTGGCACGTGGCTTTGCCAGCTCGGCGCGGGCATCGCCGCAAGGGCAGGCTTTGCCTCGGGGAGCGCCTTCACCGGCTCCTCGACGCGCGGCGGCGCCGTCTCCAGCCGGAAGCTCGTGGCGATGCGGTGGGCCCGCTCCGTCGCGCCCGGCATGACCCTGCCCGCGAGCTCCGGCGCCGCCAGCGACGAACGTCCGGCCCGCGCCGCCCGCTCCGAGCCGACCTTGTAGCCCATCACCAGCGATCCTCCGACGGCCACGGCCAAGAGCACGCGGTCGAACGTAATCGGCCGCGGCCGCGACGAGGTCGGCTCACGCTCGCGCGTGGCGTCGCTCGCGGCGTGCGCCAGCGTCGCCGCCGCTGCGGACGCCGGGAAGAGGTCGACGCCGCGGATCGCCGCGCGGACGCTCATCGACACCTCCCCGAGGCCCATGCCGGACGGAGGCGGCAGCATCGACGCACGCGAACGATCCGCGAGCTCGTGCAGCTCCTCCAGCCGATCCTCCTTGCTACGCGGCCCCTCGCGCCCGCTCCCGGGCGCCCATCGGCACGTCGGATCTTCGTCCGCGAGGTTCGATTGTCCCCGGAAACGTGAAGCAAAGACCTCCGATACGCACCGAGGACAGATCGTCGCCTCCGTCCCCGGGCGTTCGCGCACTCGGGTCCCTCCACAGACGCCGCAAATCGAGCTCATTGGATCCCCCCGAATCCAAGCAGTATGCTCAGCTAGTGCCTCATACTACCAAGTCAAAGCGAGCGTGCATGTCCATTCGACGCGGCTCGGGGGGCGCGGGTTGCGTCGAAAAGCGGCTCGCTCGGGGCGGACGTGGCGCTTCGAGCGGGGGCGTGAAACTCGCGCGTGGCGCGGCTCGTGTGCTAGGAAGGCCGCGCTTGGAGGAAAAAGAATGGGACTTTCCGATGCGCTCGCGGACAAGGACAAGAAGGGCCGGATCATCTCCGACTGCGCCACGTTGATCGACGAAGAGGTCGCGTCGAAGGGGCTCGCCGCGCTGCCGCTCAAGGCGGGTTACAAGGCGATCAAGGGCATCAAGCCCGGCTTCATTCCGCACGTCCTCGAGTCGCTCCTGCCCGAGATGGCCACGAAGGTGGACCCGCTCTGGGCCGAGGGCGTCTCCGCCGGCAATCCCGTCAAATTCTTCCAGGACAACCGCGGGCGTGTCGCGGACGCCCTGCTCTCCGTGACCGACGCGAAATCGAAAAACGCGAAAAACGCGCTCGTCCGTTCGACCTACGAATCGCTGCGCGGCACGGCCAAGAAGCACGTCGAGGAGGCCATCCCGCGCCTCTCGAAGGTCATCGAAAAGTACGCCTGATTCGAAGCGCCGCTCAGGCGACCTGGGCGGTGCGCGGGATGTCCGGCTCGACGAAGCACCAGCGCACGTCGGACCTCCGGTGGCGCAACGACGCCTCGAACTCATTGATCGCCGTGCAGACCTCGTTCGTGGTCACGCCCTCGTAAAAGCTCACCTTCACGGCCACGAGCACCTCGCCCGGGCCTTGCTGCATCGTGATCACGTGCAGCACCCGATCGATCTTCGGGTGCGCCGCGACCGCCTGGCGCACGGCCACCTCGACCTCCGGATCGGCCGACTCGCCGATCAGGAGCGACATGATCTCCACCGCGAGGAAGACCGCCACGGCCACGAGCACGACCCCGATCGCGACGCTGCCGATCGCGTCCCACTTCGGATCCCCGGTCACGTACGCCGCCGCGAGCGCCATCGACGCGAGGACGAGGCCGAGCGAGGCCGCCGCGTTCTCGCCGAAGACGACGACGAGGTCCGAGTCCTTCGTGTCCTTGAGGTACTGGAAGAACGGCTTCTGCCCGCGGCGCTTGTTCATCTCGCGGATGTTCGAGATCGTCGCGTTGCCCTCGAGCAGCAGGGAAAACCCGAGGATCCCGAGGCCGAGGTGCACCTTCTCCACGGGCTCGGGGTGGCCGAGCTTGTGGATCCCCTCGTAGATCGAGAAGACGCCGCCACCCGAGAAGAGCAGCAGCGCGACCAGGAACGACCAGAAGTAGAGCGAGCGCCCGTAGCCGAGCGGGTGCGACGCGTCCGGCTTCTTCCGCGCCCGGTTCACGCCGAGCAGGAGCAGGAGCTGGTTGCCGCAATCCGCCGCCGAGTGCAGCGTCTCGGCGAGCAGCGCGCCCGAGCCCGTCAGGAACGCGACCACCCCCTTGCCCGCCGCGATGGCGAGGTTGGTGAGCAGCGACTGGACGATATGGGAGGTCGAATGGTCTTCCGACGACGACACGGCAGCCCTTGTATCACGAGCGGGCCCCGAAAAAGAAAACCCCCAGCAGGCCGAAGCATGCTGGGGGTTCGCTTACGGAGAGCCTTCGCTCAGGAAGGATCGCCGAACGACCGCTGGAAGAGCTCCTCGATCGCCTGCTTTCCGTCCTCGGTCAGGTTCTGCGTGCCGATGCCGGCGAAGGCCTCGCTCTTGATCATCGGCAGGGTCGCCATCTCCCACGCCGTCCCGCTCCAGCGGAACCAGGTCCGCTTCTGCTGGTCGAAGACGTAGAGCGGCTTCTTCCAGAGCCGCGCGAGCTCCGCGCCCCAGCCCGTGCCGCCGCGGACCGTGCCGTCGTCCTGGATCTGGCCGACGACGAAGACCTCGCGCGCCGCGTTGATCTGGTACCAGATCGTCTGCAGCACGTTGCGCACCAGCGGGATCTCGCTGAGCACGCGGCCGAGGCGCTTCGACACGTAGACCAGGCTGAAGTCGCCGCGGCGCAGGTCCGCCTCGCTCAGCACCTGCACGCCGCGCGTACGCTCGCGCAGCGTGTGGCCCTCGAAGCTGAAGTTCGTCTCCGTGAGGCCCCAGCGCTCCGCACACGCGCCGAACGCCGCCTCCGCGCCCTTCGCGCCGCCCGAGTACAGGCGGTAGCGCTTGGCGTCGCGCGGGCGCTCGGAGGCCGGCGGGATGTCCGCGTCGATGATCCGCATCGTGTGCGGCTCGAGGCGGAGCGAGAGATCAGCGATCTCCTTGCTGTCGTGATCCTTGAGCAGGCGCAGGCGCACGACGTCCTTCTCGGGGTCGAGGAAGACCACGACGCCGAACTTGTCGAAGAACTTATCGACCGGCGCGGGCGCCGAGCCCGGCTTCGCCTCGCCGGCCTTCGTCGTCGTCGAGAGCCAGAGCTCGGCCGAGTGATCCCGCGCGAGCGTGAGCAGCGTGTCGATCATGGCCTCGGTCGCGTGCGCGCAGTCGAAGCCGTCGATGATGATCACGTCCGGTGAGAAGTGCGCGATCTCGCGGGCAAACGTCACGGTCTCGACGAGCTTCTTCATCGACGACGACGCGCCCTCGGTCGTGTTCCCGTGACCGAGGAGCGAGAAGATCAGCCGGTGACGCTCCAGGTCGAGGCGCACGGACTCGGGCTCGGCGAGCTTCGTGTACGTCGCGATGTCGTGGAAGAGCTCGTCGTAGTAAGCGCGCACGTGATCGACGGCGTGCTCCGTCGAGATGTGCAGCACGCGCCGATCACGCAGCAGATCGTCCAGCGCGATCTGCACGAGGAGCGCCGTCTTGCCGACGCCCGCGCGCGACAGCACGACGCCCACGTTGCCGCGGCCCAGGCCGCCGCGCATCGACTTCTCGAAGACCCGCATGGGGCTCCGCTCGTTGACCTCTTTGCGGTACATCGGTGCCCTCACTTCCCCTTCTTCGCCAGCTCTTCTTTGTGCTTCTTGATGAGCTCCTCGGAGATCGCTCCGGGGACCGGGGCGTACCGGGAGAACTCCATGGTAAACTCAGCTTTGCCCTGCGTCGCGGAGCGAAGAACGGTCGAGAACCCGAACATCTCGGCGAGGGGGACCTCTGCCTCGACGCGGCAGAACCCTTCGGACTCCGTCGTGCCGATGATGATGCCGCGGCGCTGCATCAGGATGCCGACCACGCCGCCCTGGAACTCCGCCGGGCTCTCGGCCGCGACCTTCATGAGCGGCTCGAGGATCTGCGGACCCGCCTTGGGATAAGCCTCACGCCATGCGCCACGCGAGGCCTCCTGGAACGCGATGTCCGATGAGTCGACTGCGTGCGCGGCGCCGTCGTTGATCGTGACACGGACGCCCGTGACGGGAGCGTGGATGACGAGGCCCTTCGCGAGCATCGAGCGGAAGCCCTTGTCGCACGAAGAGATGAACTCCTTCGGGATGGAGCCGCCCGTGATGTCGTCGACGAACTCGAACCCTTCCTCGAAGGGCTCCATGAAGCCCGCGACCTTGCCGTACTGGCCCGAGCCGCCGGTCTGCTTCTTGTGCGTGTAGTTGAACTCCACGCGGCGCGTGATCGTCTCGCGGTACGCGACGCGCGGCGGGCTCGTCACGACCTCGGCCCCGTACTCGCGCTTCATGCGCTCGATGTACACGTCGAGGTGAAGCTCGCCCATGCCCTGGACGATCGTCTCGTTCGTCTCGGGATCGCTGCCCACGCGGAAGGTCGGGTCCTCCTTCGTGAAGCGCTTCAGCGCCTTCGACATGTTGACCTGCGCCTTGTTGTCCTTCGGCGTCACGGTCAATGAGATGACCGGCTCGGGCACGTGCATGCTCGTCATGGCCACGCTGAGCGTGCCATCGGTGAACGTGTCACCCGAGTTGCAGTCGACGCCGAACATCGCGACGATGTCGCCGGCGCCCGCGCTGTCGATGTCCTCCATCTCGTCGGAGTGCATGCGAACGAGGCGGCCAACCTTGTGGCGCTTGCCCGTGCGGGTGTTCGTGATCTCCTTGCCCTTCGAGATCGTGCCCTGGTAGACGCGCAGGTACGAGAGCTGGCCGAAGCGGCCGTCCTCGAGCTTGAACGCGAGCATGACGAGCGGTTTGTCCGAATCGCTCTCGAGCGCGATCTTCGCCTCGTCCTTCTCCAGGTCGACGGCGTGGTTCGTCACGTCCGTCGGGCAGGGCAGGAACGTCGTCACGGCGTTGAGCAGGAGCTGCACGGCCTTGTTCTTGTAGGCCGAGCCCATCATCACGGGCACGATCTGGAGGTTGATCGTGGCCGAGCGGATCGCCTTGTTGATGAGGTCCTCGGTGACCTTCTCCTCGAGCATCGCCTCGGTGAGCTCGTCCGAGAACATGCTCAGCGCGTCGAGCATCTCCTCGCGGCACTTCTGCGCCTCGGCCTTCATCTCGGCCGGCACCTCGGCCTCGAGGATCTTCTCGCCGTTCGCGCCCTCGAACCGGAACGCCTTCATCTTGATCAGGTCGACGACGCCCTCGAATTTATCCTCGAGGCCGAGCGGGAGCTGCAAGAGCACCGGGTTCAGGTTGAGCTTCTCGCGGAGCTGGTCGCGCGCGCGGAGCGGGTTCGCGCCGGCGCGGTCACACTTGTTGACGAACGCGATGCGCGGAACGCCGTAGCGGCGCATCTGGCGATCGACCGTGAGCGACTGCGACTGCACGCCCGCGACCGAGCAGAGCACGAGGATCGCGCCGTCGAGCACGCGCAAGCTGCGCTCGACCTCGATCGTGAAGTCGACGTGGCCGGGCGTGTCGATGATGTTGATCTGGGTGTTGCCCCAGGTGCAGAACGTCGCTGCAGACTGGATGGTGATCCCGCGCTCGCGCTCGAGATCCATCGAGTCCATCTTCGCGCCGACGCCGTCCTTGCCCTTCACGTCGTGAATGGCGTGGATCCTCTTCGTGTAGAAGAGGATGCGCTCGGTCAGCGTGGTCTTCCCCGAATCGATGTGGGCGCTGATTCCTATGTTCCTGAGCCTGGACAGATCGCTGATCACGAAGAGGACTCCTGCTGCCCCCTGGGGGAGGGCGGCTCTCGGCAAAAAACGCGGCGCGCTATAATCGTTAGCCGGCGGTCACGCCAGGGGAAAGTGGACTGGCGTGCCGGCTGACACCGTCTCGTCACGCCGGTGAAGGACGCGATTCCCTTCTTTTCTGGCTCGCCCACCGCATCGCAGGGCGCTCGACGAGCACCCAGGAGACGTAGCCCACGACGAGCGAGGCGACCAGCGCGAACGACGCGGTCCGCGTGAGGTTCTTCCAGGTTGGCGGGGACGCGGGTTCGAGGTCCGCGAGCCCGAGCGCGAGCTGGTGATAGAGAAACACGCCGTAACTCACGATTCCGACGAAGGCGAGCGGGCGCGGCGCCACGATCCCGAGCGCGCGGCCGCGACAGAGGACGGCCGAGAGGACAAGCGCCGCCGTGACCAGCGAGAGCAGCGCATACGGCGCGCCGCCGCCGGGCTCGAGGTAATGCAGCCCCTCCAGCCGAAACGCGATCACGAGCGCAGGCACGCACGCCGCGAGCGCGTAGGGCGCGATTGCGGCCGCGCGCTCGCTTCGTGCGTGCGCGACATACGCCCGCGCCGCGAGCGCGCCGAGCACGAACTGATCGAGCCGGCTCGGGATCCACCGCCGCTGCGTCGCTTCGAGCAGGCCCGTGTGGATCCCCGGTTCGAGCACGATCGCGTGAAGCAACATGCGCACGAGCCAGCTCCCGATCACGAGCCCTGCGCCGATCCAGATCGCCCGCCGGCCCTCCTTGCAGACGAGGGGCGCGAGCCACGGAAAGACCAGGTAGAAGCAGGCCTCCGTGGTGAGCGACCACGTCGCCCCGATGATCACGATCCCGCCCGGCGAGACGTATCCTTGGAGCACCAACAGATGCGCAGCGAGCGACGCGGCGAACGAGGGCGCGTCGAGGACGCCGCGGTGAAAGGCGATCGTCACGACGAGCGCGACCCAGTAGGCGGGCAGGATGCGCGCGGCGCGCCGGAGCAAGAAGTCGCGCGGGGTTTGTCCGCCCGAACGGATCCACGAGAGCCCGAGCGAGAAGCCCGAGAGCACGAAGAAGAGATCGACGCCCCACCACGCGTGATGGAGCACCGTCAGGATCCACGGCACGAGCGGCGCCGGCGCGCGCGCCTCGACCGACGCGCGCACGAGCGGGAGGAATCGATCGCCGAGGTGCTGGACGAAGACCGCGAGGATCGCCACGCCGCGCAGGGCATCGAGCTGCGGCAAGGACGGCCCCGCGCTCGGCGCCGGCCTTTCGAGGGCGAGGGGCATACGGACCGACGCGCGCGTCAGCGCGGCTGGATGCGGGCGAGGCCCACGGTGTCGTCCCACTCGTCGCCGTATCCCTCGAAGTGGATGCGGTACCGCTCCTGCCCCACGATGCCCACGATCACAGCGGGGTACATGGTGCTGTGCCACTCGACGCGCACCCGATCGCCGATCTTGTAGATGTTCGTCTGCGCGGCCGCGAGCGCCTTCGCGCGCACCTTCTGCGGCGGCTCGGGGTGAACGACCGTCCCCTCGATGAAACCCTTCACGCGGTCGCGCGGCACGACCTCGTCCCAGATCGGATCGTAGCCCTGGTAGTGGACCTTGAACTTCGTCGGCCCCTGGGTCTCGAGGATGACCGCCGGGTAGACGTTCTTCTCCCACTCGACGAGGACGTTGTCCCCCACGTCGAAGCGCTTCTTGCAGCCCGACGAGAGGGCGGCGAGGAGCGAAAGGGAGAGGACCGAGGACCGAACGAAGGCCATGACGCGGAGTTCGAGCGTCGGAGAGACGTCTCCGGCGGAGGGAGATACCGCCGAGGGCCAGGGCTTGCAAGCGTGTGGAGCGGCACGTCTGCCGCGGCGCCCTGGCGTATACCAACCCCTCGATTGCGACAACTCGGTCCTCCGAGGGGGGCGCATCACAGGCAGGAGGTCGCCGATGGCACGCTTGAATCTTCTCGATCCGCTCGTCCGCAAGAACCCCTACCCGTACTACGCCGAGCTGCGTCGCGCGGCCCCGGTCTCGGTCGTCGATCCGGGCGGCATGTGAGTCGTGACCCGCTACGACGACGTCGTGTCTGTCCTGAAGAACCTTGCCGTCTTCTCGTCGCAGGGCTCCCGCGCGGCGACCGCGCAGCCCTGGATCGGGCACAACCCGCTCAGCGACTCGCTGGTCATGCTCGACCCGCCGCAGCACACGGCCATCCGCTCGGTCGTCAGCCACGCGTTCTCCGCGCGTGTCCTTCCTCGTGTCGAGCCCCTCGCCCGCGCAGCCGCCGCCGCGTTCGCCGAGCGCGCTGCAAACGGTCTCGAGGTCGACATCTGCGACGAGCTCGCCACGACCCTGCCCGCGAAGGTCATCGCCAACCTGCTCGGCATGGACGACACGCTCGTCGACGAGTTCCGCACCTGGTCCGAGGACATCGTGGCCGTCAACCCCATGACCCCCGAGGCGGCGCGCCCGCGCATCATCGCGTCCATCGCGGACCTCACGCGCTACGTCGAGGGGGTCTTCGAGGATCGCAAGCACGCGCGACGCGACGACCTCGCGAGTGATCTGCTCGACGCCCAGGTGGACGGGCGCCGCCTCGACGACGCGGAGCTCGTGAGCTTCATGTTTCTCCTGCTCGTCGCCGGCTTCGAGACGACGACGCACCTGCTCACGAATTCGCTGCGGCTCCTCGCCGCGCACCCCGATCTGCTCGCCCGCCTGCGCCGCGACCCCACGGCGATCGTCCCCTTCGTGGAGGAGACGCTCCGCTTGGAGCCGTCCGTGCACGCGGCGCTACGCCTGGCGATGGAAGACACCGAGGTCGGGGGCGTGCGATTGCCCGCGGGTGCTGTGGTATGCGCCCTGGTCGACTCGGCGAACCGTGACGAGACCCGATTCGAGGATGCCGAACGATTCGACATCGACCGGGAGCGGCGGCCGAACGTGGCGTTCGGGCACGGCATCCATTTCTGCCTCGGCGCCGCCCTCGCGCGCGCCGAAGCACGGATCGCGCTCGAGGAGATCGTGCCTCGCGTGGGGGCGATCCACGTGACCCAGGAGCCGACGTGGAATACCTCGCTCACGATCCGGGGCGCGATGAGCTGCCGCATCCGGTTCGAGCCGCTCTGAGCGCGACGCGCGCTGCGACAAGGTCGGGTGGGATCGGGCTTCGTTCTGCGCTACCCTCGGCCGCGTCGTGAGGTCCGGCGGACGTTTTTTCGAAGCAGCGAGGGCGTGGGGCGTGGGGACGCTCGGGGCCGGCCTTTGCGCCCTTGCCATGGCGTGTGCGCCGAACCTCACCACGACCGGAGGCGCGGGCGGCGAGGGGGGCGACGGGAGCGGGGGTGCGGGCGCGAGCGGGAGTGGGAGCGCGGGTGGGGGCGGCGGCGCGGGCGGCGAGATCGTGTGCCCCGAGGTGCCGAACACGCCGACGATGGTGCCCGTGGCGTCCGCGTCGGGGAAGTATTGCATCGACAGCACCGAGGTCACGAACAGCCAATATGCGGCCTGGATGCCTTCGGCCGCCGGGATGGACACGGACCAAGGCCCCGAATGCGCCTTCAACATGAGCTTCGTGCCTGCCATCACACCGCCCAACGACGATCACCCCGTCGCGCACGTCGACTGGTGTGACGCCGCCGCCTTCTGCAAATGGCACGGAAAGCGTCTTTGCGGGAAGATCGGCGGCGGGCCGGTCCCGTATGCCGACATCAACAATGCCGCGACGAGCCAGTGGCACAACGCTTGTAGCGGCGCCGGCACGCTCGTCTACCCGTACGGCGGCGCGTATGACGCGGTCGCGTGCAATGGCCAGGACAAGATGAACGGCGCTTCGGTGAAGGTCGCCAGCCTGGCCGGCTGCGTGGGCGGTTTGCCGGGCCTCTTCGACATGAGCGGCAACCTCTCGGAGTGGGAGGACGCGTGCGACGGGACGGCGGGGGAAAACGACACGTGTCGCCGGCGCGGCGGCGGATACGCCAGCATCGCGACGGATCTCGATTGCCCGACGACCGGGGGCGGGGCGCGCGGCACAGCAAACGCGACCACGGGATTCCGCTGCTGTGTGGATGTGCCATGAAGGAAGAAATGGGGCGGACGATGAAGTCACGGAGCGCGTGGACACTGCCCGCGGGAATGCTGATCCTCCTCGTGGCGTGCGCGCCGGAGCTGCAGACGACGGGTGGTGCAGGCAGCGGCGGTAGCGGCGGCGCGGGTGGAATCGGGGGCGGCGGCGGAATCGGGGGCGACGGCGCAGGTGGTAGCGGCGGCAGCGGTGGGACAGGCGGCAGCGGCGGCTCGGGCGGGGGTCCGCTGGCGTGCCCCGACATCCCCAACACGCCGACCATGGCGATGGTGCAGGCTCCGAACGGGGGACCATTTTATTGTATCGACAGCACCGAGGTCACGAATGCGCAATACCTCGCGTGGACGAAGTCGATGCCGATGATGGCACAGCCCTCGCAGTGCGACTGGAATACGACGTTCCTCCCAACGAACATGACGCCGGAAAACAGCGTGCCCGTCGCGAACGTGGACTGGTGCGATGCGTTCGCGTTCTGTGCTGCGCACGGCAAGCGTCTTTGCGGCCAGATCGCCGGGGGGGCCCTGCCGCTCACCGAATCCGCCGGCAATCCTGCGAAGAGCCAATGGCACAACGCCTGTGCGGGCGGGGGCGCGAAGGCCCACCCCTACGGTGACGCGTACAATCCGACGGCCTGCAATGGCCAAAGTTCCGAGCATAACGACGTCGTCCCGGTCAAGAACCTGCCGACGTGCGAGGGCGGGTTCCCGGGGATCTTTGATATGAGCGGGAACGTGTGGGAGTGGGAGGATTCCTGCGACGAGACGCCCGGCGACATGCCCGCGGACAACTCCTGCCGGCGCCGCGGAGGCGGTTATACGACCTTGGACCACGACATGGATTGCTCCTCGGCAAGCACGACGCTCGCACGCGGAAGTTCCAACCCGAACACCGGCTTCCGTTGTTGCGCGGATCTCCCATGAAAGAACTCGCTCCCGGCTCGATCGTCGACAGAAAGTACGCCCTCGAAAAACCCCTCGGGGAAGGCGGCATGGGCGTCGTCTGGCTCGCGCGCGACGTGCACACCGACGTGCCCGTCGTCGTGAAGGCCATCCGCGCCGAATACGCGCATCGCAAGGATTTCCGCGACCGCATCCTCGCCGAGGGCCGCGCGCTCGCCCGGATCGACCACCCGAACGTCGTCCGCCTCAATGCCGTCGTCTCCGACGAGGACGGGCTCTGCCTCGTCATGCAGTTCATCGAGGGCGGGACGCTCGAAGATCGCATCGCGCGCCACGCGAAATCCGGCACGCCGCTCTCCGTCGCCGAAGCGCTCGCGCTCTTCCGCCCCATCGTGCAAGGCGTCGCCGCGGCGCACGCCGAGGGCATCATCCACCGTGATTTGAAGCCCGCGAACGTGCTCATCCGCGCAAAGGACGGCATCGTCAAGGTCACGGATTTCGGCATCGCCAAAGAAGAGAGCGACGCACAAAAGGGCAAGGGGAACACCGAGGGCGTCATCGGCTCGGTGCTCTACATGTCGCCCGAGCAATGCACCGGCAAGAAGGACCTCGACAAACGGGTCGATGTCTACGCCCTCGGCATCGTGCTCTACGAGCTGCTCGTCGGGCAGGTGCCGTTCGACGGCGACAGCCATTACATGATCATGACGTCGCACGTGAAGGAGCCGCTGCCGAAGATCCGCGCGCGCAGGCCCGACGTACCCGCGTGGCTCGAAGCCGTCGCCGAACGCTGCGCCCAGAAGCGCCGCGAGGATCGGTTCAGCTCGTGCGAGGAGATCCTCGCTGCGCTCGACGCGCAGGGCCAGGGGTTGTACGGCTCTACTGCGCCCGCCGCCCCGCTCCACCTGACGGCGCCGGCGGCGCCGCTGCACGCGAACGTCATGGCGCCGCCGGGCATCCCGCAGACGGCGCAGGCCGCGGTGATCACGGCGCCCGGAAACGAGCCTTCGCCCAAGCGCGGCATGGCCGTGGCGTTCACCGTGGGCGTCGCGGCCCTCGCCGGGCTCGGCATCTCGTATTCGCTCGGCTTGTTCGGCGCGCCCAAGGACGAAAGGCGCACGGAGGCCAAGAACCCGCCTCCGGTGGAGCATGCAGCGAGCGCCCCCGCGCCCGCGAGCGCGGCGCCGAGCGTGGACACGAAACACCCTCTCGCCGCCCTCGCCGGGCGCTGGCGGAGCGACAGCGGCCGCGAATACGATGCGGTCCTCGTCGGCGACCGGCTCGAAATGCGGATCCACGACGCCAAACCCTTTGCGCTCCAAGGATACGAGGAGGGCGAGGCCCGCTTCGTGCTCCGCGCCTTGCCCGGAAAAACCGACGTCTTCGGCGTCGAGGATCGCCTGCGGCCGAACCCGCCCGCGGGGCATGACTACGACGTCGCGCTCGCCCGCTCGACCTGCATCGTCCCGTACACCGAGATGGCGGGCAAACCACTCGAAGCGCGGCTCGACGGCGGGAAGCTGCGCGTCTCCATGGTGCAAACGCAGCCGCCGCCGACGAGCTACACGCTCGCCGGCAAACGCGTCACCGGCTGCAAGAACCTCGCGGCCGCGCCGCTCACGCCAATCGAAAGCGTGCTCGGCCGGCCCTGATCCGAAGGCTCGAACCGTGCCCCTCGCGCTCTCGCTCCACGCGCATACGCCGTATGCGCTCCAGCCCTCCTCGATCCAATTCCGATTGCGGATCGAGAACCACGGCCCCGCGCCGGTCCGGGGCGAGAAACCGGACGGGATGAGCCTGCTCACGACGGACGAACGAGGGCAGTGGCTCCCTTTCCTCCCCCGTGCGCCCTGGCCCTTCCCCCCGGAAGAAATCGAGATTCCCTCCGGCGGCGTCCACGAAATGAGCATTTCCTCCTCCGTGAGCGGGAGCATGCGCGACGTCGGCGTGTACCGCGCGTCATGCCGCTGGGGCGGCGCGGAGAGCAACGTCGTCGAATACCGCGTCCTCGGCGACCGGCAATCCTACGTGGCGACGTTGCGGGCCGTCTCCGGAACGACGGTCGAGCTCACGCTCGACAACCGAGGGCCCGCGCCCATTGAATGGGGCGAGCCCTGCGACCCCGAGCAGGACCTGAGCTTCTGGATCCACGGACAGACGCGCCTGAAGACCGTGCTGACCACCGGCGCGGACCTCGTGCGGGTCGTGCCGGGCACGCCGGCCGTCCTTCAAATCGAGCTGCCGGAAGACGAAAGCGGCCGGACTCTCTCCGGCCGCTTTCAGCGCGAGCCTTTCGCCGGCGGCGAAACCAAGCTCGTCTTCTGAAGGGTCATTTCCCCTTCCCCGCCTCGATCCGCTGAATGATCGAGATCTCGTTCGCAAACATCACCGCGCGTTGCCCCATCTCGAAGACGGGCGCAGGTCCCGATGGCCCCGGACGACCGGTATCGCCGCTCGGGCCCCTTCGCCCGAGCTGCCCATTCTTGCCGTCCTTCGGATTGCAGGAGGCCTCTCCCGCCTTGAGCATGCCGCGTTGGCCGCCCTTGCCGCCAAAACCACCCTTGCCGCCCGGCCCCCGATCGCCGCTCGGCCCGCCGACGCTCTGGAGCAAGAGCCGCCCCTTGAGTTTGTCCGGGTTCGCGTCGTCGAGGATGACCTTGATCAAACCACCGGCACCGCCGTCGCCGCCTCGACCGCCGGGCCCGCCGTCCGTGCCATTCGTGCCGTCCGTGCCGTCGAGGCAGTCCTCCTTCGCGTCCTTGCCGTCCTTGCCCGGAATGCCGGGCGCGCCCTCCCGGCCCTGGCCGCCTTCCCCGCCAATGCTCGTGATCCGCACGGGTTTGTCCGCCGAGGGGCTGATCAGGTAGGCGCGGCTGCCCGGCCAATCGAGCCGAATGAGCGCCGCGTCGGGATAAAAGGGCGTCGAGAGCGTGGTGATCGAGACCGTGATCTCCGGCCCCGGCGCGCCCGGCTCGCCCTCGCGCCCCTTCCCGCCGCGGATCTTTTGCTCCCCCTGGCAATCGTAGACCGGCTTGAGCTGGGCCTCGCCCTCCATCGATTTGCCGCTCGTCGCCGACTCCAGCCAGCCGCGCAGGCCCATGCCCGTGTCGGCCGTCTTGAGGACGTCCTTCTCCGGCACCCAGATGAAATTCCCGCCGCCGATGGAGCCCGAGCTGCCCTGGATGCGCACCATCTCCGACGAGATGACCGTATCCTTTTCATTCATGCACCCCTTGTTCGCGTCGACGTTGCTGCAGGACGTGCCGTCCTTCAGCTTCGCGACGACCTCGACCTGGAAGGGGTCCCCCGGGCAAAACAGCAATTGCCCCGACGCCGGCCGAACCGTGACATTCACCACGTTCTTCGGTTCGATCTGCGCTTGGTTGGGGCCACAGCCGACGAGCAGCGGCAGGGCGGCGACGAATGGAAGGGAGGCGAAACGACGCAGGAAAGACATGACGAAGCTCCTCGATGGACCAGGAAAATGATGCTCGTTCACGCGCCGCCGGCGGGCGGGACGTAAGGCGTCTGCGGCGAAGAAGGCTGGCTCGACGGGGGTTGCCACACGCCGGGCTTGCGCTTCGTGGGATCGATCCCGGCCGCCTTCGCGCGCCAGCAGCCGCGGGGTACGTCTTGCCAAACGCCGTTCACCTGCACGGCTTTGAGGAGCACACGCCGGTTGACGGGGTCGTCGACCTCGTCGCCGCGATCGACGGCCGGGCAATACTCGCCATACCCGACCGGGACGAGCCGGCTCTTCTCGACGCCGCCGGCCACGAGGGCATTCGCGATGGCCTGGGCGCGGCGCTCGGTGAGGTTCAGGTTGTAAAATTTATCGCCCTTGCTCGACGCGTGCCCCTCGATCTCCATGCGCTGGATCTGCGGCACTTGCTTCAGCACCTTGGCGATCTCGGCGACGGTCGCCTTCGCGGCCGGGGTGAGCTCGGCCGAATCGAGCTCGAAATCGACCTTTTTCGTCTCGGGGATGACGATCTCGTGCGAAGCCTCGTCGTACGCGACCTCGCCCGCGGCCTGATCGGGGCAACCGTCGTCGTCGCGGTAGCCATTGATCGTCTCGGGCTGGTTCGGGCATTTGTCGTTGACGTCGGCGACCCCGTCCTGATCGTGGTCGGGCGAGGGGCAGCCGTCGCCCACGTTCGGCGGCAGGTTGTCCTCGGGCTGGACCGGGCACTTGTCCTTCGCATTGGCGACGCCGTCCTGGTCCTCGTCGTCGGAGGGGCAGCCGTCGTCGGCCTTCGGCGGCAGGCCGTCCTCCTTCGCGTAGGGGCATTTGTCGTCGGCGAGCAGGACGCCGTCGTTGTCGGGATCGGTCGCGGGACAGCCGTCGTTCGCCTTCGGCGGCAGGCCATCCTCGGCGTCCGCGGGGCAAGCGTCGTCGATGTCGGCGGCGCCGTCTTGATCGGTGTCGGCGCCTCGATCGGCCTGCCCGTACATCGGGCGCGGCGCATAACCGCCCCCGCACGCGGCGGGCAGGAGCGAGAGGACGAGGGCGAGGAGGGGGCTACGAGCGAAGGTCTTTCGGGAAAGCATGACGCGACGGCCGCGGAGCCTAGCCGTCCTGGGCGCCGTTGGGAAGAGAAGAGCCGGGCCGTGCCGGTGCAGCATGAGGGGAGCGCAACCGGCGCTTGCCATCGGGACCGAAAGTGGGGAGGCTTCGAGCGTGATGGGACCCGACGATCGCGACGTCGCTACCGAGCCTTCCGAGAGCGCGCCCCTCCTGCCAGCCGAGGCGTTGCTCGCGCCGCCGCGCGCAAAGGTGCGGGCCTCGGTGGCGCGCCTTCACGGCCACTGGTTCGTCGTGGCGGCGTCGAACGAGCTCGGGGATCGGCCGATCGCGCGGACCTTGCTCGGCGTGCCGCTCGTGCTCTTCCGCGACGGCGAGGGCAAGCCGGGCGCGCTGCTCGACCGCTGCCCGCACCGGAACGTGCCGCTCTCGATCGGCGAGGTGGTCGAGGGGCAACTCCAGTGCTCGTACCACGGCTGGCGCTTCGACCGCGGGGGCACGTGCAAGTTCGTCCCGTCGCTCGTCGGCGACGCCGGGGCGAAGGCGCGCAACGCGCCGAGCTACGCGGCGCGCGAGCAGGACGGGTTCGTGTGGGTCTACTCCACGCCAAACGAGGCGCCGAAGACCGAGCCGTATCGTTTCCCCGCGCTCGGCGCGGGTTACACGACGGTGCGACGGCGGGTCGAGTCCGAGAGCACCATGCACGCGGCGCTGGAGAACGCGCTCGACGTGCCGCACACGCAGTACCTGCACAGTGGCCTGTTTCGATCGAAGCCGCGGGGCATCGAGATCGAGGCGCGTGTGACGCGCACGCACGACCGCGTGGTGGCCGAGTACGTGGGCGAGCCGCGCCCGACGGGCCTCGTGGCGCGGATCCTCTCGCCGTCGGGCGGGGAGGTGACGCATTTCGATCGGTTCATCCTGCCCTCGATCGCGGAGGTCGAGTACAAGATTGGCACGGAAAACCATTTTCTGGTGTCGGCCGCGATGACGCCGGTGACGGACTTCCTGACGCACATCTACGCGGTGGTGAGCTTCAGGGTGCGGCTCTTCCCGGGCTGGCTGCTCAAGCCGTTCTTGCTGCCGCTCGGCCTCAAGGTGTTCGCGCAGGACGCGGCGCTGTTGAAGTTGCAGACGGAGAACATCCAGCGTTTCGGGGGCGAGCAATACGCGTCGACGGAGATCGACGTGCTCGGGCGGCACATCTGGCGGCTCATGCGGAAGGCCGAGCGGGGGGATGTGTCGACGGGCGAAAATGTTCATGAAGAAACGGTGAAACTTCTGGTGTAGCGGGGTGAAACCGGGTTCCAGAAGGTAAAACCAAATCTTTCCCCGTCGGAAGGAGCGTGGTAGGGCGATGAGCAAGGAGGCACCGCACATGGGAGAGGCCTCTCGCAAGCTTGTCACGTTCGCCGAATACATCGCGTTCGAGGAGAAGGCGGAGACGAAACACGAGTACCGGAACGGTGAGATCGTCGCGATGGCGGGGGGAAAGCCGGAGCACGGTCGTCTCACGATGAGCGTGGGTCTCACGCTCGGTAAGCAGCTCGAGGGACGCCCCTGCGCAACGTTCAGCCCGGACACCCGCGTCCGGGTGCTCGCGACGGGCCTCGCGACCTACCCGGACGTCAGCGTCGTCTGCGGCAAGCTCGAGTACGATCCAGAAGACAAGTACAGCATCACGAATCCGATCGTGCTGGTGGAAGTCCTCTCCCCAAGCACCGAAGCGTACGACCGCGGAGATAAATTCTACGACTACAAACAGATCCCCTCGCTGAAGGAGTACGTCCTCGTGTCGTCCGAGCGTCGACGCATCGAGGTATTTCGCCGACAGACGGATGGCTCGTGGAGCCATCACGACACAGCAGAAAAAGGGGCTGCGGAGCTCACCTCGATCGGCTGCAAGCTCGATCTCGACGAGGTCTACCGCAATCCCCTGGAAGAAAGCGCGTAAGGCTCACTCCGCCGGAGCGGGCTCCGCATCCTCCGCGCCGAGGTGCATGCGGCGCTCGACCTCGGCATATTTCGCCTCGGCCTCGGGCTCCGGGAAGAGCAGGCTCACCACGATTCCCACGACGAACGAGAGCGGCACCGTGATGATGCCCGGGTTTTTCAGGGACAGCATCGCCGTGGGGTTCTTGAGCAGGTCCACCTGAATCGTCGGCGACATCCAGATGAGCACGAGCGCGCTCACGACGCCCGCCACGATCGCGCTCACGGCCCCCCGCGTCGTGAACTTCCTCCACGTGATCGACAGGAGCAAGACCGGGAAGTTCGAGCTCGCCGCGACGGCAAACGCGAGGCCGACCATGAATGCGACGTTCTGACCTTTGAAGAGCAGGCCGAGGCCCATCGCCACCAGCGCGAGCACGATCGTCGCGACACGCGCCACCTTGAGCTGCTCCTTTTCGTCCGCCTGCCCGTGCCGGATCACGCCGACCCAGAGGTCGTGCGCCAGCGCCGCCGCGCCCGAGAGCGTCAAGCCAGCGACGACCGCGAGAATGGTCGCGAATGCCACGGCCGAGATGAACCCGAGGAACGGACGGCCGCCCACGGCCTCGGCGAGCAGGAGCGCGGCCATGTTGCCGCCCTTGTCGACCGAGGTAATCGCAGCACGACCGACGTGCACGCTCGCGCCGAAGCCGAGGATGAACGTGACCAGGTAAAAAAAGCCGATGAAGCCCGTCGCATAAAACACGGACGAGCGCGCGGCCTTCGCGTCGGGCACCGTGTAAAAGCGCATCAGGATGTGCGGCAGGCCGGCCGTGCCAAACATGAGCGCGAGGCCAAGCGAGACGGCTTCGAGCGGGCTCGACACGAGCTTGCCCGGCGCGAGGACCTCCGGGCCATAGGTCTCGGCCGCCTTCGCGAAGAGCGCGAGCGGGTTCATCCCGAAAGGAACGAGCGAGAGGAGCGCGAGGAGCGTCGCACCGCCGAGCAGGAGCACCGCCTTGACGATCTGCACCCACGTCGTCGCGATCATGCCGCCGAAGAGCACGTAAAGCAGCATGACCGTGCCCACGATGAGCAGCGCGGTCTCGTATTGCAGGCCGAACATCATCTTGATGAGGTTGCCCGCGCCGACCATCTGCGCGATGAGGTAAAAGCAGATCACCGTCAGCCCGCCGATCGCAGCGGCGATGCGGACGGGCTTTTTCTTGAGGCGATAGGCCACGACGTCGGCGAACGTGTACTTGCCGAGGTTGCGCAGCGGCTCGGCGATGAGGAACGTCACCACGGGCCAGCCGACGAGCCAGCCGACCGAATAGATGAGGCCGTCGAAGCCGCTCGTCGCCACGAGGCCCGCGATGCCGAGGAAGCTCGCCGCGCTCATGTAATCGCCGGCGAGCGCGAATCCATTCTGCAAGCCGCTCACGTTGCCGCCGGCCGCGAAGAACTCGCTCGTCGTCTTCGTCTTGCGCGCGGCCCAGCCCGTGATGGCGAGCGTCGCCGAGATGAAGACCAGGAAAAACGCAATCGCCGTGCCGCTCGTCGCGCCGAGCGAGGTCTGTACGCCGTTCATGTGCCACCCCCGCGTTTCGACTTGCCGGCGAGGCGCTCGACATGGACGTCGTAATGCCGGTTCGCCCAGGAGACGTAGATGCCCGTGAACACCCAGGACAGGACGATCACGAGGGAGCCGAGCAACATGCCGAGGCTCAAGCCGCTCGTGAGGAGATGGCCGAGCAGGGGTTTGCCCCAGGCCACGAGCAGGATGAAGCCGAAATAGGCGAACATCGTGGCCGCGGTCAGGACGCGCGCAATGCGGTCGCGCGCCGCGGCGACCCGGCGGAGATCCTTCTCGTTCATGCCCTCACCTCGGCGCCCAGCGTACGCGATTTCGCCGCGCCCTCGGCGGGTTTTTCGAGCAGCTCGTCCATGAGGGTCGGATCGGCGAGCGTGGTCGTGTCCCCGAGGTTCTCGGTCTCGCCGCAGGCGATCTTGCGCAAGATACGACGCATGATCTTGCCCGAGCGTGTCTTCGGCAAGGCCGAGACGATACGGAATCCGTCCGGCGTGGCAATCGGGCCGATCGCGTGGCGGACCTGCTCTTTCAACGCGCCCTGGAGCTCGATCTCGCTGCGGTACGATACGCCGGGCCGCAGGACGACATACGCGAAGATGCCCGTGCCCTTGATGGCGTGCGGAATGCCCACGACGGCCGCCTCGGCGATGGCGTCGTGCTCGGACAGCGCGCTCTCGACCTCGGCGGTGCCGAGCCGATGCCCGGAGACATTGAGCACGTCGTCGACGCGCCCCGTGACCCAGATGTCGCCGTCCTCGTCGCGCAGACACCCGTCGCCCGTGAAATACAGGCCCGGGAAACGCGCATAATAGGTCTCGCGGAAGCGGCGGTGGTCGCCGTAGAGCGTGCGGGCCTGGCCGGGCCAGGAGCGCTTGACGCAGAGGTTGCCGCTGACGCCATTTTGATCGAGGATGTGGCCCTGATCGTCGAGGATGGCGAGCTCCACGCCGAAGAAGGGTTTCGTGGCGGACCCCGGCTTCGCGGGCGTCACGAAGGGCAGCGGCGTGACGAGGACGCCGCCCGTCTCGGTTTGCCAGAACGTATCGACGACGGCGGCGCGGCCCTTGCCGACCTGATCGTGATACCAGCGCCAGGCCTCCGGGTTGATGGGCTCACCGGCCGAGGCGAGGACACGCAGCGTGTCGCGGCTCGACGTCTCGAGATACGCATCCCCCGCGGCCATGAGCGAGCGCAGCGCGGTCGGCGCCGTGTAGAGTTGCGTGGCCTTCACATCGTCGACGACCTCCCAGATGCGGCTCGCGTCGGGGTAATTGGGCAGCGTCTCCAGGAGCACCGTCGTCGTGCCATTCACGAGCGGTCCGTACACCACGTAACTATGGCCCGTGATCCAGCCGAGGTCGGCCGTGCAGAAATGAACGTCGTCCGGCCGCAGGTCGAAGACGACGGCGTGCGTCAGGGCCGCATAGACGAGGTAGCCTCCGGTCGTGTGCAGCACGCCCTTGGGTTTGCCGGTGGAGCCTGACGTGTAAAGGATGAAGAGCGGATCCTCGGCGGCCATCCATTCGACGGGGCACGTCGAGCGGTGCTTGTCCATGACCTCGTCGAGGAAATGGTCGCGGCCCGCGTGCATGGGCACCTGCACGTCCGTGCGGCGCGCGACGAGGACCGTATGGACGAGCGAGAGCCCCTCGACCGCGTCGTCGACGATGTGCTTCAGCGGAATGCGCTTCGCGCCGCGGAGCGCCTCGTTCGCCGTGAGGACGACCTCGCAGCCGGCGTCGAGGATCCGCTCGCGCAGGCTCTCCGCCGAGAAGCCGGCGAAGACGACGGAATGCACGGCGCCGATCCGCGCGCAGGCGAGCATCGCGTAGACGAGCTCGGGGATCATCGGCATGTAGAGACACACGCGGTCGCCCTTGCGCACGCCGAACGATTTGAGGACGTTCGCGAGGCGGCAGACCTCGTGCTTGAGCTTGCGGAAGGAGATCCGCTCGTACGCGCCGGGCTCGTTTTTCGCCCACACGAGCGCGATCTTGTTCGGCCGGTGGGCCGCGTGCCGGTCGACGGCGTTGAAGCAGGCGTTGAGGCGCCCGCCCGAATACCAGGCGACGTCCGCGCTCTCGGGGTCGACGTCCATGGTGCTGTGGGGCGGGTAGAACCAGGAGAGGGCGCGGGCGCGCTCCGACCAGAAGACCTCGGGTTCTTCGAGGCTCTGCCGATAGAGGGTCTCGTAGTCCTCCATCGAGCGGACCTTCGGATGGTAGGCGAGCGGTTCGTCAGCGAATTTCATGTTCTTCCTCCCATGGCTCCGGCAGCGGCGCGCGCCTTCGTCAAAAGAACACCTGCGCCTGCATCGTGACTTCGTTCTTGCGATCCGTTTCGATCGGTTTGCCCTCGGGCCGCGCCGAGAACACCGGGCGACTGCGGTAATTCAGCGTGAGCTTGCCGTGGTGCCCCACGATGAACCAGTTGAGCCCGACGTCGGGCACGAGCACGGCGTCGTCGAGGCCCTCGAATTGCCCGCGGCGCACCGCGACATAAGGCTGGAGTTGCCCCGCGCGGCCCATGTCGGGGAACAAGAACCCCGCGTGCCCGTAGATCTGCATGCCCGTGCCGACGGTGGGCACCGCGTTGCCCGGGCCATTGAACGATCCGGGCGCGCCTTCGGCGAGGGCCGTCGAGGGGGTCAAGATGCCGATGTTCCGCACATAGTTCGGCCCGAAATCGGAGAGGACGAGGCCCGCGTACGCCGTGACGGCCGTGCCCTTCCAGCCCGTGGGCAGGTCGAGGAACGTGTCCACGCCGAACATCCGCGTGTCGGCCTTCCGCTTGTCGCCGCCGTCGAGGTACGCCATCGAATCAGGGTGCCAGTAAAACCCCGCGCCGAGGTTCAGGACCTTCTTCTTGCCGAGGTACGTGCCGACGTAATAGGGCAGCGAATTCGATTCGGGTTCGAGGAAGTCGTACTTGAAATACCCCTGCACGGCCGGCATGTTCGAGTTCGGGTCGTAGTCGGCCGTCCCCTCCTTGGGCTCCCCCGCGACGGCGAAGGGGTGGTTCACGGCGGCCCGGTATTCGAGGCGATTCCAGAGGATGCCCTTCACGTATACGCCGAGTTGACGCGCGAACTGGTCGGACTTGTCGATCGTCGGCCAGTTGTGGATCGGCGCATCGATCGTCATCGAGTTGATCGTGCTCGCGCTCGCGAGGCGGGAGACGCCGTTCCAGTAATGAAGGCCGACGCCGAGCGCGAGCGCGTCCCCGGCGATCCGGTACTCGCCCCATAGGTCGTGCAAAAAGAGCTGCGGCTTCTTCGGCGTGTCGCCCGCGCCGAACCCGCCGCCGACGGTGCTCTGGTTGTTGATGCCGAAATGCGCGAGGATCGTCAGGTCCTTGGAGAGCTGGCCGTGCAGGAGCAGGCGCGACCGGCGAATGCCGATGTCGACACTCGCGTCCTGGGGCGCGCCGCGGACGAGCGAGCCGGGGTTGTGCTCGTTGTAGCGCATCCAGATCTGGTGCCACGTGAGGATGCGGAAGTACTGCTTTCCGTCCTTCGAGAGCTCGATCTTCACGCCCTTGTCGATCGACGGATCGTATTCGGCCCGCGCCACGCTCGCCGTCGTCGCGAGCGCGACCATCACCACCGTCGCCGTGAGACACCTCTTCATGGACGACCCCCAAAGCCACGCCGGCCCTCCAGCGCGCGGGAAAAAATGGGGAACGGGGGGACCGAGTACGCCGCGTCGGGCACGTCCCCGTTCGCCGGGAAAACCGGTTTGCAATGCGCGTACCAGGCGCGAATCGCGGGCGCGCGCCTCGGCAAAACCGCATCGCGTGGTGTTTCGTAACGAAGCGGCGTTTCCTTTCGTAACGAACGCAGTGCGTCAGCACACTCCACGCGCGCCAAGGGCCCCGGGGATCTGGTAACGTCGCGGCGTGGGCATCCCTCCGCGCGCCTCCGCCGCCGAGATCTCCCTCGTCCTGCTCGGATGTGGGGCCTTCGTCGCCCTGTCCCCGCTGCGCCTCGCGTGGGCGCACCCGGGGCGCACGTGGCTCGCGCCCTTCCTCGTGTGGGCCCTGCTCATCGCGCTCGCGGCGCTCGCGGCGCGGGGCGAGCGCGGCGGACGCGGCTCCTGACCATGACGATCGCGGCCTCCACCCTCTCGCTCGTCGCGCTCGGGTACCTCGCGCTTTTGTTTTTGCTCGCGCACCTCGCCGAGCGGGGGACCATTCCGCGACGCTTCACGGGCAGCCCGCTCGTGTATTCGCTCTCGCTCGGCGTATATGCCACGTCGTGGACCTATTTCGGCGGCGTGGGGTTCGCGGGGAGCCATGGCCTCACGTTCCTCGCGGTGTGCCTCGGGCCGACGCTCGCCTGCATCGCCGCGCCGCTCGTCTGGCAGCCCATCCTGCGCCTCTCGCGCGATCAGCAGCTCACCTCGCTCGCGGACCTCTTCGCGTTCCGGTATCGCGGGCGCCGCGTGGGCGTGTTCGTCACGCTGCTCGCGCTCGTCGCCAGCGTCCCGTACATCGCGCAGCAGATTCACGCCGTCGTCGACAGCGCGCGCGCCCTCGCCCCCACCGCCTCGCCCGTGGCGCTCGGGCTCGGGTTTTCCGCGCTGCTCACCACGTTCACCGTGCTCTTCGGCGCGCGGCACCTCACGGCGCGCGAGCGGCACGGAGGGCTCGCGCTCGCCGTCGCATTCGAATCCGTCGTGAAGCTCGTCGCGCTCCTCGCGGTCGGCGCCGCGGCGCTCTTCGGCGTGCACGGCGGGTTCGGGGGGCTCGAAGCGTATCTCGCAGCCCACCCCGAGGTCACCGAGCGGCTCGCGGCGCCCGTGCGCGAGGGAACGGGTTATTCGTCCCTGATCCTCCTCTCCTTCGGCGCGGCGTTCCTCTTGCCGCGGCAATACCACGTCGCCTTCGCCGAGGGCGCGGAGGAGCGCTCGCTCCGGTTCGCGGCCGTCGCGTTCCCCGTCTTCCTCTTGCTCCTCAACCTGCCCGTCTTGCCGATTCTGTGGGCGGGCCAGCGCCTCGGGCTCGACGCCTCGCCGGACGTGTACGTGCTCGCCGTGCCCGCGGCGCTCGGGTCGACGAAGCTCCCCTTGCTCGCGTTCCTCGGCGGCGTCTCCGCGGCGAGCGCGATGGTGATCGTCACGACGATCGCCGTCGCCGGCATGTGCGTCAATTATTTCGTCTTGCCGGTTCGCCTCGACAAGCTCGGCGAAGACCCGTACCGGCGTCTGCTCTGGCTGCGCCGCGCGCTGGTCGCGGCCCTCATCTTCGCAGGGTATGGGTTTTACCGGGTCCAGGAGCGCGGCGGGCTGCTCGTCGAGACGGGCCTCGTGTCGTTCGTCGCGTTCGCGCAGTTCCTCCCGGGCCTGCTCGGCGTTCTTTTCTGGAAACGCGCCACGCGGGCCGGACTTCTTAGCGGTCTCGGCGCCGGGTCGCTCGTGTGGGTGGCGGCGGCGCTCTTGCCCTTGCTCTCGCGCACCGGGGTTTTGCCGGGTGATCTCGGCGCGCGGGCGCTCTTCGGCGCGGACCTCGGGGAGAGCTGGACCTTGCCCACGGTGCTCTCGTTATCGGTGAACGTGGCGCTCTTCGGTGGCGTATCGCTGCGCGGCAGGCAATCTCCCGAGGAAGCCGAAGCGGCGCGTATCTGCGCGCGGGAGGCGATCGTCGTCGGGCCCCCCGCGACGCCGTGGGGCTCGGCGTCCGAGCTCGAACAGGCCCTCGCGCGCAAGCTGGACGCCGCCGTCGCCGAGGCCGAGATCACGCGGGCCCTCGGCGAACTTGGTCTTTCACGGGAAGGGCTCGGCCGCGCGGATCTGCGCCGCCTCGGGGATCAGGTCGAGCGAAACCTCTCGGGCCTCTTCGGGCCGATCCTCGCGCGGCTGCTCGTGCATCCGGCCGATCGCAGCGAGGGCGACGACGCCGCGATCGCCGATCAGCTCCGCTTCCTCGACGAACGCCTCAATCGGCCCGCCCTCGGCCTCACCGGAATCGCGGCCGAGCTCGACCTTTTGCGGCGGTATTTGCGCACGGTCCTCGAAGAGCTGCCCATCGGCGTCTGCGCGCTCGGCCCACGCCGTGACGTCATTCTGTGGAACCGCGCGCTCGCCCGCACGACCGGCCTCGCGCCGGAGGCCGCCTCGGGCTTGCCCCTCGAACGGCTCCCCGCTCCCTTCGGGCCCATCCTCTCCTCGTTCGCTGACGACGCGGCGCGCGCGGAGGCCGACGTGGCCCTCGACGACGGCCGGCGCCGCCTCGCCGTGCGGCTGCACAAGGCCTCCCTCGATGCCGAAGGCGCTGGAGAGACGGGCGCGCCGTTTGGCCTCGTGCTCCTCCTCGAAGATCGCACGGAGCGCGCGGCGCTCGAAGCGCAGCTCGTGCATCGGGATCGCCTCGCCTCGGTCGGTCGGCTCGCGGCCGGCGTCGCGCACGAAATCGGCAATCCCCTGACCGGCATCACCTGCCTCGCGCAGAACCTCGCGGAAGAGCCGGACGCGGCCGAGGCGCGGGCGCGGGCGCGGCTCATCCTGGAGCAAGCGGGGCGCATCGACGCGATCGTTCGATCGCTCCTCGGCTACAGCCATGCAGGCACGAGCGCCGTGGAGCCGGGGCCGGAGGGCGCATTCGCCCGTGTCCCGCTCGCGCCGGTCGTCGATCAGGCCATCGCGCTCGTGCGGCTCGACCGGACGGGCAAGCGGATCCAGATGGAAAACGTCTGTCCGGACGACCTCGCCGTCCACGCCGACCGGCAACGCCTGACGCAGATCCTCATCAATCTGCTGACGAATGCTTGTGACGCGTCGCAGGAGGGAGGCAGCGTGTTCATCGACGCGGAGCGGCAGGACGCGTCGGTGGTGCTGCGCGTCATCGACGCGGGGACGGGCATTCCGGAGGAGGTGAAAGCGCGGATGTTCGACCCCTTTTTCACGACGAAGCCACGCGGCGAGGGCACGGGGCTCGGGCTCGCCGTGGTGGAGAGCATCGCGCGGGAGCACGGCGGCGTGGTGTGGGTCGAGAGCGAACCGGGCGTGGGGACGACGGTGCACGTGCGGCTTCCGCTCGCGCTCGCGCCCCGTCTGGGCGAGGATGCGCTCTCCGCGTTTGGCGGGACGACCTGATGCCGCGGCTCCTCCTCGTCGAAGACGAATCCATCATCCGGAGCGAGCTCCGCCGCCTGCTCGCGCGCGCCGGCCACGACGTCGCCGAGGCGCAGAGCGTACGCGAGGCCGAAGAAGAGCACGATCTCGGCTCGTTTGATCTCGTGATCACCGACGTGCGGCTGCCCGGCGCGCCCGGCACGGACCTCATCGATCCGTGTCGCACACGGGGGGTGCCCGTCCTCGTGATGACGAGTTACGCGACCGTGCGATCCGCGGTCGACGCGATGAAGCAGGGCGCGGTCGATTACCTGTCGAAGCCGTTCGAACACGACGAGCTGCTCGCGCTCGTCGAGCGTATCCTGTCGCGCCCGAGGCCCGCCGCGGACGTGCCCCCCGCGCCTGCCGCCCGCGCGGACGAGGGGGTGTTCGAGGGCTTGATCGGCCGGTCGCAAGCGATGCGCGAGGTCGAGGCGCGCCTGCGCAAGGTCGCGCCCACGGACGCGACGGTGCTCGTGCTCGGCGAGAGCGGGACGGGCAAGGAGCTCGTCGCGGCCGCGATTCATCGCACGAGCCGGCGCGGCGGGCGCGCGTTCATACCCGTCAACTGCGCGGCCATCCCCGAGGGGCTCATCGAGAGCGAGCTCTTCGGCCACGAGCGCGGCGCGTTCACGGGCGCGACGAGCGCGCACGCGGGCCTCGTGGAGGCGGCCGACGGCGGCACGTTGTTCCTCGACGAGATCGGCGAGCTACCGCTTCAGGCGCAGGCGCGGCTCCTCCGGTTTTTGCAGACGGGCGAGGTGCGGCACGTGGGCTCGACGCGGGCGCGCAAGGTGTCGGTGCGGCTCGTCGCGGCGACGCACCGGGACCTCGCGGCGATGGTGCAGGCGGGCACGTTCCGGAGCGATCTCTATTTTCGGCTGCGCGTGATCGAGGTGCGGCTGCCGCCTCTGCGCGAGCGGGGCGAGGACGCGCTCGCGCTCGCGAGCCATTTCATCACCGAGGGGTCTCGAAAAGCGGGGCGGCCGGTGCCCGCGCTCTCGCCGGACGCGGAGAAGGCCATCACGACCCATTCCTGGCCCGGCAACGTGCGCGAGCTCGAGAATGCGATCGAGCGCGCGCTGATCCTCTCGGAGGGCGGGACGATCACCGCGGATTTGCTCGGCCTGGAGGCCGAGGACGAGAGCCGCGGCGCGGCGCCGACCTCGTTGCCCTCGGACGTATCGCTGGAAGAGTATTTCCGTCGGTTCGTCGTGGAAAACCAGGACACCATGACGGAGACCGAATTGGCGAAGCGGCTCGGGATCAGCCGAAAGACGTTGTGGGAGCGCCGGCAGAGGATGGGGCTTTCGCGCTCGAAGTGAGGGCGGCATTGACAATCGAGCCGCCGTACGCGAGCATAGCGCGGTAGGCTTTGGTTTCCTTCGAGGTTTCATCATGCGAAATGCATTCTCCGTAAGCGCCCTCGTCGTCGGCCTCGTCGTCCTGGCCGCGTGCACGCCGGAGCCACGCGATTATGGTACGGGCGGCGGCGGCACCGGCGGCACCGGGGGCGCGGGCGGCGCTCCCTCGTGTGACCCTGGGACGGCCGATTGCGATGACGCGCCGGGCTGCGAGACGGTCGTCGAGAACGACCCGGCGAACTGCGGCGGTTGCGGCGTCCGGTGCGGGCTCCAGTGCGCCGGGACGACGTGCGACGATCCGGTGCAGATCGTGGCCGGCTACCGGCACTCGTGCACGCGGACGGCGCTCGGAGACGTGTATTGCTGGGGGAGCAACACGTCGTACGAACTCGGGATCGGGGACATGCTCGACCAGTACCTGCCGCAGAAGGTCGCCGTCGGGGGAAAGGCGGTCCACATCGACGCGGGCGGCGGCGTCTTCAAGAATGCGGCTGGCGCGGACCAGATCATCGCGCACACGTGCGCGGTCCTCGAGGACACGACGGTGCGGTGCTGGGGCTGGAACACGAGCGGACAGCTCGGGACGGCGAGCGGGAACTGGCAGGACAAACCCACCACGGTGGTCAGCCTCGTCGGCGCGAAGGAGGTGAGCGTGGGCGGGCGGCACACGTGCGCGGTGACGAGCCAGGGCGAGCTGTATTGCTGGGGCGCGAACGATATGGGGCAATGCGGGCTGGGGACGCCGAGCGAGAAGGTCGACATGCCGTCGCTCGTGGCGCTCGCGGACGTCGTCCACGTGTCCGCGGGATTCGAGCACACGTGCGCGGTGACGAAGGCCGGGACCCTGCATTGCTGGGGCGTGAACGGCCTTTATGGTCGGCTCGGGATCGGCGACGGGCCGGATCAGGCCGCGCCGAAGGTCGTGAGCTTGACCTCCGTGGAGCAGATCTCGGCCGGCTACGAGCACACCTGCGCCTTGAAGGGCGGACAGCAATATTGCTGGGGGAACGGTTATCAGGGCCAGCTCGGGATCGACGGGGAGTTCACGTGGCGCACGTCGCCCACGGACGCCTCCGCGGTGCCCTCGCCGATCTTCGTCTCCGCGGGTTTCCAGCACACGGCGAGCGTCTCGGGCGCGGAGGGCAAGCCCTACGTGTCGAGCACGGTCGTGCGAATTGGCGATGGAACGACCAATACCACGTACGTGCCCCTGCCCGTGGAGCTGCCGGACGTGGTCGAGATCGCGGCCGGATGGCGCCACACGTGCGCGCGCACGAGCAAGGGCCAGCTCCACTGCTGGGGCGACAACAAGGAGGCGAAGTTCACGGCTCCGGACTTCGGCGACGAGATCCTTTCCCCTCGGCTCATCCTCTTCGCTCCCTGAGATCCTGATTTTCCGCCCTGGTCGCCTTGTGATAGGTCTCTAGGCCGCGCGGGCGGCCACTTCGGGCGTCCAGAGGGGAAACTCCGTGAAAGCGACTTACGCATTGAGCAAGCCGACGATCGTCGTCGGTGAGTCCACCAAGGTATCGCTCGTCGTCCGCTTCGGGGCAGAGGGGAAGAAGGAAGACGCGCCGAGGAGGAAGCTGAACCTGAGCCTCGTCCTCGATCGCTCCGGCTCGATGGGCGGTACGCCGCTGCGCCAGGCCATCAAGGCGGCGCAGGCGCTCGTCGGCGAGATGAAGGAGGACGATCGGGTGAGCGTCGTCATCTTCGACGACAGCCCCGACACGATCGTCGATCCGGTGCTCGCCAAGGACAAGAAGGGCATCCAGGACAAGATCGGCAAGGCGCGCGCCGGCGGCTGCACGAACCTCTCGGGCGGCTGGCTCGAAGGCGTCAAGCACGTGAAGAAGCACGCGAAAAAGGACGAGGTGAACCGCGTCCTGCTCCTCACGGACGGCCAGGCGAACATGGGGATCACCGACCCCGACGTGCTGAAGAAGACGTCCGGCGAGAAGGCCGGCGAGGGCGTCGTGACGACGACGCTCGGCTTCGGCTCGGGCTTCAACGAGGACCTGCTCATCGGCATGGCCCGCGAGGCCGAGGGCAACTTCTATTTCATCGAGTCGCCCGAGGACGTCGAGCAGGTCTTCAAGATCGAGCTCGAAGGTTTGTCCTCCGTGATCGGGCAGAACCTCGTGGTGAGCGTGCGGCCCGACGAGGTCGTGGAGCACGGCTGGGTGCTGAACAAGTACCGCATCCAGGAGAAGGGCAACGAGCTCGAGGTGACGCTCGGCGACGTGTACGCCGTGGAGGACAAGGTCCTCGCGCTCGAGCTCGAGGTGAAGCCGACGAAGGCCGGGCCGGTCAAGGTCGCGTCGGTCCAGTTCCAGTACCAGACGGTGGTGGACGGCTCGATCAAGGACGGCTCGGGCGAGTTCGTGGTGACGGTGAACGCGGGCACGGCCGAGGAAGCGGCCGCGGCGGCGCAGGACATCAACGTCATCGGCGAGGCGCGGCGCCTGGAGACGGCGAAGCTCAAGGACGAGGCGGTCGACCTCGCGGACAAGGGCGACCTCAAGAACGCGGCGCAGAAGCTGCGGAAGATGGCCGAGGATCTGCGGAACAGCCCGCTCGCGAACCAGTTCGCGTTCGCCGAGGAGATCGAGCAGCTCGAGCACTTCGCCGACCGGCTGGAGAAGCGGTCGTACGACGGCGTGCTCCGCAAGGAGCTGCGCGATCAGTCGTACCAGGCCGGGGCGCGGAGCCGCGGCGACCTCGCGCAGCGCGGCACGGCCGGCGGCAGCGCGGCGGGGTTGCCGACGGTCACGAGCGCGGACGGCGGCGTGGTCGTGCGCTGCGAGAAGGAGGGCGGCAAGCTCCGGATCAAGGTGATCTCGGACGGCTTCGATGCGTCGAAGAACGTGCAGTTCCCGCGCGCGATCCGGCAAGAGGGCGTGACGTACCTCGTCGAGAACGTGGTGGGGAGCAACGACGGGAGCTTCTACCGCGCGGCTGGCTGGATCAAGCGGCTGCTCCGGCCGGGCGAGACGGTGAGCGCGAGCTCTGGCGGGTCCGCCCGGCGCTCGTCGGGGTCGTCCTCGAAGGCGGCGAAGACGCCGGCGACGGCGGCGGATCTGCCGACGTGCACGGAGATCGGCGACGGCGTGCTCGTGCAATGCGTGCCCGAGGGCAAGAAGCTCCGCGCGCGCGTGGTGTCGGACGGGTTCAACCCGAACTACAACATCCGCTTCCCGCGCAGCATCCGCGAGCTCGGCGTGCTCTACGTCTGCGACGAGGTCGTCGAGGCCTCGGGCGGCGGCTCGTACGTCGCGGGCGGCGAGATCAAGCGGCTGATTCAGTAGAACCACGCCAGGCGCGGCGCTCGCTCGGGCGCCGCGCCCCTGCCCCGTGGACCGGAGGCCTCGCCACGCGGCGACCCCCTCGCGTCACGTTCACGCGTCCCCCTCGCCACGCGGCGACCCCCTCGCGTCACGCTCACGCGTCCCCCTCGCCACGCGCCTACCCCCTCGCGTCACGCTCGCGCGTCCCCCTCGCCACGCGCCGACCCCCTCGCGTCACGTTCACGCGTCCCCCTCGCCACGCGCCTACCCCCTCGGTCACGCTCGCGCGTCCCCCTCGCCACGCGCCTACCCCCTCGCGCCACGCTCGCGCGTCCCCCTCGCCACGCGCCTACCCCCTCGGTCACGAAAAACGGTCCAGAGCGCTCGCGGGCCGGTCGGGAGGTGAGAAGCAGCGCGCCCCCGTGCTATAGGCTGCGCCGAACGCATGCCGCGCACGACCAAACCTACGCCCGCCAAGAAAACCCCTGCCAGGAAAGCCACCAAGAGGGCCCCTACGAAGCACGCGCCTCCGAGGCCCATCCTCACGACGGAGGCGCCCGAGGGAGGGATGCCCGCGTGGGCCGAGATCAACAATCGTGGCAATCGCAAGCAGGAGGAGGGCGACCTCGACGGCGCCATCGCCGATTTCACGAAGGCCATCAAGCTCGCGCCCGGGGAGCACGCGCCGAGGTACAACCGCGGCAATGCCCGGTCGCTCGCTGAGGACGTGGACGGCGCCATCGCCGATTACACGGACGCGATCAAGATCGCCCCGGACTTCGCGCCCGCCTGGCAGCGGCGCGGCCTGTCGAAGCAGCGGCACGGGGATCTCGAAGGCGCCATCGCCGATCTCGAGGAGGCGATCCACCTCGCGCCGGCCGAGCCGAGCGCGTACGGCGAGCGGGCCGCGCTCCGGGCCCTGCGCGCCGATTTCACGGGCGCCGTGGAGGACTGCGTGCGGGCCCTCGCGCTCGCCCCGCTCGACTGGCATCACCGACCGAACACCCAGAACCTGCTCGACATGATTCGCAAGGCCGAGGAAAAGCAGAGGACCGAGACCATGGCAGCAAAAAAGGCCGGAACGAAGACGCGCAAGGCCGCGAAGGTCGAGGAAGCGCCCCGGACGGCGCGTTTGGTGGTCGAGGAGGTGCTCGGGGCCTCGGGCTTTACGTTCGCCCTGGCCGAGGACGAGGCGGGCTACATCGACTACCTGGCCGCGGTGAATCAGGGGATCGTGGAGGCGTTCGCGGTCCGTCTGTCCGAGGAGCTCGAGCGGGTCGTCGTGTACGTGATCTTCGAGCCGAAGGCGAAGAAGGAGCTGCGCACGGAGCTCGCCGAGTTCGTCACGCGCGCGAATTTCGGGATGGGCGATGGCAATTTCGAGATGGACTTCGACGACGGCTCCGTCCGGTTCAAGATCGCCCTCGATTACACCGAGGAGCCGCTCTCGCCGCTGCTCCTGCGAAACATGATCTTCGACGCGATGGATACGACCGAGGTCTACGCGGACGCACTCGCGCGCGTGATCGCCGGCAAGGCGAAAGCAAAGACCGCCGTCCGCGCGGCCGAGAAGGCGGCGATGGAGTCGGGATCGCTTTGATCAGACCTCACCCCCGGCCCCTCTCTCGCGCGGAAGAGGGGTGACGGACACCTCTTCGCCCCTCGCCCGCGAGGGGATGGGGGGGAGGGAATCGATCCTCTTGTACCGCGCCCGCAACATGCGAAAGTAGGCCGCTGGAGGGTTTTCGTTTGCCTACCGTTCGGGATGGCTACCTCGCGGTGTTCGCGTCCGCGCGCAGCGACGCGGGGCGCGCGATGGCCCTGGCCAACCTCGCGGCCCTGCTCGCCCACCGCGGCGACAAGGTCCTCGTCATCGACCTCGCCGTCGACTCGCCCACGCTCACACGCTACTTCCCGGACGACACGAAGCGCCGCGCCGCCACGTCGAACGCCCCGAGGCCGCGGCCCGCGCCCGGCATGGTCGATCTGCTCGCCTCGGTGCGCGAAGAAGCCCGGCGCTTCCCCGCGACGCGCGGGCCCGCCGGCAGCGGCGCGGCGCGCGAGCTCGTCGAGCGGATCATCGAGGCGAACGACGCCGCGATCCGGCGCGTGCCCCTGCGCTACCCAGGCCTGCCCGAGGACCGGACGGTGGAGCTGCACTTCTTGCCCGTCGGCGGCGAGGACACGCCACGCGAGCGGAACCGGCCGCTCGACGGGCTGGAAGCGTTCCCGGGCGTGCTCGAAGAGATCGCCGCGGCGCTGCGCGGGCGTTACGACGCGGTGCTCCTCGACGCGCCGACGGGCGAGACGGAGACGACGGCCCTCCTGGCCTCGCACCTCGCGGACAAGCTCGTGGTGGTGCTCGATGACGCGTCGCTCGAAGAGGCCATCGAGCTCGGCGCCTGGGCGCACGGGCGGCGCGCGATCGCCTCGACAGATCGGCCGCTCCACCTGTTCCCGCTGCTCGTGCACGTGGCCGACGGCCCCGCGGGCCGCGCGTTCGTGGAGGAGGCGCGCCCGCGGCTCGAAGCGCTGCTGCGGTCGACGCTCGCGCTGCCCGCGTGTGACCTGTCGCTGTACGTGGAGCTCGCGCAGATCCCGCAGCGCAGCACCACGAAGCCCGCCCCGCGCCTCGCCGCGGAGGTCGAGCCGACGTCGGATCCGCAGGGGCTCTCGCACGCTTATTTCCGCTTCGTACAGTGCCTCTCGAAGTCGAGCCCGATCAAGGTGGGCGCGCGCGCGCGGCCCATGTCGGCGGAGCTGCTCTCGGCGATCGAGGCGCGGCGCGCGGCCCCCCAGGCGACGCCCGCGGAGGGCCTCCGCGTCGTGCCCGCGGAGCGGCCGAGCTCGCCGGGGCTCTCGGCCCCGCCCACGACCCTGCCCTCCGCCGGGGCCGCAGGCCGACCCACGGAGCGGCCGGGGCGCCCCGATCCGCTCTCGACGCGCAAGCTCTCGGCCCAGCACGCCGAGCGCCTGGCCGAGGCGATGGCGCTCCGGGCGCAAGGCCGGAACGCCGAGGCCGCGAAGATCTGCGCGGCGATCGTGCGGGAGGCGGTGCGCGACGAGCGCGGGAGCAAGGAGACGGCGAAGGCGTTCCTCGCGCTCGGGGATCTCTCGGCGCAGACGGAGACGGGCGAGTACGACGAGGTCGTCCGGAGGTTCCACGAGCGCAGGCACGAGGATCCGGAGCTCTTCGAGGCCGTGCTGCTCGCGCTCTACCGCCGGGGCAAGCGCCACGCGGCGCGCGAGCGCTTCGCCCTCGCGACCGACAGCCTCTCGGCCGCGCTGGAGCTCGCCGGGGAGTGGAAGTTCCCGGGACAAACGTCCTCGGTGGATCTGCGCGCGCTCGCGGCGGACGCGGCGCTCGTGCTGGGCGTGATCTCGATCGAGCGAGGCGACGACGCGCGCGCCCTCGCGGCCCTCGGGCATGCGGCGCTGTCGACGCCGGGCGGGAGCAGCGCGGCGCAGCGGGAGACGGAGGCGGCGGCCGCGTGCCTCGCCGCGTTCGTGCTCGCGCGCTCGGGCAGGCCCGACGACGCGGCCGACCGGGCGAGCGCCCTGCGCGAGCGGCTCGGCCCCTCGCCGTCCCCGGTCGAAGGCGCGATCGCGGCGATCGCGGCGTGCAACGAGGGCGCCGCGCTCGGGCTCGCGGGGCATTACGACGACGCGCTCGCCGTGCTCGGCGCGCTCTCCGAGCGGCTCGCGGGCACGTGGCAGAGCCCGTTTCACGAGGTCGCGGCCGCGGCCGCCTACAACGAGGCGGCGGTGCTCGCGCGGGCAGGCCAGGTCGAGACGGCGCTCGAACGGCTCGGGCAGCTACGCGCCTCCTTCGGCGGGCTCGGCGCGGTCGTGCACCGGGTGCGCTTCTCGACCGTGCTGCTGGAAGGGCACCTGCTCTCCACGCTCGGCCGGAAGGACGCGGCGATCGAGCGGCTCGAAGCGCTGCAGGACGGGCTGCGCTGGATGGACGTTTGTTTGGACCACCCGGGCGAGGTGTACATGCGTGAGCGCCGCGCCGACATGGCCTGGTACCTCACGCGGATGCGCGAGCACGCCCGCGGCGTGGACGAGCTGCCCGGGCTCCTCCAGGCGAGCGAGGAGGAGGGCGACGCGCGGCACGGGCGTGTGCACCTGCGCGCGGCCTTCGAGCTCGTGCGGCACGGTCGCCGGCTCGACGATCTCGGCGCGCACCGCGCGGCCGGCGCCTGCTACGAGGAGGCGATGTCGCGGCTCGAGCGCGCCGGTTCGCGGCCGCCGGGCGACGCGTCGATGCTCGCGTGCGCGGGCCTCGTGGCCCTGTCCCGAGGCGCGGCGCAGCGCGGCATCCCGCTCCTGCGCAAGGCCGCCGAGCAAGGCGGGACGGCCGCGCTGCAAGGGTCGCTCGAACGCATGCGGGGCGAGGGGCTCGACGTGGAGGCGCTGGTGGCGGCCGTGCGGGAAGCCTTCGACTGGGTCCCGCGCGACCGGACGGACGCGCTGCGCGCCGCCGATCCGCTCGGCGCGACGTTGATCCGCGCGCTCGTCTACCCGGGCCGCCCGCCCGAGCCGCTCCTGCCTCCCCTGCCCTTTCCGCCCGTGGGCGCGCGTTTCGCGGCCGCGGCGACGCCCGCGCTCGCGCAGGGCGCGCCGGGCCTGCCGCAAACGGCGGCGCTCACGCACGTGGGGCGGCTTCTCCTGCTCGATCCGCCCGACGGCACGGAGAACGACCTCGCCACGTTCGGCCCGCACGCGACCGAGCCGGTGACGTCGACGCGGATCTCGCCGGTCTCGCTCGCGTCCCCGCTCACCTGGCCCGAGCGGCTCGGCGCGCCTACGGGCTCGGCCGAGGAGGTGGCGAACGCGCTCGACGCGCTTTACCCGCGCTCTTCGCCCGCGTCGGCGCTCGTCCACTGGTGGGCGACGGGGCCGGACGGCGGGGTCGTCCCGGCGGCGCCCGTCGCGGTCGAGGTGGAGGCGCGGGACGGCGCGACGTTCCGCCTCGCGGTGCTGAGCGACGTGCACGGGCACGATCGGATCGTCTACGACGGGGTCACCTCGATCCAGGTCCGCGACGGCCAGGGCCCCTCGGCGCCGCGCCGCGTCCCCACGCCGCTGCTCGCGCTCTGGCGCGCGCTCGCGATGGGCCTGCCGGGGACGTTTTCGCTCTCGATCGGGCAGGGTTCGTCGTCGCCCACGACGATCGTGCTCACGGGCGCGCCGCGCGAACCCGGCACGGGGATCCTGCACGTCGAGCTGCACGTCGACCGGGTGCTCGTGGCCCGCGGGGATCCTGCGGCGCTGCGGCGTGTCGTCGCGGAGGACGTCGACGGCGTGGTGTATCGGTTCGAGGTGGAAGCGACGGTCGGCAAGATCGAGCCTTCGCTCTTCGGGAGCATCCCGGGGCTTTGATTGTGCAACCGGACGACTTTTATTGAAGACCCAATTGGGTTTTCAATGAAAGGACGGCCGCATTTCTAGCCTTCGCGATGGAGGGGTACGACAGAAGATCGACCCCGAGGCTGTCATCCACGACCCAACAACGGTAGTCAGCACCGTCCCATTTCCTGCCGCGACCACCGCTTTTGCTGCCGAGAACTCGGAATCTGAAGCTTTCAAGCCGGTACAGACGGCAGCGGTAGCGACGAGCGTTCCCGGCCCCGTGCGCCAACACCTCCAGCCTGAACAGCAACTCTTCCCCGTCGGCAGCAGGCACCGCCAGTTCAAGAGCTTCGACGACCTTGGAGGACTGCATCACTTGCTCCGTCATCTTTTGGAACAACGGCACTGACAGTGCCGCGGGTAACAGCCAGCTGGGGTCGACTGCGTAGCACTGCGCTTCGCTTCCACACACGCGGCAGGCTCGTTAGGTCCGCCTGCGGTTCCTATCGCTCGGTCAGGACAAGAGACACTCGGGTTGATCTGCTGCACGTTGCAAGATGCGGTGCATGACCACTTCCCCTTGACTGTCTCCGCAATATCCTTGCTGAGCTCCAGAGAAACGGCAATCACGATCGTGATCCCTCCCGCTTCGATGATGAGATCGGCGAGGGCGACCATCACGCCCACAATCAAGAGGTTCCCGACCAGCGCTCGCCCCGGCATCGTCTGCACGTTCGCCTGGGCAAGCGGCTCGGCCAGCCGCAGCTTCAGGAGCTCCTTCGGCACCGTCATGGCGCGCAGCGCGATCCGCGTGCACGCCGCGAGATCCGCATGGGGCACACCCTTCGATTTCACATCGACGATGTGGCCCTCTTGGTCGGCGTTCACCGTGTAGTCGAACGTGTAGTACCCCGCGCGAAGCTCGCCGCCGAACGCATCCACGCACTCCCGCAGACGCTCCGCGGTGGCGTCCGGCACGCGCGGACCCTCGCTCATCGCCGGGGTTACGATTCTGCTCCCGCAGCCGAGCGGCATGAGCACCGTCGTCGCGCACCCGAGGAGCCCGAAGGAGAGGAGGGCTCGCGTACGCGGAAAATACATTCCAGGAATGCGACCAGAAGACTCCGGATCGGTCAACGCAACGTGTACCCGCCCCCACGATGCGTCCACCCGGAGGGACAGCCCGCGAGCCGGCCGCGGCAACGCTCGATCCCTGCGAGGATCGCCCCCTCGTCCCTGGGTCTCCGTCCCGAGCGCCTCGACCGTGACAGCGCAGGAACACACGCCGCGCAGGTCGCGCCGTTCCTGCTCAACATGCGCAGCCCCAGCGGAACGCGCGCCGGAAAACCTCGCGCCAGAACCATGGCACGTGGGGTGCAAGGGATTCGTACGTTCACGGAACGATTTCCCGCTCTGGCTGCGCCATGAACCAACTCGCCCTGCAAACGCTCCACGTCTCCGAGGGGCCCCGATGGGAGCTCGAAGCGTTTCATCGATCGCCGAGCTACCGGATGGATCTCGTCGCGCTGTTTACGATGCTCGACGAGCTGCCGTTCCGCTCGATGCTCGATATCGGGAGCGGGGCGGGGCTCGTGGTGCGTGAGGCGCGGGGGCGCCACCCGGGGCGGCGCATCGACGGGGTCGAGCGATCCGATTTCGGCGCAGGCGCGGCCGCGCGGCGCTTGCGCCGGCGCTACGACGTGATGACGGCGGTCCACGCGCTGAACCATGTGCCGCACCTGGATCGGGCCGCGGCGAAGATGGCCGAGCGCCTGACGGCGGGCGGGCATGTGGTGATCGTGAATCCGAACCCGGCGTTCACGTGGATCGGCGTCGAATACCTCGACCCCCGGACCCTCGATTCCGTGATGGAGCCGCACGGGCTCCGGCGCCTGCGGCGGCTCGAATATGGCAACGAGCTGCTCGTGTACCGCAAGAACTGAGCGCCACGCCTCGGACGCGGCGGTGACCTCGAAGAGCTGGTGTTCGCCGGTCTTTCCTTCGACGGAGACACACCCGCGGGGCACCCGTCACGCCGACGTCGAGGCAGACCCCAAAAACGGCGTTGTTCCGCCCAGAAAATCCTGCTGGACCACGTCCACGTCCACAGGGATGCTCGCGATCGTGAGTCCCGCCGGATAGAGCTGATACATCTGGTAGCCACGCGCCGGCATCGAATACGGCAGGAATTGCGCGGCCTGCCAGTAGGCGCAGTCGTTCGGGAGATTCGAGATGGCCGTTCCCGAGAGCACGCTCTGTTTTCCGGTATAGATCCCGGCGGCGAACCCTCCGGCGGTGACAGCGGCTGCCCACGCGTTCACGTAGTCGAGCAGCGGGCCGGCCGACGCCCCGGCCATGCTCCCCTCGAGGTCGAACCAGAGGGTGAAGCCTGTGTTCTGCGGGAAGCCGAACGCCTGCGCCTGTTCCACGAGGTAATTCGCGTCGGCCGTCCCCTGCGCCGCGTCGATCGTCCTCTGGAGGAAGTTGAGCTGGAAGAGGCTCACGGCGAGCCCCGCGCCGAACAAGCCCGCGAGCTCGCTCGCCGTGAGCTGACCTGCCTGCGACGACGCGACATTGGGCACCCCGATGCCACGCAACGCGAAGCGATAACCAAGCCCGTAGAGCTGCTTCGCGGAGCCGCTCGGGATCGGCGCGCCGGTCTTGTCGACGCCGACCGTGCCTGGTGAAAAATGGATGATTCGTCCTGAGCCCATGAGAATCTCCTGAAAAGGGCAGGCTTTTCGATCACAATTTCATGCCGATCTTTCTCCAACCCTTCGTCTTGTATCCTTCCGCCGCTTTCTCGGTCATGTCTGCTATGTTCAGCAGGTAGCCCCCCACCTGCGTCGTATCCTTTCCTGTCTTGTGCTTGAGCTCCAGGAATTTCAGCGCCCCGCACCCCAGCTTCTTCATCAAATGCATTCCCCCTCCGGCGATGCTCCCCGAGCTTACGAACAAGTATTCGTACCCCCAGTTGGCCGCAGCCTGGCCGGCGGCATAACACAGCATGTACCCCAATCCTTGGCCCGTCGGTTCTGTCCTCATGTAGCCGACTTGCGCTATGTAGCCGCTTGGTAGGAACAGAACCTCGTCGACGTCGAGCGTCGTTGCCATCTCGAGCGTCGATTTTAGGTTTCCAGGCATGTACCTACCAACGACTTCTCCGTCGTGGTTTCCGACGTCTCCTTCTATAGAGAAGCCTCTATCGTCGTTTTTGAACTCCCATTTCATGATACGGCTCCCTCGTGTTCTGTGTGGGTCGGGTTGGGCGACTGCGCATGATCAGCCCTGCCAGAACGTGGGCCAGCCGCCTCCGAAATCCTGCTGGACGACGTCCACGTCCACGTTGATGCCCGCCACCATCGTATTGGCGGGGTTGAGCTGGTACATCTGGTACCCATCGGGGACGGCGGGGACCAGCGACGCCGCCTGCCAGAAAGCCTTGAACGGCAGAGCGCCGACCTGCGACGCCGACAGGAGCGATTGCGGACCATTGTAGAGCCCGGGGACGTATCCCAGGTTCGTCACGGCCACCGTCCAGTTCGTCAGGTACTGGATCAGCGTCTCCGCGGGCACGTCGAAGGTCCCTTCGAGATCACACCAGAGCGCCATGCCCTGGCCGATGGGAAAGCCGAAGGACTGCGCCTGCTCCGCGATGAACTCGCCGTCGGTGAGCCCCTGAGCGGCCGTGACGCCGGTGTTCCGGTACGTCTGATAAAGCCCGAGCGCGAGCCCCGCGCCGAGGATCGTCTGGGCCTCGCTCGCCGTGAGGACTCCATTGGTGGAGCCGCCGGGGAGGCCGACGTTACGGATGGCGAAGCGGTACCCGAGCGAAGAGAGCTCCGCCGCTTGCGGGGCGATCGTCGCGCTGCGATCGATGCCGACGCTGCCCACCGGAAGACGAACGACGGTTCCTGCGCTGCCCATGACACGCACCTTTCGTTGATGTGAAAGGAAATATTCGATGACGTTTCTTCGGCGCTCACTTGCCTGTTTCGCACCTACTTCGTCGGCGCCAGGCGGACCAGATTGCCGACGACCTCCAGCTTCACGGTATCGTCTTTGTCGCGCAGCTTCACATTGCCTGCTTGATTTCTCACCTTTTGGGACATGTTCTTGTCCATGTGCCCGTCGACGAGCCCCAGCACGACTTGGGGATCGCCATGCTCGAAAAGGATGTTCCACGTGCCAACACCACCGACGCGGAGGTGTCCCGTGTTGTCACTGTAAGAGCGGCCTTCTTGTCCACTGGCGATTTGTCGCAGAGCGTCCGCGATGCCCTCGTGCTCCCCGAGGAGCTCGTCCACCGCATCCCTGCAGACCGTGACCCGAACCTCCTCTTTGCCCTTCGTCAATTCGATGTTCAACAGCCCCGCAGCCTCGATGATGTTGGCCTCCGTCGGGTCAATCTTCGCCTTTTTGAGGGCCGCACCGATGATTTGCCTCCTTTCATCATACGACGTGAATTGATTGATGATCGTCTCATCGTTCAGCCATTGCATACCTGCGACGATGATCTCTTCTTTATGCGTGAGCGGCATGGTCACCTCTCCTGCGTTGGAGACCGACAATCGTCAACCAGGGATCTGGGCTCGAAGCGCGCGCTCGTACCCCTCGACGAGCAACCGGAGCCCCTGGGACAGCGGCGTCTCGCTCACGACGATCTCGATGCTCGCGGACGTCGGGGTCCCCTTCGGCGTCGCGCCGCCGTCGGGCGCTGCGCTCGCCGGCGGGGGCCCGCCGCTCGCTTCGCCGCTGCTCGGAAAGCTCACCGCGAGTTCGTCGCCCGCAGCGCTCAGATGGAGGTCCGTCTTGAATCGTACCTCCGAGACGCGCGCGAACGAGACGGGCGCCAAGGCGATGAGCGGAACGTAGACCGTATGGACCCCGGGCCCCTCCTTCGTCACATGCGGGAACTGCACCGCCATCATCTTCGGTCGCAGCATCCCCGAGGAGCCGCGCCGCTTGGCCATTGCCGCCGCCGCCGTCTCGAGCGCCTCCGCAGCCTGCCGAACGGCCGCGCGCGCGCTGTCGGACTCTGCCGCGCCCGAGGTCGCGCCGGAGGCCGCGTCGGACGCCGCGCGGGAGGCCGAGAGGGCCCGCTGCGTGGCCTCCGTGATCTTCGACGCCTCGTCGTCCTCGGCGGGCTCGAAGAACTGCTGCAACGTGTCCAGGTTCTTCGCAACGAGCGCGTCGGACGCCGCCATCGCGCTGCGCTGAACCGCGGAAACGAGTTGTTCCAGGTTGATCATTGGCTACGAAGCTCCGTGGTATGCCGCGGTCGTGTACGCCTCATCGAGCGCCCCCGCCCTCGATCCTCCTGCGGAGGGCGTTGAATTCGTCGACGGCATGCGAGACGGCTGGAATGCTCGCGGCTCCGAGCGCGACCGTGGCGTCGCACCCGGTACACGAAAATCGCTTGCCGGCGAGGAGCAGATTGGCATCGATGACGATCGGAGTGCCGCAGTTCGGGCAGGGAATCTGGCTTGTCATGAGGTCCTCGCTCGTGTGCCTGGGAGATACGCCGCGCAGCCCGGCGCGGGCTCGCTCGCCCGCGCCGGGCTGCGCGCCGGTGGATCCTTACGCCTAGTTTCCCTGCTTGCCCGCAGTGGGCATGGTGATGGGCGTGATCGCGTTGGTGAATGCCTGGATGATCGTGTTGACCCCCTGCGGCAGCGGGAGCTGACCGGCATGGACCTTCACGGTGTACTGCGCCGAATTGCTCTTCTCGTAGTGGGTATCGCGCGACGAAGAGGTCTTCTTGTCGTAGGACACGTTCCCCTGAACCGTCGCCGAGAAGACGCCGAAGCCGAACTTCGTGGAGAAGCTCGACGCCGCGGCGAGCGATTCCTGCGTCGAGTTGTTCGTGGCCTCCGAGTAGCTCGACTTGACCTCCATGTTGAAGGATACGTCGACATCATCCACGGCGAGCGAGTTGAGCGGGATGATCGTCAACAGCGGGAGCTCGAACGTCGTCGTGACGGGCAGGATTTTCGGGTCGCTCTTGCCCGGCTCTCCCGCGACGAGCGCCGAGCGCGTCAGCTCCATGGTGATGATGACAGGCTTGTAGGTCTGCTTGTCGCCCTCCCCGGAGACGGAAAACGCCGTATCGAGCAAGAACTTGGTCTGCGTCGCGGCCATCATGCTGTTGGCCTGGGCGGCTGCCAGCAACGGCGCACCGATGAGATCGCCCATCGGGAGCCCGGTGAACTGCTGCGCCATGGATACGAGAGGGGGGGTATCGTCGTTAGGCATCGGTCTTCTCCGTTCTCATATGGCAGTGAAATTGCCGGTTAAGATCGTCTCCGAGGGACCACGCAAACGCACCCCGAGCGCCGCCGCTCGACGATACGCGCGTCGAATCGACGGGCGCAGCTCCGGCTGCCATTCCCCCGCGCGGATAGGAGTGATGTCCCCCGGCCACGCACCCCATGAAGGACCGCACCAATCCTCGGATTGGGCGCAGGGCGGCGTGTTACCATCGTCAGAATGTCTGTTCCGACCGAAGAAGGCAAGCCCAATTTCCGCAGTGTTCCGGCCAATCGCGGATCATTTGTGATCCAATGATCCACGTGCACGTTCATCGTTTCAGCGGTCTTGAGGCTTTTTTCGGCGCGACCGCCATCCCGCGCTCCGGCCGCCCGCGGCCCCCCAAAAAAATTCGCCGATGGCGCAGCACGGCCTGATTTCCGTCGCTCGGGTTTGTAATGGCAGGATGGTGCGGTGCGTCAGTCTCCGCCATCGAACTGTCACCACACGAGCGAGCCGGAAAACATCGCTGTCGAGGTTCGCCAAGGCCGACCTCGAAGGCCAGCGTAGGTCCCGACGCACGCTCGAACGCCGGATCACCGGGTCGCCACGCATGGTGCGGTTTTTCCCCCACCGCACGGAGGGGCTCGTCCGCGCGGAAGCCCGCGGCCGAAGGACGCCCTGGCAGCGTTCGGGCGTGGTCCTGCCACGAGCCGAGGCGCCAGCGCGCCGTTGAGCCCGGAGAGCGCGAACGCCTGTCTCAATCGCCGCGTTCCGTTTACGCCGTATTACACCCCATCCGGTGGAGTGACGTCTCCATCTCCTCATGATGGTTACGTAACGGCAGTGCCGGGCCGGCCGTGACGCGCTCCTCCGCGCAAAGCGTCAGGGCGTCGCCGTCGTTGGGAGAGCGCGCAGCGAGCGCCTCGAAGAACGCGCGTTCCATGCCCGCCATCCCCGGCGCGAGGCAGACTCGAATACGGAAGCGAGCTGCTCGTGTACCGAAAAAACGGAGCGTCACGCCTCGGACGCGGCGGTGACCTCGAAGAGCTGGTGCTCGCCGGTCTTTCCTTTGACGGAGACCCGCGCGGTTTTCCCGACCGTCACACGCCCGGCGACCTCGCGGTGGACGGCCTCCGAGACGAGCAGGCGGGCGCCGACGTCCTTCGTCGCGGATTCGATGCGGCTCGCGAAATTGACGGCGTCGCCGATCGCAGTGATCGCTTTCCGGTCGAACGAGCCGATCGGGCCGACGACAGCCTCGCCGTAATGGATCCCGATCCCGATGTCGAAGACGTGCCCGTACGTCGCGCGGAGGTACGGCGTCATTTTCGACTGCATCGCCGAAAGCATGCCGAGCGCGGCGCGCACCGCGCGCATCGGGGCGTCGGGCTTTCCGTCGACCCCGAAGAGCGCCATGAAGCCGTCGCCCATGTAATTGTTGATGAACCCGCCCGCGGTCGCGACGGCGCTGCCCATCGCCTCGAAATGGCGGTTCAGGACGTGGATCACGTCGTAAGGCAGGAGCGCCTCCGTGAACGGGGTAAAGCCGCGGATGTCGGAGAACAGGATGGCGACGCGGATCTCCTCGCCGACCGGGGTGAGGTCGACCTTCGACGCGCGCATGCGGCCGACGAGGGCGACGTCGTCGTCGTCGAGCACGAGCCTGCGCACGCGCACCGGCCCGCGCACCGTGGCCTGGCAGGCGATGCGGACCTCGCGCGGCAGGCCGAGGCGCTCGGCAAGCGCGCGCTCGACTTCGTTCGGCGGCTCGACGTTGTCGAGGCCCTCGACGACGATCACCCGGCAGGTCGAGCAACGCGCGTGGCCGCCGCAGACGTGGGTGTGCGGAATGCCCGCGGAGAGCGCGGCATTCAAGAGGGTTTGCCTCTCCTCGACGTCGATGCGGATCTGGTCGGGCGCGTAGAAGATGCTCGGCACGCCGGGCATCGTAGGGCGCGAGCGCCCTCGAAATCCACCCCGAAGCTTTACGTCGCGAGCCGGCCGAGGCAACGCTCGATCGCTGCGAGGATCGCGCCCTCGTCCTTCGTCTCCGCGCCGAGCGCCTCGAATGAGGCGGCGTCGATTTCTGCGGGGAGATGCGCCCCGGGATCTGCGCGCATGGCCTCGTGAATCGCCCGCGCCGCGTGCCCCGTCGCCGCGATGGGCAGGACCACGAGGCCTTGCGCCTTTGCGATCTCGAACTCTTCCAGCACGCCGGGCGCCGGCACGCCGCGCCGCAATCCTCCGATGACGATCATCACGCCCGATTGCACGATCAGGTCCTCGCGCGACTTTTTCTTCCACGCCTCCAGCGACGCGCCGGGCGGGACGACCTCGCGGACCGGGCGCACCACGAGCCGCCTCGAAATGGCCGCGGCCGTTCGGCCGTCGAGCGCCTCGACGAGCCCCGTGACCGCGGCGCTGCCCACGACCCGCCCGAGCCCCGTCACGAGCTGCATATTCTTCGAGCCCACGATGCGCCCCACGCCGCGCGCGATCGACGCGACGAACGCGCGCTCTTTTTCGTCCCCGTCCTCGGGAAAGCTGCCCGACACGAACACGCTGCGCTGCGCCCGGCGCCGCTCCAGTTTGCGCAGGATCTCCGTGATGCCGGCAAAATCGTCGACCACGAGCGCGCGAATGCCGTACCGATGCAGGTCCGTGACGAGGTGCGCGAACCGCTGCGCGTCGTACGGGTCCGAGGGGCGCTTGAGGATCGTGTAATGCTGGCGCGGGCCGTCTTCGAAGGAGCGGCGCAGCGCGGAGAGGACGTGCCCGAGGTTCGGATCCGTGAAGCTGAGCCCGAGGAACAGGAACGTGCGTGTCGTGAGGTCGCTCTCGAGGATCTGCAAAAAGGCAGGCCGCGTGCGCGCATACCGCTCGTAATCGTCTTTCGTCAGGACGATCGCGTCCGGCTGCGAGGCCGTGCCGTGCATCTTGAAGAGCAACGCGTCGGCCTCGGGGTCCGAGGTCGTGAGGTCGCGGCTGCGCGATTTCACGTCGAAGACCTTGCCCGCCTCCCGCCACGCGCCTTCGAGGATCTCGTCGTAGTTCGTGGTCCAGACGTGGCCAATCGGCAGGCGCGCCAGGATCCGGTGGTTGTCCGGGATGTCCATCTCGCGATCGAACGTGCGCCGGACGAGGGATTCGAGGTGCGTGCGGTTGCCGGCGTACCGATTGACGTAGTATTGGCTGAGCGAGACGAGGTCGTGCTCTTTGGTGACGTCGAGCCCAATCTCGCGCGCCATGCCTTCGAGCAGCTTGCCCCAGCCCGGCAGGCCGGTCGCCATCGACAATCCCGCGCCGACGAAGAGGGCCGCGCTCCCGCGCTCGAGGGCGTCGACGTAATCTCGCAGGAAATCGGTGAGGCCCTGATCCATGCTCCGGCTCCTCCGCGCCCGGCACGCGCCGCGCGTTTGCTCAGCGTACACCCGAGGCGCCGCGCCTGGTAGACTCCGCATCCATGAGTGACGCCGCGCAAGGGCAGGAGATGTGGGTGCAGGTCGCGGGCACGGGTTCGCGCAAAGCGCCGTTGCCCAGGACGGAGGAGCTCACGGCACAAGCGATCGGGCGGGCGCTGGCGCACAGCGGCGCCGGGCTCGTGACGTGCGGCTGGAACGGCGTGGACAAGGCCGCGACGATGGCCTTCGCCGGCGCGCTCCAGGCCCTCGGGATGCCGCTCTCCACGCGGCTCAAGCAAATCGTCCCGCGCCCCGACGAGCCCTCCTTTTTCGGCGGGGATGTGGTGTACGTGGAGAAAGGTGTCCCCGAATGGGTCGAGAGCGTGCGGCGCGCGCAAGCCGTGGTCCTCATCGGCGGCCTCGGCGGGACGTACAAGACCTACCAAACCGCGCGCAATGAGCAGGTGCCCGTGTTTCCGCTGCCGTCCACGGGCGGCGACGCGAAGAAGGCATTCGACGAGATCATGGCCGATTTCCAGGGGCTCGGTCTCCACCGGCGCGTGACACGGGCGCAGGTCGCCGCGCTCGATACGCCGATCACGACGCGCGAAGAGGCCGACGACGTCGCCGAGCGGCTGCTGGATCTCATCACGGAGGAGCTCTCGGGCCGGCGGCCCGTCACCGCCACGGATCGCCCGAAGGGGCCGCGGCAGCCGAAGAGCACGTCGAAAACGAAGCCCGAGCGGGTCGATTTTTTGCTGGTGACGGCGCTGCCCGAGGAGCGCGACGCGCTTTTGCGGCGCCTGCCCGGCTTCGAGCGGGTCGTGCCGCGCAAGGACGACGTGCACGTCTATTTCCGGGCGACCTTGCCCGTGACGGACGGGTCGGGCAGCTATCGAATCGTGGTGCTGCCGCTGCTCGGCATGGGCCGCGTGAATGCGGCGACGGCGACGGGCGAGGCGATCAAGCGCTGGCGGCCCCGGCACGTGGTGCTCGTGGGGATCGCGGGGGGCGTCGCGGCGCGCAGCGTCTCGCTCGGGGATCTGCTGATCTCGGAGCAGGTCGTCGATTACGAGCTGCAAAAGCTCACGGAGCAGGGGATCGAGGTGCGCTGGTCGGTGCACAAAGCATCACGGCGGCTCTATGCGGCGGCGCTGAACGTGCTCGGCGACGCGTGGACGAAGAGCCTCTTGGTGCCGCGTCCGGGCGAGGGCGCGCCGCGGATCCACCTCGGGCCCATCGCGTCGGGCGACAAGGTGGTCGCGGTCGAGCGGGTGCTCACGGAGTATCGAAATGTATGGCCGACGCTGATCGGCGTGGAGATGGAGGCCGCGGGCGTGGCGAGCGCTTGTTTCGCGGCGGCGCGTCAGCCCGAATTCTTCATGGTGCGCGGCGTGTCGGACCTCGCCGACGAGAACAAGAACACGCCGCGGGTGGATGGTTTTCGATCCTATGCCTGCGAGGTGGCCGCGGGATACACGGTGGAGCTCTTGCGCAGCCACCCGATCCCCTTCTTGAAGAGCCGTTAGCTCATTTCGGTTCGAGCTTCACGCCATGCAGGACGTTGCGCTTCTTGTCGACCTCTTCCAGGAGATCGGAATCGATGAGCAGGTGCGCCTGCATGCTGTCTTCTTCGCTGTTCCAGAGCTTGCCCGCGAACGAGATGCGGCCCGCGCTGTCCGTGTCGAGCCAATAATTGCCGCTCGCGTCGTCGCCGGCCACGGTGGAGGAACCGGGGAGCGGCTCATTGCCGCTGTCGTTGCCGGGGAACGGGTTCGGAGGCTGCGCGAACTGCTGGCCGAGCAGGTTCGTCACGCGCCGCTCGAAGGGCGACGCGGGCGAAGGATCGAGCGCGAGGGGGCGCAAAAACCCTCGGTCGTCCATGGCGAGGCGCGAGCCCTTCACCGTGAACACGAGCGAGGTGCCCGGCTCGAAGCTGACGGCGAGCGCACGCGGGCCGACCTTCACGGCGACGCCCGGGGTCTTCGCCGGAATCACGACCTCCTCGATCTGCTTGCCCGAGATGAGCAGCAGCTTGTGGCCCGGGGTGATCTTGCGGCCGCCCGACTCGACCTCGCGGCGAAGCGTGATGCCGTGGGAGCTGTAGAACTGGAGGTTCTTGACCTCGTCGTCCGTGAGCCCGTGCTCGGTGCGGATCTCGTGGGTGAAAGGAACGAGGCTCGCGCACCCCGTGAGACCCGAGAGCGCGACGAGGACGAGGGACGCGAGGAGAGCAGGGCGGGCGAGCATCAGGATCCTCCGAGGAGAGCGCAGCGAGGGGCGGCTTTCAAGGGCCGGCATGCCCCGAGAACGTCCGCAGCCCGGCCAGGCTTACAGGGCAAGCTCCCGAGGCGCGTCGAAAGCTCGGGGACGGACGTGAATGGACAGGTCGAGGGTCGGGTTGACGGACTGGACACCCCCGCGTATTGCACGGTGTCCTGGGCGAAACTTTGAGCTTCAACGAGGAGCAGCCTTGCTACACGACGCGCGCATCTTCTCCATTGGCCATGCCCATCGCGTGCGCTTCGAGGCGCCCGATGTCGTGGTGCTGGCCTGGAACGGCGACGTGGAGCCGGAGCACATGCTCACGTTTTACGACATGCTCGAAGAGAGAGCGCAGGGGCGGCAGGTGCTGGTCGTGAACGACCTGACGCACTCGAAGGATCCCGGGGCGCGGACGCGCAAGGTGGCGACGATGGATCCACGTTCGCGGCTCGTGGGCGCGCTCGCGCTGCTCGGCGCGAACTACCGCCTCCGCGTGCTCGTGGCGATGATGGATAAGGCCGTGCGTGTCTTCCAGGGGCAAACCCGGCGGACGGCCTGCTTCGACGACGAGCGCGAAGCGCGGGCTTGGCTCGCCACGCAGCGCCAGTTCCTCACGCCGGTCGATCTCGCGTCGGCGTCCTAGAACGGCTCGGCGCTCTAGGCCGCTTCCCAGCCGAGGCGCGCGACGACGCCGCGGCGCTTCTCCATCCACTCGGCGATGCGCTCGCGCGTCGTGCGGTACGCGTATTCGAGGATGGCGCGGCGCGCGGCGAGGTTCGAAGGGTTGTGCAGGAAGAGCAGGACGTCCGTCGGCTCGGGTTCGAGGACGAGGACGTGCATGCCAGTCTTCTGCTGGATCTGCTCGACGTTCTGCGCGAGCCGCGCGTGCGTGCCGATGCGCATGGCCTGGTTCATCACCCAGAACAAGCCCTTGTCGCGCACGCTCTGCCGCACGCCGTGCCCCGTGGGGACGGCGCGATGCGCGACGGAGACGGGCACCATGGGGTTCACGACGACGGCAAACTCGACGCCCGCCTCGGCCGCGACGTCGAGGTGCGCGACGTCGCCGAGGCCACCGTCGATGTAGTGCCGATCCCCGATGCGGATCGGCGAAAAGAAGGGCGGGAGCGCGAGCGACGCGGCGCACGCGAGCGAGACCGGGATGTCTTCGTGCCCCTCGGCGCCGAAGAGGATGCGATCGCCGCAGTCAACGTCGTACGTGGGAATGCGCAAGGGGCGCGGCATGGCGCGGAACGCGTTCGGGATGCCGCGGCGAAGGAAAAACTCGGCGAGGAAACGCTCGTACCGGTCGAGCGTGAAGAAGCCGGCGGGGAGCGAGTCGGCGAGGCGATCGATCTGCTCCCACAGGTAGAGGTGGCCCGGCGTGGTGGGCGAGACGGGGTCGCGGCTCGACGAGAGGCGCGCGAGGGCGTGGCGAATCGCGACCCAGGAGGTCGAGAGCGCGCGGCGCCACTCGTCGATGTCCATGCGGAAGACGTGGCTGCGTTCGAGCGGGAAGAAGTTGTCGACCGGATCGAGCAGCGCGCGGTAGAGGCGATCGACGGGGATGCCGCCGGCGAGCGCAGCCGCGACGCTCGCGCCGCTCGATTGTCCGAGGTAGAGGGAAAAACTCTGTCCGTCGACGCCACGCACGCCGTCGGCGAGCGCAGCGAGCGCGCCGATCTGGTAGAGCGCGCCGGTCAGGCCTCCGCCGGGCAAGCAGAGGGCGGTCTTCGGAGGTTCGTGGGAGGAACGGGGCGCTTCGCTCACGCTACGTCCTTTTCTCGGGCCTCGCGCGCCACCTCGGACTTTTTTCCGAGGAGGTAGACGAGGCCCAGCAAGACGAGGGTGACGGCAGATCCGCCAATCGTCACGGAGAGCGGGATCGGCGCGGAGTCCGCGATTTCCGTGGGGGAGCGCGAGTACACGGAGCCGAGGGTGATGCCGTTGAAGAGCCCGTGCATGACGAAGCTCGGCAGGAGCGAGCCGCTCGCGCTGCGGAGCAAGCCGAGCGAGAGGCCGACGATGCCGATGGGCAAGACGAGCTGCCACTCGAGGTGCGCGAACGCGAAGAAGGTGCTCGTCGCGAGGAGCGTCCCGAGCGCGTCGTAGCGGCGACGGAGCGGGCGGAAGAGCGCGCCGCGGAAGAAGACCTCTTCGATGAGCGGGCCGGCGAGCACGAGGATGACGAAGAAGAGGACGCGCTTCGGCACGCCACCCGCGAGCTCCTCCTGGAGCATCTCCTCGCGCGGCTGCCCCGTGGGCCAGCGCTTGACGATGATGTCGTAGAGCGCGTTCGCCGGGATCTGCACGGCCATGCCGAGCATCGCCGCGAGCGGGAAGAAGCCGCGGTGCGTCGCGCGCACGCCGAGGTAGTCGCGGATCGATTTGTCCGGCGCGTGGAGCTGCAGGATCAAGAAGAGCGCGATGAGCGTGGAGACGAGCTGGCAGCCGAAGCTCGTGACGAGGTCCAAGCGGCCATCCCCGCCGCGGATCGAGCCGATGAGCGACAGGAAAAAGATGTAGAGGAACGTCGTGCCGACCGCGAACCCCGCGGCGCTGAGGTAACTCATCGAGCGCTCGCCGCGCTCGGCGGGCGGTACGAGCGGGTTGCTCGGCCGGTCGTCGTCGTTCGGATCCATCAACGACCTCGAAGATGGGGCACGACGCCCCGCTTGACCACGATGTCCGCGGCGAACCGATCGTTCGTCTGCGGATAATCGATCGTCGCGTGCAAGCCACGGCTCTCGTGGCGCGCAGCCGCGCAGCCGACGATGAGCTCGGCGACGGTGGCGATGTTGCGGAGCTCGAGGAGGTCGCGCGTCACGAGGTGGCGCCAGTAATACTCGCGGATCTCGTCCTGCAAGAGGGCGATGCGGCGAGCGGCGCGGCGCAGGCGCGCGTTCGAGCGGACGATGCCGACGTAGTTCCACATGGTGCGGCGGAGCTCGTCCCAGTTGTGCGTGACCACGACCTCCTCGTCGCTCGGGACGGCGTCGCCGATCTGCCACTCGGGGACCTCGGGGAACGGGCTCTTGCAGAGCTCGCCGACCGTGCTCGTGAGGCGCACGGCGGCGCGGTGACCGAAGACGAGGCCTTCGAGGAGCGAGTTCGAGGCGAGGCGGTTCGCGCCGTGCAGGCCCGTGCACGCGCACTCGCCGACGGCCCAGAGGCCGGGGATCGTGGTGCGTCCGTGGAGGTCGGTGCTGATGCCGCCGCAGAGGTAGTGCGCGGCGGGGACGACGGGGATCGGCTGCGAGGTGATGTCGATCCCGAAGCGCAGGCACTCGGCGTAGATCGTGGGGAAGTGATCACAGACGAAGTTCGCGGGCTTGTGCGTGATGTCGAGCAGGACGAACTCGCTGCCCGTGCGCTTCATCTCGAAGTCGATGGCGCGGGCGACGATGTCGCGCGGCGCGAGCTCCTTGCGCGGGTCGTGGTTCGCCATGAACGGCGTGCCGTCGGGCAAGCGGAGGATCGCGCCCTCGCCGCGCAGCGCCTCGGTGATGAGGAAGCTCTTCGCCTGCGGGTGGTAGAGGCAGGTCGGGTGGAACTGGTAGAACTCCATGTTCGCGATCTCGGCGCCTGCTCGGTACGCCATCGCGATGCCGTCGCCCGTCGCGACGTCGGGGTTCGAGGTGTAGAGGTAGACCTTGCCCGCCCCGCCCGAGGCGAGGATCGTGGCGCGCGCGAGGTACGTCTCGACGAGGTGGCTCTTCGCGTCGTCCTCGCCATCCGAGCGCGTGGCCGTGTTGAGCACGTACGCGCCGACGCAGACGTCGGGACCGCCGAAGCGCGACATGACGATGAGGTCGATCGCCATGTGGTGCTCGAGGATGCGGATGTTCGGGTGCGCGCGGCAGCGTTCGAGCAGCGCGCGCTCGACCTCGAAGCCGGTCGCGTCCGCGACATGGAGGACTCGGCGCGCGCTGTGCCCGCCCTCGCGGGCGAGCGCGATCGAGCCGTCTTTTTCACGGTCGAAGCGCGCGCCGCGGTCCATGAGCTCGCGGATCCGATCGGGTCCTTCGCGGACGCAGATGTCGACGACGACGTCGTGGCAGAGGCCAGCGCCGGCGACGAGCGTGTCCTTGATGTGCGCGTCGAAGGTGTCTTCGGGCGAGATGACGGCGGCGATGCCGCCCTGCGCCCACCGGGTGTTCGACTCCTCGCTGCTGCGTTTGGTGACGACCACGACCTCACCGTGTTCGGCGATGTCGAGGGCGAAGGTCAGGCCAGCGATCCCGCTGCCGATGACGAGAAAATCGGTCGTGACGGCCACGGGCGGCAGGGTAGCAGGCTCCTTGACGCACAACGACAACGCTGTCATGAGGCACGCGCCTGGCGGGCGCGCGCGTCCTGTTGGGCCCGACCCTTGGCCGCCGAAAGGAGCCTCCCGAACCGTGAAGATCCTCGTTGCTCTCAAGCGCGTCGCCGACCCGGACAACGCCAACAAGGTGAAGATCCCTGCCTCGGGAGAGAAGATCGACACCACCGGGCTCGAGTGGAAGCCGAACCCCTTCGACGAGTACGCCCTCGAGGCCGCCCTGCGGCTCACGGAAAACGGTACGCAGCCGAAGGTTCGTGCCGGTGAGGTCGTCGTGGTGACGTTCGGCCCGAAGGAGACGGAGACGACGCTGCGCGCCGCGCTGGCGACGGGCGCCGACAAGGCGATCCGCGTGGACGCGGCCGACGACAAACTCGACGGTGATCTCGTCGCGCGTGCGCTGAAGGCGCTCGTCGAGAAGGAGAAGCCGGACGTCGTGCTGATGGGCAAGCAGGCGGTCGACGGTGACTCGAACCAGGTGGGGCAGATCCTCGCGGAGCTGCTCGACTGGCCGATGGCGACGTTCGCCGCGACGATCCGCGAGGAGGCGGGCGCGCTGCTCGTCGGTCGCGAGGTCGACGGCGGCGTGTCGACGCTGCGCGTGAAGCTGCCGGCCGTGGTGACGGTCGATCTGCGCATCGTGGCGCCGACGAGCGTGTACTCGCTGAAGACGCCGGCGACCCACAAGTACAACGACGGCGTGCGCTTCGCGGCGCTGCCCGCGATCATGGCGGCGAAGAAGAAGCCGCTCGTCGAGGTGAAGCTCGCGGACCTCGCGTCGGATCAGGCGCTGAAGGTTTCGTACCACGGCTTCGCGGCGCCCCCGGCGCGCAAGGCCGGCATCAAGGTCAAGGACGTGAGCGAGCTCGTCTCGAAGCTCAAGAACGAAGCGAAGGTCCTCTGAGGACCCTCTAGGACAAACACCCCCATTTCGGAGAAGAGGTATCAGAATGGCTGACGTTCTCGTTGTGGCGGAGGTTGCCGAGGGCAAGCTCAAGAAGACCACGCACTCGGCGATCACGTTCGCGCAGAAGGCGGCGGCGACGATCGGCGGGACGTTCTCGATCCTGGTGATCGGCGACGGCGCCGGGAAGGCGGCGGCCGAGGCGCAGGGCTTTGGCGCGGCGAAGATCCTCGTGGTCGAGGACGCGTCGCTGAAGAACTACCTCGCCGAGCGCTACGCGCCGACGGTGGCCGCGGTCGGCAAGGGCTACGCCGTCGTCGTCGGCACGGCGAGCGCCTACGGCAAGGACCTGCTCCCGCGCGTCGCGGCGCGCCTCGGCGCGGGCTACGCGAGCGACATCACGGAGGTCATCGCGGACGGCGGCAAGCTCAAGTACAAGCGGCCGATGTTCGCGGGCAACGCGTTCGGGATCAGCTCGATCACGACGCCGATCCAGGTGGTGAGCGTGCGCCAGAGCGCGTTCGCCGCGGCGGAGCCCACGGGCGGCCAGTCGGCGGTGGAGACGGTCGCGTACGCGGGCCCGAGCAAGGCGGCGGAGCGCGTGGAGTTCGTCTCGTTCGACCAGGTGAAGAGCGCGCGTCCGGAGCTGACGGAGGCGCGTGTCGTGGTGTCGGGCGGCCGCGCGCTGAAGGAGAAGTTCAACCAGGTGCTCGACCCGCTCGCCGACGTGCTCGGCGCGGCCGTGGGCGCGAGCCGCGCGGCCTGCGACGCGGGGTATGCGCCGAGCGATCTGCAGGTCGGCCAGACGGGCAAGATCGTGGCGCCGCAGCTCTACTTCGCGATCGGCATCTCGGGCGCGATCCAGCACCTCGCGGGCATGAAGGGCTCGAAGGTGATCGTGGCGATCAACAAGGACGCCGACGCGCCGATCTTCCAGGTCGCGGATTACGGCCTCGTCGCGGACCTGTTCGCGACGGTGCCGGAGCTCGTGAAGGGCATCCAGGCCGCGAAGGGCTGACCAAAACCAGCTCCCGGGCTCCTGAAAGCCCCCTCTCCCCGCGGAGAGGGGGCTTTTTTCGTTTGTGTACCTACGAACCTGTAGGCGCCCTCCGCTCTTCTTTCGTTTGTGCACCTACGAACTGATGGTACCTTCGGGGCTTTCTTTCGTTTGTGCACCTACGAACTCGTGCAGAGAAGACTATGTGCGTGCTCGAAATTGGAATAGATTGACTCGTGGGGCACGTCGCGCCTCCACCTGTTTCTCTCGCGCCACGGAGTCGACACCATGGGCGGCAACCTCGAGGTCACGGTCAGCTCGGGCGATGTATTCGACGTCCGGGAGTTCACGATTCACCAGCGGATGTCCTCGATTTTCGACGTCACGCTCCACGCCGTGTGTGAAAACCCGGACGTCGATTTCAACGCCGTCGTGGGGCAGCCGGCGCGCTTCCTCCTCTACAGCGGCGTCGGGGGCACGCAGGTCCGGTTCTGGTCGGGCATCTGCAACGATCTCTCGCAGGTCCGCGTCGAGGAGCGGGGGCTCTCGACCTACCGGCTGAACATCGTGCCCACGCTGTGGCTCCTGACGCAGCGACGCAATTACCGCATGTTCCAGCAGATCTCGGAGCCCGACATCGTGCTCAAGGTCCTCTCCGAGTGGGGCATCGAGCCCGAGCTCAAGATCGACAAAGGGGCGTACAAGAAGCGCAAGTACCGCGTCCAGTACGCCGAGTCGGATTACGCCTTCATCAGCCGCATGCTCGAGGACGCGGGCATCTCTTTCTACTTCATGCAGAACGGCGACGAGACGAAGCTCGTGCTCGCCGACGCGCCCCACACGAACGCGCCCCGCCCGACGATCTCGTTCCGGGACAACCCCACCGTGGCCGACCGCGAGCACGTGACGAACGTCCGCGTCGGGCAGCGGGTGCGCCCCGGCAAGTACACGATGCGGGACCACGACTATCGCCGCCCGCCCTCGTACAAGCTCGCGGCGAGCGCCGCTGCGCCGAAGGTGAGCATCGAGGAGCGGCTCGAACGATTCCACTACACGCCGGGCGCGTTCCTGTTCGGCGCCGACCGCGGCGACGACACGCCCAACGCAGACGACAGAGGCAAGACGCGCACGGACGAGGCCGAGGCGGCCGGGCTCGCCGAAAAACGCCTCGCCGCCAAGCGGAGCAGCGGCAACGTCATTTCCTTCGAGACGAACGTCCACGACCTCGCGCCGGGCGTGGTCGTGACCTTCGCGGATCATCCGCGCGGGGATCTCGCCGCGGGGAAGAACTTGCTCCTCGTCGAATCCCTCCTCGCGGGCACGCCCAATGGCGACTGGCACCACGCGTGCGAGGCGCGCCGCACCGAAGCGCCCTACCGGCCGCCCATGACGACGCCAAAGCCCAAGGCGGTCGGCGTCGAAAGCGCCACCGTGGTGGGCCCGCCCGGCGAGGAGATCCATTGCGACGAGTTCGGTCGCGTCCGGGTCCATTTTCATTGGGACCGCGAGAGCCAGATGGACGACAAGAGCTCCTGCTGGATCCACGTGAGCCACCCCTGGGGCGGCGCGGGCTATGGCGGGATGAACATCCCGCGCGTCGGGCAGGAAGTGATCGTCGATTTCCTCGGCGGGGATCCCGATCGCCCGGTGATCATCGGGCGCGTCTACACGAACCTCCAGAAGGTCCCGTACAAGCTGCCGGACAACAAGACGCAGAGCGGCTGGAAGAGCAATTCGACCACCGCCACCGGCGGCTACAACGAGCTCATGTTCGAGGACTCCGCAGGCAAGGAGCAGGTGCGCGTCCAGGCCGAGCGCGACATGAACACGCTCGTCAAGAACGACCAGTCCACGACGGTGCGCCGCAACCGCTCGACGTTCGTGCTCGCGAACGACCTCGAGGTCGTCACCGCGTTCCAGACGCAGGTCGTCGGGCTCGACCGGACCGTGGCCGTGCTCCAGAGCCAGACGCACGCCGTCACGAAGAACATCATCCAGACCGCGGTCGAGGGCTTCGCCTACCACAAGTCGAAGCAGACGACGTTCATCGAGAGCGACGAGCAGATCATCCTGAAGGTCGGGGACAATTCCTTCATTCGGATCACCCCCGAAGGCATCGTGATCCAGGGGCCCAAGGTGTTCATCAATCCGAACGAAGGCGAATAGGCGCGGAGCACGCGATGAAGATCAAGCGACTCCTCACGAACGGCTTCCGCGGCCTGCCGGACCGCGCGTTCGATTTCACGTCCCCGAGGACGGGAGCCCCCGCCGACCTGGTCGTGGTGACGGGGCCCTCGGGGTCGGGCAAGACGAGCCTGCTCGAAGCGATCGTCGCGGCCAAAGAGGACGTGGGGCCCTATGGGCTCAAGCGCTCTCCGAGCGCCTTCATCCGCCCCGGCGACGCCGCGGCGAAGGTGCGCGTCGATTGGGTGCTCACGCAAGAAGAGCGGGCGCGCGTCGGCGCGACGGGCTCGGAGCTGTCCAGCGAGTCGATCTTCGCGCCCAACCTCTTCTCGTCCATCGATCACGATCCCTCGCTCGTCGCGCTCCTCGGCGAATACGACGTCGATCCCGGCGTGAGCAAGGTCGAGTATTTCCACGCGAGCCGCCGCATCCCGCGCGGGGGCGCGCCCAGCATGGCCACGATCGGCATCCCCGAGGGCGAACGGCTCGCGCGGCTCACGCGGGACGACGCCAAGTATGCGCTCGTCCCGCAGTACGTCGCCGAGGCGAGCCTCGGCCTTCACGACCAGGGCAGCAAGCGGGGCGCCGACCGGCTCGCGGACGCGTTCGCGAAGCTCTGCCGGACGCGGACGCTCGCGGGGGTCGAGCAGGCCGGACGAGCGCTCGTGCCGCGCTTCGTCGACGCGCGCGGCGGGGTCGTCGGCCCGGACGAGCTCTCCGACAGCGAGCGGCAAGCGCTCCTCTTCGCGGTGACGTTTCTGCGCTCCGGGATCGAGGGCTCGCTCGTCCTCGTCGATACGCCGGAGCTGCACATCCCCGAGCCCGAAGTCGGCGCGTTTGTCGCGGCGCTCGCGCGGCTCGGGCTCGACAACCAGCTCGTCATCGCGACCGGATCGCCGGGGCTCGTCGCTGGCAACCCGGAAGCGCTCGTCCTTCCGATGGGGTGAGGTGAGGCGTGCGCACGTACCATACCGACGAGCTGCTCTTCGACGTGCCGGATGAATGGAGCGACCGCTCCGTGAACATCTTCGTCAGCGCGCCCGGCGACCGCGTCCCCTTCAACATCGTGGTCACGCGGGACCCGCTCGGGGACGCGGAGCTTCGGCCCTTCGTGCTCGGGAAGCTCAAGGAGATCGCCAAGAGCGTGCCCAAGCTCAACATCCTCGGCCAGCGGGAGCGCATGGTGGGGCCTCTCTCGGGGCTCGAAGCCCGCATTCAATGGCCCGTGCAAGGCGGGACGATGTATCAGCACCAGGTCTACGTGCCTTATTATGGCGAGGTCCTGGTCTTCACCGCGTCGAGCGTCGTGAAGCTCGCGCCTCAGTGCGACGCGTATCTCGAGCAGATGCTCTCCGGCATCAAGTTCCGAAAACAATGAGCGAGTACACGATCGACCAGGCGGTGTTTCCGCTGCCGAGCGGGTGGTTCGACCGCTCCTTGAACGTGCTCGGGCCCGAGCCGAGCGTGGACGAGTTCAAGGTGCTCGTCTCGCGCGCGGATCAAAATGGGCGCACGCTCGACGACTTCGTGAGCAGCCAGGTCAAGGATCTCTCGCAGCGCATGCCGTGGTTCGAGGAGAAGGGCCGGGACGAACGCGTGGTCGCGGGCCTGCGGGCGCTCTCGGTTCGCTCGACGTTCCGCGACGGGAAGAACGAGATGTTCCAGCAACAAGTCACGCTCGTCGTGCGGGGGAAATTCGTCACCTTCACGGCCGCGAGCCTGGCGCGCGTCGAGGAGGCTTGTTCGAAAGAACTCGCGCGGCTGCTCGCGACCGTGAGGGTGAGGCCGATTCTGGACGAAGGACGCTGACGACGAGACGAGGAGAACCCCATGTCCGGTCCCCCGCCTGCTGCACGTGTCGGAGACCCGATCGAACACTCGAACGCCTTGCTCGGCGCGATCACGGGGATCGCGATGGGGCTGGCCATCGGCGTGGCCATTGGCGTCGCGGGGATCCTCACGGTCGCCACCGGTGGACTCGCCGCCGTGGCGTTCGCGGTGATCGGGGCGGCGGCCATGGCGTGTACGGGTGCCGTTGCGGGTTTCTCGTTCGGCGAGTGGATAGGACAAAAATCCAAATCGATATCCGGGGTCATCAAGGAAGGCGCCAAGACCGTCTTCATAGGACAGGGTTGTCCCCCGGCGGCGAGGGCCTACGACAAACTCGCGTGTGGGGATCCTCCCATCACGCCGGGCAAGGTGGTCGTCGCCGCGCTCCTCGGCCCCCTCGGGATGATCGGCCTCGGCATTTACAGCTTTTCGCGCAGCGACCACGGGGACGCGCGGATCGCCGACGGGAGCAAGACCGTCTACATCGAGGGATTCAACGCCGCGCGCGAGACGGACGAGACCGAGTGCAGCGGCAAGATCGTCCAAGGGTGCAAGACCGTCCGGATCGGCGGCCCGAGGATCCAGCTCCTTCCGAAGCGGCCCGAGATCTCCGACAAGTTCCGGGAGTGGATGGCGTTCATCGACAAGGCCGGCGTCCTTTTGGGCATCATCTCCGGGGTCGGCGCGGTCCGGGTGCTCTTCACGCAGGGCATCAAGGGGTTCCTCCCGGCGCTTCGATCCCTGACGAGCTCCCAGCGCTGGGATGTCGGCTTGGCGCTGGGTGATGGGGGGCTCTGGCTCGCCGAGACGTACGGCGGCCTGAACCCGTGGGTCCGCACCTTCTATGAGACCGGGACGCTCGGCCGGTCCGGCTGGCTCGCCCGACCTGGGCGCGGCGGCGCGCCCAGTCTGCCCACCGGCTCGCGCGGCGGCACGCCCGATCTGCCCACCGCCCCGCGTGCCGGCACGCCCGATCTGCCCACGGCCCCGCGCGTCGATACGCCCGATCTGCCCACCGCACCGCGCGTCGACGCGCCCAATGTGCCGCCCACGCCGCCGAGGGCTGTCCCGCAGGGCGGTCAGTCGATCAGCGAGCGCATGGCACAAGGAGGCAATCCACCCCCGTACGCCCGGCAAAACCCGGACAACTATTTTTACGACCCTGCCGCGGGCAGGTACAAACGGCGCCCCTGAGCGGCGCGCCCCCCTCCCACGAAAACCCCACGATGACCCGACCCATTTACGAAGGCGCGTACGCCGAAGTGCCGCCGCCCGGATACCACGTGATCTCCCGCCTCGAAAAGGCGGGCGGCGAGCCCCTGTCCGTCGACGTGATCAAGATCCCCGTCCTCGAACCACGTGATCGCGTGCTCGAATGCACCTACGAGATCCTCGTCGACGGCCTCGACGACGCCGAGGCGGTCCGCCTCATCGTCGAGGTCGTCCTGGGCGAGTTATCCGACCATTATTACCGCGACCAGGCCGACACGATCACGCTCGTCAACCTGCGCACTTCGGCGCGGCGGACAATCCCCTACCCCCCCTGACCCTCAGCGCCGGCCCGGCATGCCGAGCACACGCCCCAACGCCAGGGCCACGAGCGCGAGCGGGTTCGTCTCGTATTGATCCTGCTGCCCGCGCGCCTCGGCGATGACCGCGGCGCGGAAGCGCTGAAAGAGCGGCAGCTTCGCCTCGAGCTCCTCCGAGAGATAACAAGGGATCGGCGTGGACGAGCCCTCGGGCACGAGGGACGCGCGGATGCGCTTCTCTCCCAGGATCATGCGCTTCTGATAGCTGCGCTGTTCGAGCAGCACGCGCTCGATGTTCTGGTCGAGAAAGTTGCTCGGTAGCGATCGATTGGCCTGCACGAACGCTTCGCGCAGCCGGCTCGTCATGCCGTCGGCCGCGAGCGCGGTGCACTTCCAGTCCGATTGCACGAGCTCGTTCGCGGCGTCGAGCGTCTCGCGCAGCCGTTTGTCCGCGCCTGCGAGCGGCGACGTCACCGCGATCGTCGCCTTGAGCGTCTGCACCTCGTTGAAAAAGAGCTGCACCTCGCCGGTGACCACCACGAGCGGCGGCGTGAGCGCGCCCTCCTCGTCAATGGCCTCCGCCATTGCGCGCATCACGCCGTCGCCGTCGACCGGCGTGACGCGCCGAAGGACACGCACGACGTCGCGACGATCCTTGATCTCCTGCTTCGGCTGCTGCGTGTCGTCGAGCGTGAGCCACGCGCCGCTCTCGCTCGGGTCGCGCAGCTCCTCCGCGAAGCTCGCCTGCGCGCGCACCCGCTTCGGCGCGGTTTTGTCGAACCAGAGCAGGTCGATGTACGGGTCGTTCGGCGAGACGCGCGACGCGCGGTACGCGGGCGGCGTGGCCGGCTCGGGGACGACCTCGGACGACGACGGCGACGGCGGCACGCTCTCGGCGACGACCCGCTGCCCGATCGAGACCTTCGCGGCCGGTTGCTCCAGCGAGGGCACGGGCCAGAACGCCGGGGGCGCGCTCGGCGGAGGCGCCTGCATCGGCGGAGGCGCCTGCATCGGCGGAGGCGCCTGGACGGGCGGAGGCGCGCTCGGCGGAGGCGCTTGCATGGGCGGGGCCGCCTGGACGGGCGGGGACGCGGCCGACAACGACGCGAAGGGCAGACCCGCGAGGGCGCTGCTCGGACGAACGGGCGCGCCGGCCGGGGGGGCCTCGACCACGGGCTGCTGCATCATGAACGGCATGACCTGCCGCGAGGGCTCCAAAGGACGAACGTGCGTCGTCTCCGTGGGGTCGATGGTCATGGTGAGGGGCCGCCTCGGTTTCTCGCTCATGGGCGGGGCGGATGCGGCGGACGGGACCGACGCGCTGGACGCGGGGCCACGCGCTTCGTCGAGGCTCACCGTGATCCGACCGGGCTCGCGAGGATGCGCGAGGTTCAGCCGGCCTCGCCACACCAACGTGCAGAGGCCACGTCCCGTGTCGATCCACATGGAATCGGCCGTGAGGGCAATCTCTTCGCGCCGGCCGGGGGCGCGCTCCGCCACGGCGCGGGGCCGGAGCCCCGGCAAGCTGGTCGAGAGGCGCTCGTGCTCGGGGTGCAGGTTTTCGAGCACGATGCGCTCGTTGTCCCGCAGCTCGCTCACATTCTGATCCCGCGGCGCCACGTTGAAGAACGACGCGTCGAATCCCTCGGGCAACGGCCGCTCGTACCAGCGCCGAGAATCCCAGACGCCTGCATAAGGCCCGAGCTTCTCCATGCGCGAGGGCCACGTCGGCGCGATGGGCCCGAACCCGATGGGCTCGACGAAATCACCCCGGCGCATCGGGGTCTTTCCGGGCGGCAAGAGGTTCGGCAGGGGCAGCCTTCCGTAGGCGTCGGGCGGACCGGCGCAGCGCACGCCGACGGGATTCCACGTCCCCGGACCGCCGCTCGCGCGCTCGTAACGAAGGGGCATTCGCACCACGCGGCTGCCGTCCTGGAGCGTCCCGTCCGCCGCCCACACGCGGTCGCTCGCGACCTCGATCGATTTGTCGACGTCTCCCACGATCATGCGCACGTGAAAGGACGTCGTGGGGACGCGGCCGGGCGCGAAGGCATACCCGACGAGCACGATGTCGGCGCAGGGTTTGTAAGGCGCGAGCTCGCTCGGCGCATAGAGGCTACGCGCGGGATCGTCGTCCCAGTAGTTATCGTCCTCGTTGAGCGCTTCTTGCTCGGGGGCGAGCTGCGACGTCCCCGGGAGGAGGACGTAGGTGGCTTTGCACGCGACCGTGAGCAACGGGGCGCCGTGCGCCGAGGTCCAGACCCGCGCGGCGACGCGGAGCGGGCAGGTTGATTCTACGTCCATCGTGATTGAACCTATTCCGATCGCGGGTCCGGCGCCCAGCAGCTCAATTTCGGCTGTACCGACGGTATGCCTCGGCCATTTTGGTATCGTACTGGTTCGAGGCGTAGTCCTCGCCGTTGTACCCGAGGGCGAAGGCGGCCCAGTTCTTCGTCAAGAGGTGGCGGGTGAGCCGCTTGTCGCGGCAAAACCCGAGAAAGGCGCGCATGTGTTGCGCCTCGGAGACGAACATGTCCTCCACGAACGTGCGGACGTTGCGCCACCCGCACATCACGTGGTTCTCGCCGAGCACCTGGAACATGCCCCACGAGCAGCTCTTCACCGCGGCCTCGGGGTCGAGCGTGAATGCCTCGCGGAGGACCTGCCACTGGTCCTTGCGATAACTCTCCTTGCGGCGAGGGCTCTCGTAAGGGGCGGAGAGGTGCGGGTGGCTCTGGTCGTAGCGCCGGGCCGTGTGCTTGCGGAACTTGTGGACCTCGAAGAGGATCTTGGGCCGCTTCTGCGCGTCGAAGCCGCTCCGCCCGCCGGACTCGACCTCGGCGACCGCGCGCACGGCCGCCGTCTCGCAGCCGAGCTCCCGCGCGGCGTTCGCGAAATCGGTGGGGACGAGCTTCAGCGCGAGGCCCTCGCCCGGCAGGATCCAATCGCTGTTCGGCGAGGTGAGCGGGGTGTTCGAGCGATTCGCGCCGCTCGTCTCGGTGGTGGTGGGGCGCGTGTCGGACGCGGCGTTCGTGCCGCCATCGCCGCCGCCGCCGCCGCCGCTGCTCCCGGCGCCTTCTGCCGTGGGCAGGACGAGGCGCTGCCCGACGGACAGGACGTTCGGATTCGTGAGCTGCGGGTTGGCCGAGACGATCTCGCGGACGGTCAGACCATTGCGCGAAGCGATCTTGCTCAGCGTGTCGCCTGCCTGGACCACGTAGTTCATCGGGAGCGAGGATACCGCGAAGGAGACGCTCGCCTCAACCGGAGACCTCCATGGGGGCGGAGGAGATCACACATCCGCGATCTAGGACATCCAGGCCGGCAGATACGACCACACCTCCCGCAGACCGAGATCTCGTGACTGACGACATCCTTTTCTCGAAGCGCAGACACGATGTCTCATACTCGGAGTTCAGATGACGCATGTCGCTTCAGTATGATCCTTGCTGTGGTGATGATCGGTCTTTGTATGACCATCAATAGGTGGCACCTCCAAAATGCCATCTCCCAAGATGGAGGATACGATATCACATCATGCAGATGACGCATCGCATCCAACAGATGTGACATCGCATGATGCATGATGAGACTTCACTTCATGAAGCCGAGACCACGCATGGATCGTGCTACTGATTCGTATGGTTTGACACGGGACTTATCGCCTCGTACCCTACGACGTTTCGTTTCGCGCGGGCGCCGGAGGGTTCCATGGATGACGACGCGGTCGGGAAGTACACGGGGGTGGGGGCCTTTGATGTGCAGCACTACAAGCACAAGCTCATCGACGTGAGGAGCGGGGGGCTCAACCGGTATCGCCGGTCGAAGCCCGGCATCGAGCGGGTGCTCGGCGAGCTCGCCAAAGCCATGCCCGCGCACGGCGACGAGGCGCGCATTCACGCCGATACCTACAAGGAGATCCTCGAGACGGCCGAGACGCTCGCGCTCATCCGCAAAGACAAGCACGGCGTCGTCAAGCTCGCCGAGGTGCTGTGCGAGAGCGAGGTCTATCACGAGGACAGGCTCGAATCGCTGATCAGCCGGCTCGGCAAATCCGTGATCGACAGCGCGCACGATGATAAAAAGCCGGGGCTCCTGGCGGTCTTCGAGGAGACGCTGACCTATCGCTCGATGTACGCCGACAAGGCCGCCGCCACGCGGAAGAAGAACGAGGCGAGCGCGCAGGAGGCGCAGGCGAGCCCGACCGGCGCCACGGACGAAAAGGCGTCGCGGACCTGACCCACGACGGATCTGCCTGGGTGACGAGGGTCATTCGCTTCGCGGCTTTGTCCGCGCCTTGCGACGCTCGATGAGCTCGCGGAAGAGACGGGCGCGCTCCTCGATCTCCGCTTCAATCATTTTTTCAATATATTGCTGAAAGCAGGCTTGGATATTACCAATCCCCGCATGCTCTCAGGTCGATGGCTCGCCGTCCTCTTGTTGCACATCCGTCCGCCGCGTGCTCTTTCCCGGGATTTGTTCGCCCCTTTGCTGGGCCAGGAGCTCGTCACGCAGCTTCCGCAGGTCTTCGAGGTAGTATTCGTAGAAATCCGTGTCGCTCTGCGTCGCCCTCGCCTCTTCGAGCCCTCGCTGAAGCTCGGCGATGAGCGGCTCTAGCACGGCGAGCCCCTCCTCGGGCTGCTCGTCGTACCGACAGCAATCCGCGAAGAACCAGGCCATCACGTATTCTCGGTCCTTGCCCGAGAAGCCGAGGCGAACGATGTCCTTCCAGGCCTCGCGGCAGACTTCGAGGGGAGGGCGCTTCGATAGCGCCACGTTGAGGATGAGCTCGGCGATGCGTCGCCTCGTCTCGCGCACGTCCCATTCATCGTCGCCTGCGCGGGCCACGAACTCCGCTTCGAGCCGGCGTAAGTCGTCTACGGACTCGGCAAAGCTTCGCTCCTCATCCATAGATTTGACCAAGAGGCGCCCGGCAGCGTTGCAGAAAGCTAGCTCGTCCCCCTCCATCTCTCGGCGCGCTCCCAAGTTGTCTCTCATTTACAGCTCTCCCACTTGGACATCATGATTCCGTCGGGCCATTTGCCGCTCCCCCTACACTGCTCATGGCATGCCACGCATATTGAATGTTTCCACTTACCCCCGTCTTTGCTTTGTCGAGCCGAGTCGAGACAGTCGTTCAGGGGCTCTTGACACGGGTCCTTCTTCTTCTTCCGAGCCACCTCCGCAATATCCGACTTACCGATCTCCACCGACGCGGCGATCACGACGACGACGGGGGCCGCCTCGATGATCAGGTCCGCGAGCGCGACCGCCACGATCACGAGCGCACCGGGGTGCCCGACGAGCCCACGCTCGGCCGCCGCCTGCCCGTGCGTAGAAGCGGGCGACACGGGCAGGCGCAGCTCGCGCAGCCTGACGAGCTCCTCCGGGACGGTCATGCCTCGCAGCGCGATCCGCGTGCACGCCGCGAGATCCGCATGCGGCACGCCCTTCGACTCCACATCCACCACGCGGCCCTCTTCGTCCGCCTTCACCGTGTACTCGAACGTAAAGTACCCTCGGGGAAGGTCACCCCCGAACGCATCAACGCATTCGCGCAGCCGCTCCGCCGTGGCGTCCGGGACCCGCGGGCGTTCGTCCTCCACCTTGGGATAGACGATCTTCGCCGCGCAGCCGAGCGGCACGAGCGCCATCGTCGCGCAGCCGAGGAGCCCCCACGAGAGGAGGTTATGCAGGCGTGGACCCCTCATGGCCCACAGGAGACACGAGGCATTGGGTTCTGTCAATCAACGGGGTGCGTGTTTGCCCGCGCGGACGCCCCAATTCACCGATCCGCCAGCACCTCGACCACGATCTCGCACATATCGTCCCCGCGCAGCGGCGAGCGCGTCTCTTCCACATGGAACCGCACGCCACCGCCGCCGAAGAGCCTCGCGTAAGACGCCGCGCTGATCGGATTGGGCGCCGCGAAATCCACCCGGTGGAGGAGCTGCATCACGGCGAGGACCGCGCCCTGCTGAAAGAAAAGGCGGTTTCGCACGGACGCACCATACCGCGTCCCGTAATAGATGCTCTCCTGCGTGGTCGGGCTCCGCACGACGAGCGATTGGCCCGGGAAAAACTCGACCGAATACCAGCGGCCCCAGCCGAGCACGCGAGCAATCGAAAGGAGCTTCTCCAGCCGGTGCTCGACCGGCCCCGTCGCCTTCGAAGAAATCGCCCACTCCGGCGACGAGAGCACCCCGCCGAGCAAATGAAACGCCCCCGCCTGCGCCGCCTCGCGCACGAGCGCCGCATACACCGGCACGAGCTCCGGCGTGCGGCTCTCCAAAAGGTGCATCGTGTCGAACGTGATCTGGTTGACGTACCCGACCGGCACGATCGCGAGGCGCACGCCAAACGCCGCAAGCGCGCCCTCCTCGGTCGCCGCGAGGTTGCGGAGGACCCGCATTGCCGAGGGAATGGCATGCGGATACTGCGAGGCCGGCGCGTCGAGCGGCGGCGCCTTGAGCGGGAGCCCCGCCACGACCTGGCGCGTGACCGCCATCCCGAGCCGCGGCCTCTCCGGGCGGCGCGAGAGCGTGAAGGTGCAGCCGGCATCCCCCCGCCCCACGCACGCGACCTCCTCGGCCTCGAAATGCCCCCAGTCCGAGGGAAACGCGAGGCTCGCCGCCGCCGCCGAGAAGCCAGCCGCGAACGAGTCGACCGGTTGCTTGTGGCGGATCTTCTTGCCGTACTTCTCGGCGAAGCTCGCCCCGTAGAAGAGCGCCTCGCCGCGCACCATGCCGCCCTCGGCCGTCACGTCGAAAACGAGCTTTCCATGGCCCATCGCCGAGAAAAGCGTGGACGCGGCTTCGAGCCGGTCCTTCGCGCCCTCGACGCTCTGCGCCTTGAAGACCGCTTCGAGCAGCGCGTGCGTGCTCTCGAAGGCAGATTGCTTGCGCACGGCCCAGCCCTCGCCGCCGAGCGCGTCCGAGACCGTCTGATCGAGGAAGATCGCGTGGTGGTGGCTCTGGACGTAGACGAGCTGGTCGCTCAACGTCAGGAGCGAGTGCGGCTGCAGGTCGCGGACGAGCTCGCCGAGCGACCTCATAACTTGCTCCGAAGCTCGGCGCGGTCGATGCCGAGGATGTCCTCCGCCGCCGTTTCGAGCAGGACCATCGCGTCGGCGCCGAGCGACTCGGGGTGGTCGAGCGCGATCGGCTTGATGCCCGCGCGGAGCGAGACGCGGAGGCGCACGACGTGTGGATCGGGCGCATGGGCGTCGAGGTACGCGAGGAGCTTCGTCGCGCGGTCGATCTCCGCCTTCGTGCCGCGCGGAGGCGGGCGCGACGAACGCACGACGACCGCGCCGCTCGCCGGAAACGCGAGCGTACGCGCCGGCTCCTCATGCTCGGCGTCGTCCGGCGCGGGCTTCGAGACGACGTTCACGGTCGGCGGCGGCGCCGAGACCGCAGGCACGCCCGAGGACGGCGTGGCCGGCTCCTCCGGCAGCTCCGGCCGGAGCGTCATGGTGATGCGCGCCGCGTGGTACCGGACGAAGCCGAGCGGCACCGTGCCGTCGAAGGAGGCCGCGACGACGTGGCTGTGCACGCGCCGGAGCACGATCACGCGGCCCGGCATCTCCAGCGTGATCAGCGGGTCGGAGAGGTCGGCCGAGCCCGGATCGAGCATGGGCGAGGGCGAGAGGAAATCGAGCCGGCGCGCGTGGACCTGGCTCGTCTTGTAGACCTCACGCAGGCTCTGCGTGATGGCGCCCGCGGTGTAGCCGGATCCCGGGCGAATCCAGGCCGCGTGAATCTTCCCGTCGGCGATGTGGAACGCGACGATCGCCTCGCACCCGTCGACGCTCGCGGCGAGCTGCTCGACGAGGGACGCGCCGGTGGGAGCTCCTTTCGGCCGAGCAGGCCGCGCCGTCATGGTCCTCCGGTACGCAACGCGTCGCCGAGCGCATGCCGGCAAGCGAGGCGAATCCCCAGGGACTGGTTGGGCGTGAGCGGGCGGGCGCGGTTCAAGCCGACGAAAAAGAGCGTCGGGCCGACCTGGAAGCCGATGAGCTGAAAGCACGGCCCCTCGCCGATGTGCATCTCGAACGTCGCGCCCAGGTTGCCGGGCACCGCGGACGCAAGCGAGGCGATCGACGAGGCGACGAGGCCCGAGCCCGCGAGCTTCGCCTCGGTGTCGCTCACGGCCCCGGCGAGCGGCAGGCCCGCGGCGTCGGCGAGGAACACGTCGGTCGCACCCGTGACTTCGCCGATCCACTGCACGATCTTCTCGCAGCGCTTCACGGGGCTCGTGATGCCCGAGAGATCCGGCAGCTTCGGCAGGTTCCGCGGCGAATCGCCCAAGCTCGCGTCCGGGTCCTGTGCGGCAGAGGCCGCGCCGTGCCCGCCACGCGGCGTCGTCGGCTGGAGCGGCGGCGGCGAGGCCTCGGTCGCCGGCGCGGTCGCCCCGGGATCGAAGGAGACGAGATCGGGCGGCAGCGGCTCGACGGCGGGCGGCTTCTTCTTGCCCTTCTCTTCTCCCGAGAGCGAGGTCGCGGCCGCGATCGCGTTCGTGAGGTCAAACGAGGAGCGGGATCGGGCCATCGTCCTCCTCCGTGGCGGCGCCGCTCTGACTGTCGAGGCGATCGAGCACGTCGTTCGCGAGCTGATCGAAGACACGCGCGAGCGGCGGCGGGCGCTTCTGCATGAGCAGGAGCGGCGAGCCGCGCAGCGACGCTTCGAGGAACACCTCGTCGCGGGGGATCACGCTGTCGAGGATGATGCCGCCCGGGAAACGCGTCCACAACGTCTCGGCGACCTCGAGCGAGGCCGGCGTCTGCCGGTCGAACATCGAGAGCACGATGCCGATCAACGTGAGGCGCGGGTTTTTCTCGGCGCGGACGCGGTCGACGAGCGCGAGGAGCTGGCCAACGGAGCGCAGCGCGAGTGGCTCGGCCTGGAGCGGCGAGAGCACGTGCGTCGCGGCCTCGAGCGCGCGGCTCGTCACCTTGCCGAGGCCCGCGGGGCAGTCGAGGAGGACGATGTCGAACTCGCTCTCGAGCTTGCTCAGCATCCCGGTGAGCATGCCGGTGCGCGTGAGCGCCTCTTCGAAGCCCGCGACGGTCGTGGGATCGACGCGGCCGACGCTGAGCACGTGGAGCTGCGGGTCGCGGGTCCGGAGGAGGACGTTGCCGATGTGCTCGGCGCCCGTGAGCACCTCTGCGATGCCTGGCCGCGCGCGGTCGGGGAGCCCGAGCGAGAGGCAGAGGCTGCCTTGCGCGTCGAGCTCCATGAGCAGCGTGCGGTTGCCGGCCCGGGCGAGGGCGAGACCCAGATTGAGCGAGATCGTGGTCTTACCGACGCCTCCCTTTTGGCTGGCCACGCAGATGACGTGCATGCTTCTCGCGCCATCGTAGCAGGACACCACGCGAAAAGGTGGGTCGCGCGGCGACGAACTAGATCAGGCTGAACCGCTTCATGAGCGATCCGCACAGATCCGACTGCGGATTTCTTTGACGCTCGATCGCGAGCCCAGCCCGGAAGATCGCGCGCGCGGCCTCCAGGTTGCCGAGCAAGACGTGACAGATGCCGAGCATCTCGTGATCTGCCGGGTCGCCGAGGGCCGACACGAGGTCCGTGAGGGGTGGCACAGCGGTGCGATGCGCCTCGACCATCGCAGGCGTGGGCCGCTCGGGGTTCGGCGCGCCTTTCGCCATGATCATGAGCTTCAGTGCGCTCCTCTGGTCCTCCGGCCGATGCTCCGCGAAATCCGGCCTCGAGAAGAGATCGCGGTAGCCCGCGTACGCCTCGTCGAGCTGGCCATCCCGCCAGTGCTTCACGATGGCCTTGACCGTCTGGACCAGTTCCTCCTTGTTCGCCATTCTGGGAACCATACACAAGAGCACGCGCGGAGGGGAGCCGCGAGCGCATCCCGGACGCGAGAGAGACGTCCGGAACGGGGAGCAGAGGACGCGGAAGAGGTTAAGCTCTCCCCAGGATGTTCCTCGATTTCCTGTACGAGCTGCGGGGCAGGCAGGTGCCGGTCGGGACGCAGGAGGCCGTGGCGCTCGGCCGCGCCCTCGCCGCGGGGCTGCACGACTCGTCGCTGGAGGGTTTTTACCACGTGGCGCGGGCCCTCTGCGTGCACTCCGAGGCCCACCTCGACGACTTCGACCTCGCCTTCGCCAAGCATTTCCGCGGTGTGCACGTGGAGGCGAAGAAGATCGCCGAGGAGCTCAAGGCGTGGCTGCAGGATCCGAAGCAGCTCCGGCAGCTCAGCGAGGAAGAGAAGGCGATGATCGAGGCGCTCGACCTCGACGAGGTGCTGCGCCAGTTCGAGGAGCGGCTGCGTGAGCAGAAGGAGCGTCACGACGGGGGCAATCGGTGGATCGGCACGGGCGGGACGTCGCCGTTCGGCCGCGCGGGCTTCCATCCGTCGGGGATCAGCATGGGCGGCGGCTCGGGCGGCAAGAGCGCGATTCATACGGCAGACGCGCGCAAGTACCGCTCGTACCGCAGCGACATCACGCTCGACGTGCGCACGATCGAGGTGGCGCTGCGCAAGCTCCGCGGCTTCGAACGCGAGGGCGCCCTCGAGGAGCTCGACATCGAGGGGACGATCGACGCGACGGCGCGGAACGCAGGCGAGCTCGAGGTCGTGACGCGTCCGCCGCGACGGCCGAACACGCGCGTCCTCCTGATGATGGACGTCGGCGGCTCGATGGATCCGTACGCGCACGCCGTCTCGCAGCTCTTCAGCGCGGCCAAGCGCGCGACGCACTGGAAGGAGCTTCGCACGTACTACTTCCACAACTGCGTCTACGGGAAGGTTTACAAAACCGAGGGGTTTCAGGACCCGGTGAGCGTGCGGGACCTCATCCACGAGTGCGGCAAGCACTACAAGCTGGTGATGGTCGGCGACGCGTCGATGGCGCCCTACGAGCTGCTCGGCGCGGCGAGCTGGGGCGACGACGCAGGCACGCCGGGCGTCGGGTGGCTCGCGATGTTGCGCGAGCACTTCGAACGGTCCGTCTGGCTGAACCCGGATCCGCCGAGCGGCTGGTCGCACGGCACGGTGCAGATCGTGAAGGACGTGTTCCCGATGTACCAGCTCACGCTCGAAGGGCTCGGCGAGGCCGTGGCGCAGCTCGTCCGCGGCGGGCGCACGCGGCGCTAGAACATCGATCGGTTTGACAACCGCTCGATGTTCTAGCTCTTTTGTCCCGAGGGGGACGCCTCGCGTCCCCCTCTCGCCCGGGCAAAGCCCGGTCGATTCACCCCCCGAGGCGAGCTCGCTTCGCGATCTCGCCGAGCGCCGAACGGCTCGGCGCTCTAGGAAACGCGCTTTGCGGGCAACGTGAGCCGGAAGAGCGCGCCGCCCGAGGGCGCGCCGAGCGCCTCGACCGTGCCGCCGTGTGCATGCGCGATGATGCGGCACAAGGCGAGCCCGAGCCCCGTGCCCGTCGGCTTGCTGGTCACGGACGGCTCGAAGATGCGCGGCGCGATCGCCGGATCGATCCCCGGCCCATCGTCCTCGACGTCGACCACGACAGCCTCGCCGGAGGCGAGCGCCCGCACGACGATCCGCCCCCTCGCGCGGCCTTCGAGCGCGTCACGCGCGTTCAGGAGCAGGTTCGCGATCACCCGCTCGATCAGGATCCGATCACAGATGACCTCGAGATCCGGCGGCGCCACCCGCACCTCGATCGTCGCGTTCACGTCGAAGAGCTCTCGCTCCGCACAAGCCACGATCTCCGCGACGGACGCAGGCTCCACGTCGAGCGGCTCGCCGCGCGCGAGGCCGAGGACACGGTCGATCACCGCTTGCCCCTTCCGCACCTCGTTCTCCGCGCGGGCGAGGTGCTCGCCGAGGCGCGCACGATCCTCCGCGTGGCGCCGCGCGAGGTAGAGCGCCGACTCGATCGCGGCGAGCGTGTTCCTGAGTTCGTGGGCCACGCCTGCCCCGAGAGCGCCTGCGATCGCGAGGGCCGCCGCGCGCGCGTCTCGATCGTTCGGATCGGATGCCATCGTCACGGCGCGCGAGTCTAGCGCGAAGACGCGAGAAGCAAGGTCCCCCGGCGGCGGCGTGGTCCTCGTCGACTCGCTGCCATCACACGCCGACGCCGGGGGACCGATCCAAGCGAAGCAAAGGAAGAGCGCTCGCGCGCTGCGACGAGAGCATTGAGCAAGAGCCGGGCCGCGCACGCTTGCCCGCAATTCCAGCGTCCTGCCCGAGGGTGCGAAGGCGCCTCCTCTGACAACGCTGTCGCATCGGTGGGTCGTCGTGTGCGCAGGGCCCTCCGCCCTGCGGGTGCCACGGGCGGAGAAGTTCAGCCGCCCGCGAGGATCTGGTAGGCGAGCCGCGCCGCGAGCGCGAGCGAGACGAGCAGGACGGCCGAGCGAATGAGCTGCTCGCCGCCCTTCACGGCCGCGCGTGCGCCGAGGACGCCGCCCACGGCTTGCGCCACGGCCATCGGCAACGCGAGGCGAAAGTCGATCCGTCCGGCGAGCGCGAAGCTCACCATCGCGGTGAGGTTCGAGGCGAAGTTCGCGACCTTCGCGTTGGCCGTCGCGCGCGTGAGGTCGTCGCCGAACACCGTGGTGTAGAGCAGGATCAGAAACGTCCCCGTGCCGGGTCCGAAGAAGCCGTCATAAGCGCCGATCACGAGCGCGATGGTCACGGCCGTCGCGAGCGGACGACGCTCGGCGATCACCCAAGGCTTTGGCGCGGGAGGCGGCGCGTCGGGCTTCGGGGCCGCCTTCGGCCGTCGCCCTCCGCGCGCCGCGAAAAAGACGGCGACACCGATCAGGAGCACGAGCACGATCGGCCGCAGCACCTCGGGGCGCGCCGACAGCAGCGCGCGCGCGCCCGCCGCGGAGCCGAGACCCGCGGCGAGAAACGTCGGCCAGAAGCGCTTCTTGTCGACGTGGCCCGCGCGCACGAACGAGAGGAGCGACGCGCCCGAGCCGAAGACGGCCTGCCCCTTGTTCGTGCCGAGCGCGAGGCGGGGATCGGCGAGCGCCACGAGCAGCGCGGGCACCGTGAGCAGTCCGCCGCCGCCGGCGATCGCGTCAATCAGGCCGGCGGCGAGGGCGACCGCGCAGAGGAGCGGGAGGACGAGCACGAACGGGAGGGCGTTTCCTATCCAAAAGCGAGCGTGCTGTCACTCGGCGCCGGCCGACACGAGGACGGGCGCGCCGGCGGCGGAGGCCGACGCGCGTTCCCGGCCGAGCGCGCTCTTCACCGCGGCGAGATCGAGCGGCGAGAAGCGCGCGTCCGAGGCGCCGCCGAAGAGCTCCAGGCGGATGGCGCGGTGCGCCGGAGCGACGCCGCCCTCCCCGCAGATCACGGCCGCGATCTCCGACGACTTCGCCGCGCCCGAGCCCGTGATCTCCACGAACACGTCGAGCGCGACGAGATCACCGAACAGCCCTGCGCGCTCGAGCGCCGCGCGTGCCTCCGCGCCGCCCACCTCGACCGCGAGCAGGTACTTCCGCACGTCGACGATCTTGCCGATCCCCTCGATCTCGCGCCGAATCGGGAGCGACGGCGCCGCCATCGCCGTGCGGCACGCGGCGGCGAGCATCTCCTCGGCGGTTTGCCCGGGCGGCACCACGAGCGCCGCGCGCGCGAACGCGAGCACGTACCGCGCGCCCCGGATCACGCGTGAGATCGCCGCGTCCTCGGGCCCGAGCAGCGCGGCGCCGCGGAACCGGAGGCCCGAGGGGCTCGCCGTGTTCATCCGCTCGACGAGCGAGGCGACCTCGGCGGGCTCGAGCGCGCGTTCGAGCCGCACGTCCGCGTACTCGTCGAGGCTCGCCACGCCGAGGGAAAGCGCGGGCGAGAAGATCATGTCGGGCTTCGGGTGGAAGCCCTTCGTGTAGACCATCCGCTCACCGACGCGCCGGAACACGCGCGGAAGCTCTCGCACCACGTCGAGGTGCCCGAGCAGCGCCATCGCGCCCGTCTTCTCGAACCGGATGCGATACAAAAATCCGCCGCGCCCCTTCATCGGCGGAGCCTTCTTCACCGGCGCGGGCGCCTGCTCGATCGCCTCGGCCTCGTCGTCCACGGGGGCCTCGACGACCGGCGCCGCCGCCACCACGGCATCCGTGATCAGCGGCAGCCGCTTGTTCGCGCCGAGCTTGCGGAGGAAGTCGACCCGCTCGCCTCGCATCTGCGTCATGTCGCAGGCCACGCCGCAGTCGTAACAAACGAGCCTGCGTTGATCCGCGACCGCGTCCTCCACGTTCGTGTGGTGCACGAACGTCCCCGCGACCTTCCCGCACGGTGGGCTCAACCGGTTCTGCAGCGCCTTCCGGTACTCGCGCGCCAAAAACCCTTCTTCGAGGCCGACATCGATGTGGTCCCAGGGCAGCCGCGCGGTCACGGGGATCGTCCCGAGGAACCGCGTTCGATCCGTCCCAAAGTGCGTGAAGGCCTCCTCCCACACGTCGAGCCGCAGCCGATCGTCCCACGAATCGAAGCGCGCCCCGTTCCGGTACGCGCGCTCCAGCACGTCGCACAGGCTCCGATCTCCGCGCGCAAAGATCCCTTCGAGCACGCTCGCCTCGGCGCCGTGCGTCTTGAGCTTCACGTTGCGGTGGTACTTCACGGTTTGCCGCAGGAGATCTTGCTTGCGCGCGACCTCGCCGAGCGAATCCATCGCGGCCCACTGGAACGGCGTGTGGGGCTTCGGAACGTGTGTCGACACGCTCACCGTCACCTCCACGTTTTTCTTGCCGATCTTCCGGCCCACGCCGGCCGTGCGCACGCCCATCTCCACGATCCCGGTGACGTCCGCGTCCTCCTCGGTCGGCAGGCCGATCATCGAGTAGAGCTTCATCCGGTCCCAGCCGCGCGAGAAGATGCGCTCCGCCGTCTCGAGGAGCTGCTCCTCGGTGACGTTCTTGTTCACCACGTCGCGCATCCGCTGCGTGCCCGCCTCCGGCGCGAACGTCAGCCCCGTCGCGCGCACCCGCTTGAGCTCGTCGAGCAAATCGGGCTCGAGTCCGTAAGCGCGCAGCGACGACACGCTCATGCTCACGCGCTCCTTCGCGAGTTTGTCGGCGACCTTCTTGATGAGCGGCGAGATGCACGACACGTCCGCCGTGCTGAGGGCCGTCAGCGACACCTCGTCGTTGCCCGACGCGCGCACCGCTTCGAGCACCGTGTTCACCACCTGCTCGGGGTCCCGCTCGCGTACGGGCCGGTAGATCATGCCCGCCTGGCAGAAGCGGCACCCTTCCGTGCAACCGCGCGCAATCTCGATCGACACGCGATCGAAGATCGCCTCCGGCCCGCCCGTCGGGCTCACGGCGGGGAACGGGTACTTGTCGAGGTCGACGAGCGCGCGATCGATCGGCAAGGGCAAACCCTTCTCGATCGGCGCCTTCACGATCTGGAAACTCGTCTCCGGATCGACCTCCGTCCGGTAAAGCGAGGGCACATAGACCGCGCCGAGCTTCGCCAGCGCCACGAGCCGCTCGCGCCGCGGCACGCCCGCCTTGCGCAGCCGCGCCCAGGTCAGCGCCACCTGGGTCGCTTTCTCCTCGCCGTCGCCGATCACGACCGCGTCGATGAACGCGCTCACCGCCTCGGGGTGCGTCGCCACCGGCCCGCCGGCGATGACCAGCGGATCGTCCTCGCCACGATCGGACGAGCGCAGCGGCACGCCGCCGAGGTCCAGCATGAGCAGGACGTTCGTGTAGGTCAGCTCGAACTGGAGCGAGAAGCCGACCACGTCGAAGTCCCGCAATTTTCGTTTGGTTTCCAACGAAACGAGCGGGATGTTTCGGGCTCGTAGCTCTGCCTCGACGTCCTTCCACGGCGCGTAGCAGCGCTCGGCCAGCGTGCGCGGATCGTCGTTCAGGAGCTTGTAGAGGATCTTGAACCCGAGGTGGCTCATCCCGATGTCGTAGACGTCGGGGAACGCGAGGCAGACCGTCGCCTCCACGCTGGACCAGTCCTTGACGACCGAGCCGACCTCACCGCCGGTGTAACGCGCGGGCTTCTCCACGCGATCGAGAAAAGCGGCGTACGGGTGGCCATCGAGAACTGCGGGGGCTTCTGCCATGGGAAAACCTCGGGCGAAGGGTCTCTCGGGTAGCACGCGTGAACCGCAGCGAGAAGGTTCGCGTGCAGCGAACGTGCGCATGGGTGCGCCGGGTTGCGCGGGCTGCCCTTGGCGACTAGGTTGCCCGCCCTCGTGTCAAGGCGTTTCGAGCTCGTCTCAGGCTTCACCCCGCGTGGCGACCAACCTCGCGCGATCGAGGAAATCAGCGGGGCCTTCGGCCGATCGGAGACCTTCCAGTGCCTGCTCGGCGTCACGGGCAGCGGCAAGACGTTCACGGCGGCCAAGGTCATCGAGCAACTCCAGCGCCCGACGCTCGTCCTCGCGCCGAACAAGACGCTGGCGGCCCAGCTCTACGGCGAGATGCGCGAGCTCTTCCCGAACAACGCCGTCCACTACTTCGTCAGCTACTACGACTACTACCAGCCCGAGGCGTACGTCCCCGCGAGCGACACCTTCATCGAGAAGGACGCGATCATCAACGACGCCATCGACCGGATGCGCCACGCGGCCACGCACGCGCTCCTGTCCCGGCCGGACGTGCTCATCGTCGCCTCCGTGAGCTGCATCTACGGCATCGGCTCGGCCGAGAGCTACCACGGCCTGCTCATCAAGATGGAGCGCGGCCAGGAGCTCCGCCGCGACGAGCTGCTCCGCCGCCTCGTCGACATCCAGTACGATCGCAACGACATCGACTTCCACCGCGGCACCTTCCGCGTGCGCGGCGACGTCGTGGAGATCTTCCCGGCGTACGAAGAGACCGTCGCGATCCGCGTCGAGTTCTTCGGCGACGAGATCGAGGCCATCAAGGAGGTCGATCCCGTCCGCGGCAAGGTGCTCGGCACGCTCGACCGCATCGCGATCTACCCCGGCTCGCACTACGTCACCGAGCAGCAGCAGCTCCGCATCGCCATCGCCTCGATCCGCGAGGAGCTGCGCGACCGGCTCGAGTTCTACGACAAAGCCGGCCGCTTCCTGGAGAAGCAGCGCATCGAGCAGCGCACGATGTACGACCTCGAAATGCTCGAGCAGATGGGCTTCTGCAACGGCATCGAGAACTACTCGCGCCACCTCTCGGGCCGCAAGCCGGGCGAGCCGCCGCCCACGCTCATCGACTACTTCCCGAAGGATTTTCTCCTCATCATCGACGAGTCGCACCAGACGATCCCGCAGGTCGCGGCGATGTACCGCGGCGATCGCGCGCGCAAGGAGACCCTCGTCGAGTACGGCTTCCGCTTGCCGAGCGCGCTCGACAACCGTCCCCTCAAGTTCGAGGAGTTCGAGTCACACTACGACCGCGTCCTGCTCGTCAGCGCCACGCCCGGCGACTACGAGCTCCAGAAGACCGGCGGTGAAGTCGTCGAGCAGATCATCCGCCCGACGGGCCTCACGGATCCGCAGATCGTCGTTCGCCCCGTCGCCGGCCAGGTCGACGATCTGCTCGAACGCATTCGTGAGCGCGTCTCGCAGAACGAACGTGTCCTCGTCACCACGCTGACGAAGCGCATGGCCGAGGATCTGACCGAGTACTACACGGAGCTCGGCGTGCGGGTCCGCTATCTGCACTCCGACATCGACACGCTCGAACGCGTCGAGATCCTCCGTGATCTTCGGCGCGGCGAGTTCGACGTCCTCGTCGGCATCAACCTCCTGCGCGAGGGCCTCGATCTGCCCGAGGTCTCGCTCGTGGCGATCCTCGACGCCGACAAGGAAGGCTTCCTCCGCAGCCCGCGCTCGCTCATCCAGACGATCGGCCGCGCTGCGCGTAACGTCCGCGGCGAGGTCATCATGTACGGCGATCGCGAGACGGACGCGATGCGGTACGCGATCCAGGAGACGAACCGCCGCCGCGAGATTCAGAGCGCGTACAACGTCGAGCACGGCATCACCCCCGCGACGGTCACGAAGGCGATCCTCGATCTCTCGCCGACCTCCGGCGCGCGCGACTACTACGCCGTCCCCAAGGGCGGCGCGGGCCGCGGACCTTCCGGCAAGGACACTGCGCCGACGGGCGCCGATCTCGCCGAGCGCGTCGAAGCGCTGCGCCTGGAGATGTTCGCTGCTGCGGAAAACCTCGAGTTCGAGAAGGCGGCGCGCCTGCGTGATCAGCTCCGCGCGCTCAAGGGTGAGCTCGAAGATGCCGGCGTCGAGGTCGCGCCTCCCGCGACCAAATCCAAGCCCAAGCCTCGGGCAAAGGCCAAGACGGGCGAGGCTCCGGCGGCGCGCGGCGGCGCGAAGAAGTCGAGCGCGCGTGGGAGCGGCAGCACGGGCCGAGGCCGCTACCGCTGAGCGGCGGCGGCCTTCGGGCCCGGCGCGATCTCACTCGCTGCGGCGGCGGATCGCGGGGATGTAGCGGGCCTCGATCGGCCCCTCGGCGCCCGCCGCTTCGAGCGCTTCGATGTCGACGTGCACGCGCGACACCTCGGCGATGAGGGCCTTCATGTCGAAGCCCGACGTGCCGTCGGGCGCGTCGCGGAGCTGGTCGAGGGCGAGCTCCAGGAGCTGGGCTGCGCCGCTCGGGCTCTTGGCGCGATGCAGCTTGTGCATGGCCGTGGCCACGAGGATGAGGCCCTTCACGAGCTCACGCGCCGGGTCGGCTTCCGGCCGGGTGCGGCGGAAGTCCTCCCACAGCTCGTGCGCGTCGTAGAACCTCTCCGCGGCGTATGCGTCGAGGGCGTTCTGGAACAACGTCTCCGGGTCTTTCGACGGCGGCGACACACGCGGCTCGAGCACGGGCCCTGCGCCCACGCTCTTCAGCGGCGGAATGAACGCGTCTTCCAGGTTCTTTTGCGCGAGCGACAGCAGGCGCTTGATCTCGGCGAGGCACGTGCGCGTCGCGTCGCGAAACGTCGCGAGGTCGATGCCTCCGTGCACGTCGGGCAGCGCGTCGAGCTTGATCAGCGCGCGTTCGAGCAGGTGTACCGATCCGCGGAGCTCTGCGTTGTGACGAACCTTGTGCATCGCGTTCGTCACTTGAATGATCGCCTGCAAAAACCGGCGATTCGTCTCGTTTTGCTCGTCCTGGTAGACCTGCGTCCAGATGTCGTAGGCGTCGAAATGGCAACCGGCGCGGTACGCCTCGAGGCCTCGATTGAAAGCAGCTTCACGATCTTCGTTCGCGTCGTCGGCCATGGCGGCGTGGGAGACGATACACGACCAGGACGGGGTTTGAAAGGGCGGGGGCATGCTTTCCGCAGATCCTCTCGTCGACCGGACGGGCTCGTGCCGACGTACATGCGCCAACCGGGCGACACCTCGGGTCTGTCCGAGTACATGTAGAGCGCCTATCCGATCTATCTCACATTCTCTGAGTCACGAAACCGACGCTGCGGACCATCGAGCGGCGCGCGCGCTTTTTACCGCTCGTGTTTCGCCTGTGTCCCGCATCGTGGATCCATCCGCCGCGCGACGCTCCCTTGGGCGTCTCCGGATCGGAGCAACAACATTCTTCGGGAGACTTTCATGATCGGAACGACACGAACGAGCCTGCTCCTCCTCCTTTCGGCTGCGGCGCTCGCCGGCACGGCCGGCTGTAGCGACGACGCACCGCTCCCGCTTGGCACCTCCAGCTCGACGACCGGCAGCGGTGGAATGGGCGGCATGGGTGGTTCCGGCGGGACCGGCATGGGCGGCTCCGGTGGGACCGGCATGGGCGGCTCCGGCGGCGTCGGGGGCACGATGAGCGTCTGCGGCAACGGGGTCGTCGAGGAGGAGGCCTGCGACGATGGCAATTCGACGCCGGGCGACGGCTGCAACGATTGCATCGTCGAGGAGGGCTGGGAATGCGGAGCGCCGTGCACGCCCATCTGCGGCGACGGCCTCGTGAAGGGCGCCGAGTCCTGCGACGATGGCAACAAGAACCCCGGGGACGGCTGCAGCGACGCCTGCGCGACCGAGGCTGGTTATCAGTGCACCGGCGAGCCGAGCGCTTGCTGCGCGCCGCAGACCGAGATTTGCGACGGAATGGACAACGATTGCAATGGCGTCCCGGATGAGGGCTGCGATTGCGTCGACGGCACCACGCAACCCTGCTACATGGGCCCGCCGGGCACGGAGAACGTCGGCATCTGCGTCGGCGGTGACCAGACGTGCGCGAACGGAACATGGGGCGCCTGCGTCGGCGAGGTCCTCCCTGCAATGGAGGTCTGCGACGGCCTCGATCAGGATTGCGACGGCACGCCCGACGACAGCGTCGGCTGCATCTGCATGCCTGGCACCACGCTGAACTGTTACACGGGCCCGATGAACACCGAGAACGTCGGCCAATGCAAAGCCGGCACGCAGACCTGCGCGGCCGACGGCAAATCGTACGGCCCCTGCCTTGGCCAGATCCTCCCCGCGCCGGAGAACTGCGCCACCCCGGTCGACGACGATTGCAATGGCGCGGCACCCGCTTGCACCGGGGCGCACGTGGTCAGCAAAGGATTCGGCGACGCCAGCGCCCAGCAGGGCCTCGCGATCGCCGTCGACGCCATGGGCAACGTCCTCGTCGCGGGCAACTTCACAGGCACGATCGATTTCGGCGGCGGCACGCTCACGAGCGCGGACGCCGTCGACGTCTTCGTCGCGAAATTCACCGCGCAGGGCAACCACGTCTGGTCGAAGGCCTACGGCGGCACCGGCGATCAGACCGCCACGGGCCTCGCCGTCGATGCGCAGGGCAATGCGTTCGTCACCGGCAACTTCGCCAATGCGATCACCATCGGCGCCACGACCCTCACGAGTGCCGGCGCCGACGATTTCTTCGTGGCGAAGCTCGACGCCGCGGGGAACGAGCTCTTCGCCAAGGGGTTCGGCGCGACCTTCACGCAGACGTCGTCCGGCGTCGCGGTCGATGGCGCGGGCAACGTGGTCGTCACCGGCGCATTCTCCGGCACGTTCTCCTGGGGCATGACGATGCTCACGGGCGCCGGCAACCTCGACGTCTACGTGGCGAAGATGGACAACGCGGGCAACCCGCTCTGGGCCAAGGGATTCGGCTCCGCCCAGAACCAGCAGGGCCTCGACGTCGCGACCGACGCCGCTGGCAACGTCATCATCGTCGGCGCAATGGAAAACGTCGCTGATTTCGGCGGCGGCCAGTTCGTGAGCGCCGGCGGCGAGGACGTCTTCGTCGCGAAGTTCGGCCCCGCGGGCAATCACCTTTTCAGCCAGCGCTTCGGCGACGCCTCGGCTCAGCGCGCCCTCGCGGTCGCCGCGGATCCCAGCGGCAACATGCTCGTCACGGGCCAGTATGCGGGCACGATCGACCTCGGCGGCGGCATGTACACGAGCGTCGGCGCCGACGACGGGTTCGTCGTGAAATTCGATCCGAACGGCGCGCACGCTTGGAGCAAGAGCTTCGGCGCCGTGAGCGCGCAGCGCGGCAAGGATATTGCGACCGACGCCTTCGGCAACGTTCTCATCACGGGTGAATTCTTCAGCACCCTCAGCTTCGGCGGCAATACGATCGCGACGGCCGGCATGGCCGACGCGTTCGTCGTCAAGCTGAGCCCCACGGGCACGCAGGTCTGGCTCCGCGGCTTCGGCAACAATCAAAACGACCGCGGCGAGTCCGTCGCCGTCGACGCCGCCGGCGCCCCCTGGTTCACCGGCTCGTTCATCGGAAACGTCAATTTCGGCGGCGGCGCCCTCGCGGGCGGCGCGGCCGACAACGTCTACCTCCTCGGCCTCGCGCCGTGACGCACGCCGACCCGACCCGCGCGTGATCCGGCCGCGGGGGCGAGCGAAATGACGCGCTCGCCCCCGCGGCGCCTTCGCGATGTGTGTGGACCTTCGGGCCTTTCGGGGCTACACCTCCCACGTGACGAAGGATCAAGGGAAACGCGGGGGCCGGGGTCGCAAAAAGGGCAAGGGGGCCTCCGCGAAGGGCGCGTGGGGCAGCCTCGCCGCAGCGGGGGGCGCCGTCGCGGTGCTCGGCGTCCTGCTCTACGGCTCCTTCAGGGCGGAAGGACCGACGGCCGCCGTGAGCCCCGAGCCCGTCGCCGCCGTCACGACCACGCCTCCCGCCGTCACGCCCGCGCCTGCGCCCGGCCCGCCGCCCGGAAAATCGGCGAATGGCGAGAACTGGAACGACGCGCAAATCGCCTGGCAGGGCTACGAGACCGGCATGGCCCGCGCGAAGGCCGAGAACAAGCCGGTTTGTCTCGTCTTCTACACTGCCTGGTGCCCTCATTGTCGCAATTATGCGAATGTCTTCCACGATCCGCGCATCGTGGCGCGGGCCAAGGATTTCGTGATGATTCGCGTGAACCCTGACGACGAGTCCGCGATCGGCGAGCGGTACGCCCCCGACGGCTCGTACGTCCCGCGCACGTTTTTCCTTGCCCCGGATGGCATGCTCATGGCCGACGTGCACGCGCCGCGACCCAAGTTCCAGCATTTCTACGACGAGAGCAATCCGGCGTCGCTGCTCGGCGGCATGGACGCCGCCGTGCGCAAGCTCGCGCGGCCGATGTGAGTCTCGTTTACGCCTCCGGATCCAGATCCGGACGGCGCTCCCCCATTCCGATCCCCCACCCCATCGAGTACCGCGCGTTGATCTCGCAGCGCGGATTGAACCGCAGGCTCCCTTTCTCGTCGCGCCAGCGGAACGCGTCCAGCCCGAACGGCCCGAAATAACGCGCGGCCACGAGCGCCGCGCCCGCTTGCTCCATCGCCTGCGCGAAAGCTTTCGTCTCCTCCAGGCCAATCTCCCCGGGCTTCGCGGGCCGCGTCGAGAGCCACGTCCCATCCGGCGCCGTCTCCTGCCACGTCGGCTCGCCGAGCGAGAGCTGCCCCTCGCGCGACACGAACCCGTGCCACCCGAAATCGGCCATACGATCGACCCACGGCTCGACCACGAGCGCGCCGAACGAGCGCAATGAGGCTTCGATCCAGGACCGCGCCGCGCCGAGCACCTCGTCCTCCCGCGCCCGCCGCCGTCCGCGCCCCGCGAATCCGTGCGGCCTGCGCAAAAGCCAATTTCCTCCCGGCGACGGCGCCGCGAGCGCCTCGCGCACCTCGTCGAGCGTCATCACGGCCCGCTGCCCCGGCAGCGTCGCCCCGAGCCCGAGCGAAAATCGCCGATCGTTCACTTGGCGCAGCACCTCATAGGACGGCGCCGCGGGCACGCGCGCGCCGGCCTGCGTGAGCGCCGCGAGCGCCCGCGGCGTCGGCAACCACGCCTTTCCCACGGCCCCTTCGGCGCGCCGCGCCTCGTCAGGCCCACCCCAAAGCAATATATCGGCCGGACGCACCAATGCCCCGAGCCGCCCCGCGAGCTCCGGAAGCCGCGCCCGCGCCTCCGCCCCGAGCGTCCGGCGCGCATCCTCCAGCTCCACCTCCGCGCCGAGGTTCAGGAGCCACGCGATTCGGGGGCCCATTTGTCGAGTTCCTGCAGAAAATCTTCCGGAAATCCCGCTCGGATTCGATCCTCTCGATTCAGCGGCGAACCCCGCATCACCATCGGCGAAAGCGGCTCCGGCAAATGCGCGCGCCACGCCTCGAAATCGAGCCCCTCCGTGAAGCGCTGGAACCACCGCAGGCCGAAGCGCACGTGCGGCACCTCCTCGGCGCAGACGATCTCCTGGATGCGCGCCCCCTCCTCGTCCCCGATCGCTCGAAATCGCCCTGCGAACCGCGCCGTATGGTCGAGGTTCCCCCCTTCGAGCCCCATCCCCATCACGGCCGCGAAATGCGCCGGCGACTTCGACCGTGGCACCCGCTCCCAGAACCAATCCCGCACTGGAAACTCTCCGAATGCGTGACCGAGCCCCTCCATGTACTGCGCGTACATCGCCATGTGACGGATCTCGTCCCCGGCAATACGCAAAAGCCCCACCTTGAACGCCCGCGGCGCCTCCGGAAACGCGAGCAATGCCCAGGCCATCAGCTCGGCGGCCTGCAATTCGTGATGCAGGAACGTGTGCACGAGCTGCGCCCGCCGCGCTGGATCCCGGATCGCATCCGGCCCCGGCGACTTGTGCGCGCGTTTTACAATCTGAAGCGAGCTCGCCCTCCCGGGCCGCTCGATACGACGCACGGGCGCAGCTTCTTCCCATCCCGCGGGCACGGGCGGCGGGGCGAGCTTGTGCCCGAGCTCTTCGCTCGTCACATAATCGTACGCCCAGCGCTCCGCCGTCCCTTCCGGCGGGATCGGGATGTCCATCACGACCGTGCTCGTCAGTTGTTCTTCATCTCCACGCCACGCCCGGGCGGGAGCGGATCCCATCGTAACGAATCTCCGACGAGTGTCGAGATCCGTTTCGGCCGCCCGCCGTCGAGCCGCATCACGTAGAGCCCAGGCCCCTCGCCCGACGTCCGCGTCGAGAAAAAGGCCACGAGCCTCCCGTCGGGGCTGCACGCCGGATACCCATTGCGCCCTTGCCCCTGCGTCAGCCGCACCATCCCGCGCCCGCGTTCGTCCGTCGACACGAGGTCCGTATCTTTGCCGACCCCCACTGCGAAGACCGCCCGCACCCCGTCGGGGTGATTGCAGAACGTCGGCGCCGACGCGAACAGGCCATCCGGCGAGATGGGTTTGTCTTCCACGTAGATTCGTTGCCCGAAGCGCCCCTCGCCCGAATACGCGAGCTTGCCGCTCGGCGTGAACGTCGGCCGGAGGGCCATCCCGACCTCGCTCGCCGGCGCAAGGCTCGCAAAGTCCGGACCCACGAACATCTTGATGGTACCTCCATCCGCGATCGACACCGCGACGCGCGACCTGTCCCGCGAGAACGCGAGCCCGTACACCGAGCCCTTCATGGGCAGATCCACCGCCTGCCCGCTCGCCGTCCGGATCCGGTATTCTCCGTTTTGCGCGCTCGCGGCCCAGTACAGCGCGTCCCCTTTTCCGAACGCCGGCGCGACCGCGATCTCCTCCGTCGGCGAGACCGGCTTCGGATCATGCCCATCTGCGTCGACGGTGAACACGCGCCGCAGCTTGCCCACCCCCGCGACGAACGTCATCCGGCTGGCGAACCCGCCATTTTGCCCCGTCAGCGCCCCGATCACGAGATCCGAAATCCGGTGCGCCTCCTCCCTCAAATCCGAGGCTGGAATCAAAAACCGCTTGTCGAATACCGCCGCGGCCCCATTGCGCACGAAATACACCCGGGCGCGGAGCTCCACCTTGTCCTGCCCCGGCACAGGCCGCGCGCGCGCCTCTACGAGCGCTTCGACCTTCTTTTTCGCCCAGATCGACACGTCGAGCGTCTCCGCGCCCCACGCCTCCTCCGGCGAATCGTCGTCCGAGATCACCTCGAACTCGCCCGACAGCTCGAGATCACGCCGCGCCACGCTCCGCATGATCACGTCCTCCTCGTCCCAGCTCGACGAGGGCAGGACCGCGATCCGCGGCAAGGGCCGCGTCGCTCCGGCGACGACCACGATATTGCCGAGCAAATCCTCCGGCGACGGCGGCGCGTCCGCGGGCGTGGGCTCCTCCGCGCGCGCGGCTGGCGGCGCGGAGGCCGCGAGGGACGAGAGGACGGCGAGGGCGAGCAGGTTCTTCTTCAATCGCATCGCTCCGGCGTGCAGGTGAAGGTGAGCGAAATCTGGCTCTGGACGATGTCCGGATAATTCTCGGGCGGCGGCGGCAATTCCTCGCCCTTGGCGCTCTCCAGCGCAGCGCGCGCCGCGGCGTCGAACGCGGCCTGGCCGCTGGAGACGATCGCGAAGCTCCCGACCGATCGACCGCCCGAGAGCGTCACCGTCGCGGCCACGCGGAACTTCGTAATCTCCTCGGGCGACAAACCCGACCCCGACACGCGGAACCTGCGGCTGAACCAGCTCCGGATCTTCTCCCGGTAGATGTCCACCGCGCGCGCCTTGAGCGGATCCATCTCCGTCCCGCCCTTCACGCCGTCCTCGTGGCCTTTTTCATCCACGTTTGACGGGGGCTCGGCCTTCGCGGGCTCCTCGATCGGCGTCTCGACCACCTTCGCGATTTCGGCCTCGGGCGGCGGCACCGGCGTCTTCACCTCGGCCACCTCGATTTCCTTCGACGGAATGGCCTCCTCGGTCTTCTCCGCCTTCGTCGAGACGAATGCTTTTTCCTCCACGCGCCGCTTCGCGCGGGGCTTCAGCCATCGATCCGGCAGCTTCGCCGGATCCCGTTTTCCGCCGAGCTTCAAGGCCGGCGCCGCGTCGAGATCGAGCACAGGCACCACCTTCACGGGCACGCTCGGCCCCTTGTCGATCTCCGGCGCCAGGGCCGGCCGATCGAGGTCCGCCGCGCGCAGCAGCAAAAGCGCCCCGCCCTGCAGCCCCACCGCGCAAATCACGGCGAACGCGATCTCGTGGATCCGAAAATCGCTCTTCGTGGACGACGCCGCGTCCGTGCTCACCGGACCGCCTCCCGCGCCTCGTCGGGCTCCGGCTCGACCAGCAAATTGAGCCCCAGCACGCCCGCCGAGCGCGCCGCCGCGACCACACGCGCCACCGCGGCATACCGCGCGTCCTTGTCCGCGCGGATGTAGAGCTCTTTTTCTTTCTGCACCCGCGGGTTCGTCGCGAGCACGTCCTCCACGCTCGTCGTCACGTCATCCTCGCCAAAGAGGATTTTTTCCTCCTTGGTCACCGTCACGACGAGCTTCGTGTCCTTGACGGGCGCCTCCGTCGCCTCGACCTGCGGCAATTCGACCCGCAGGCCTGACGCGAGCAACGGCGCCGTCACCATGAACACCACGAGCAGGACCAGCATCACGTCGACGAGCGGCGTGACGTTGATATCGCCGAACCCTTTTCCTCTGCCTCGCCTCGATCCGCCGGTCGACATGCCCATGGCTCGTCCCTACCCTTGCGCGCCCGACTTCGGCAGCGTTGCCGGCACCTCGGAGACGAGCGCCACCCAACCCTCGCTCGCTGCCTCAATCGCCGACAAAAGCGCGTCGATCCGCTTGTTCAGCGCGTTGTACGCCACGACCGCCGGAATGGCCGCTGCGAGCCCGATCGCCGTCGCGATCAAAGCCTCGCCGATCGCCGGAGCCACGACCGGCAAGCTCGCGCTCTTCGCCTGCCCGATGCGCAAGAACGCATCCATGATCCCGTACACCGTGCCAAACAGCCCCACGAACGGCGCGGCAGCGGCAATCGTGGAGAGCGAGGCCATGAGCGAACCGGCCCGCTGCTCCTGATCGACAAGCGCACGTTTCGCCACGGAATCGAGCAATTTCGGGCTCCCGGCGCGTTTTCCGAGCTCGAGCACGACCACGGCGCCCGGGGCGTCGGCATACCGGCTCGCAGCGGCGAAGAGCGCGTCGGCCGACAAGGCGTGCTTCGCCTCTTGCTCGAAGCGCCGCTCCGCGCGGCTCAGCCGGCCGATCTGGAGCGCCTTCAAGAATGCGATGATCCAGACCATGACCGCCGCGGCCACGAGCAGCCAGACCACGACGAACACGGGCCCGGACGAATGCAGGACGAGCGAGACCGGATCCAGACGGATCGGCGCCGCGGCAGGTTCGATCGTATCGATCATGATGGTTCGTCCTCAGTCCGCGAGATACACGTCGACCTTGCGATCCTGGGCCCAACCTTCCTCGTCGACCCCGATCGCCTCGATTTCCCCGCGCGACGACGTCTCCACGCGCGATTTTTCGAGCCCCTTCTTGCCCAGGAAATCCGCCACGTTGCCGGCGCGCTTCTGGCCAAGGCCGAAGTTGTATTCGGTCTCCCCGCGCGGATCGGCGTGGCCCACGAGCTTCATTCCCTTGCCGGCGAGCGGGCCCGTCGTGAAGCAGCGGGCGAGCGCTTCGAGCGCCTTCGTCGCCTCCGGCTCGAGGTCGACCGAGTCGAACGCGAAGCGCGCGCGCGGAATGTCGCCGCACGCCTTCACGATACGATCCTCGATGTGCACCGAACCGGCGGTGGGGGTCGTCCTGTCCTTCTTCACGGGCGCGGCTTGCGTGCTCGCGACCTGCGGCTGGGCTGCGGCCGCGGGGTTCGGCGCGGCGACCGCCGCTGCCGTGCTCGGCGTGGCGACGGGATCCGAACCACAACCGATCGACAGCGCGGCGAGCGTGGTGCCCAAGAGGGTGATGACCGTGAGACGCGACATGATTCCTCCGGCGGGACGCCCCCCGGCGCCCTCGACCTCGCGCTTACCACGTCGCTCTGGTTCGGGCACAAATTTGGCGAAACCCGAGCCCTTGGTATACAGGCCATGATCGCAGCCCTCTTGACGTGAGGCGCGCCCAGGGCCTACGACGTTGGGGCTTCTCCGGAGGACCCCGACCATGCCGATTCCCCGCATCCTCGAAGGCCGCCTCACGCTCCCCGTGATCGGCGCGCCCATGTTCATCGTCTCGGGCCCCGAGCTCGTCATTGCCCAGTGCAAGGCCGGCGTGGTCGGGTCCTTCCCGGCGCTCAACGCGCGCCCGAAGGAGCAACTCGAAATTTGGATCACGCGGATCAAAACCGAACTTGACGAATACCGCGCCCAGAACCCCGGCGCGCGCGTGGCGCCGTTCGCCGTCAATCAGATCGCGCACCGCTCGAATGACAGGCTCGAACACGATGTCGAGGTCTGCATCCGGCACGAAGTGCCCATCATCATCACGAGCCTGCGCCCGCCGGCCGAGATCGTGAAGGCCGTGCATTCGTACGGCGGCATCGTGCTCCACGATGTCATCAACGTGCGTCACGCCGAAAAGGCGCTCGAGGAGGGCGTCGACGGCCTCATCCTCGTTTGCGCGGGCGCGGGCGGCCACGCCGGCGCGCTCTCGCCCCTCGCGCTTGTCGCCGAGGTCCGCAAGTTCTATCAGGGCACGGTTTGCCTCGCCGGCGCGATCTCAACGGGCCGCGACGTCCTCACCGCGCAATCGACCGGCGCCGACCTCGCGTACGTCGGCACGCGCTTCATCGCGACCGAGGAGGCGAATGTGGTGCCCGGGTACAAGCAAATGCTCATCGACACGACGGCGAAGGACATCGTGTATTCGTCCCTCTTCACCGGCATCCACGGCAATTACCTCAAGCCCTCCGTCGCGGCGGCCGGGCTCGACCCGGACAACCTCCCCTCGGCCGACAAATCGACCATGAATTTCGGCTCCGGCGGCAACACGGCCGCGAAGGCGTGGCGCGACATCTGGAGCGCGGGCCAGGGCGTCGGGAGCATCACGGACGCCCCGCGCGTGGAAACGCTCGTCCGCCGCATGCGGTCCGAGTACGACGCCGCGCGCGAGGATCTCGTCGCCCGGTCGAATGCTTTCCGCGGATAGGTCTGTCCCGAAAACCCCTCATGCGCGCGGCTTCGCCGCGACCGCGCGCTCGCCCCTCGCGAGCCCCTCGCGCGGAATCCCCATCCGCTCCCGCAAATCCCCGAGCGGCATATCGAGCAGATCGTCGAGCGTCATCCCCTGCCGGTAGAGCGCCCGCGCCGGTTTGGCATCCTCGTACGCTTGGAGCATCCGGCTCGGCGAGAGCACGAATCCCAGCATCGCGGCCGACACGTTCAGGAGATACACGATCCACGTCTCGCAGCCGCCCATGAGCTCCCAGAGCGCGACCTCGCCCTCGCCGATGAAATTGGCCCCGTACCCCGTCGCCACGTGATGCAGATCGTGCAGCGCGATCGCCCAGCGCCGCGGCGGCGGGTTCGGGAGCGTCACCTTGAACCTCCCACCGAAAATCATCAGGGAAAACGTCTCGGCCGCGTATTCGTCCGTCGTGAACCCATTCTCCGCGAGGTACGCGTCACGCGCCGCGCGCACCGTCAGCGTCGGCGGCAGCGGCCGATCACGCGGAAAGAGTGGAGTTGGGGCAACGTCGTGCAGCGTTTCAACCGTGATCGTGGTCATCGTGAGCTCCCCGGCCAGCGAGCGCCGGCCACGAGAAGACTATGGGGTCGGCCGTCGCCGGCTTCCACTCGCATTTAAAATCGAACAGTTTCGACACGTTGAGCCTTGATCGCCGACCGGCCTTCAAGATTTCGCGCCGGCCGCGCGGGCCGCGGTCCGGTCGAGGAGCCCGAGCGTGAGATTGGCCATGTGGTCGAGCAAGCTCTCGTGTTCGAGCAGCTCCGGACGCTCGCGGGCCACGGCTTCGAGCGCGCCCCGAACGGCGCCGACGGTGAGGAGCGCCACCGCGTCGAGGTCCGCAGGAGGCAAATCCCCCTTGTGGATCTCCAAAAACCGCCTCGTCTCTCGCGCGCTCTCACGCACCGCCCGCTGGATCGCCGGCAAGAGGCCAAGTTCGGGCAGATACCGGATCATCCAGGCATAAAGCCGCGGCCGTTTCATGGGCAGGTCGAGCACGCGGGCGAGCACGAGCCGCGCGCCCTCTCCGAAGGGCAGACCCCGCGACGCGTCCACGGCTTTGCGGATGGCTTCGAGGTCCTCCTCGATCGCGCGCTCGATGAGCGCGCCGAAGAGCGCCTCCTTGCCCGGAAAATATTGATACAACGACCCGATGCTCACGCCCGCGATGTGCGCGATCTGCTGCGTCGTCGCATTCGCCGGCCCCTCGGCGCCGATCGCGCGCGCAGTCGCCTCCAGCAGGGCCTCGACCGTCGAGCGCGAGCGCTCCTGCCGGGGCGTTTTGCGAAACCGTTTGTCCCCGCTCATCCCAGGTAGAGCCGCGCCGAGGTGCAGAACCTCGTGTGCGGATCGAATTCGAAGAGCCCCACGCCGCTCCGGCGCGCGCCGTGGGCCGTGAGCGTGCAGCGGAAGGCCGTGAAGAACCCCGCGGAGATCGGCGCCTCGACCTCCAGCGACGCGCCCGGGCCGAGCGCATCGAAGACACTCCGCGGCGAATGCCGCTTGCCCGGCTCGATCTCGATCCGCGGCTCGTCATCCGCGAAGAGCCCCCGCAGCCCGGCGAGATCACGCTCTCGAATCGCACGGGCAAACTCCTCCGCCGCCGCGTGCCCGCGCTCGAACATGCCCCGCCAGAGGCCTTCGAGGTACGTCGACACATTGGAAAAACCCTGGATCCGTAGCATACGCGCGGTGAGCCCGGTCATCGCGATCAGGGTCGTGGGCCCGCCCTTCAGCGCGGACATGGTGACGCCGCGAAGCTCCCAGAACGCCCGCATGCGTTGCACCCGCAGCACGCTGTCGACCTCGCCGAGTTCGTAAATCAAATACGCGGGCAGCTCCACGCGCGCGCCGTTTGGCGTGCGTGTCGTGATGTTCACGTCCCGCACCACCGTGAGCCCTTGGACCACGTCCGCGAGCACCTCGAAGCGCACTTCGTTCGGGGCGATGTAGACGTCGTAAAAGCGCCCGAGTTCGTCGTCGCCGTCGCGCGGATCCGCGCCCTTTCGCGCGGGCGGGCCGCCGACCGGGTCCTCGACGACCGCGCCGTGCGTGAAGAGCCCCACCCAGCCTTCTTTGTCGTGCGCGGCGACGCGGTCGGGTGAGCGCTTTACGACCGCGAGCACATCGTCTCGGCTCCATTCCATGCGCTGCGTATACCACGAAACGGCCGGGCAAGGGCAGCGGGAAGGCGCTCGACCGGCCGCGGCCGGCCTCCTCGGCAGCGCGGGGCTCGCGCGGCGCCCGTCCCGGCCTTATGCGTCTCGGTGGAGGGGAGGAGACGCGCATGGCGAAAGACGGCAATGGTCACGCGGCGGCGATGCGAAAGCTGAGGCGGCTCGTGAAGGGCATTCGCGTGGCGATGATGACCACGACGACCGGAGACGGCACCTTGCACAGCCGCCCGATGGCGACGTGCGAAGCGCTCGACGAGGACGGCGCGCTCTGGTTCTTCACGTCCTGCGAGACCGCGAAGGTGCACGAGATCAACGCCGATCACCACGTGAACATCGCATACTCCGATCCGGAGAACGATCGATACGTCTCTCTCGCGGGCATGGCGCGGGTCGTCCGTGACAGGGAGAAAATGCAGAAGCTCTGGAGCCCCATGCTGCGCGTCTGGTTCCCGCGTGGCCTCGACGAGCCGGACATCGCCCTTTTGCGGGTCGAGGTCGACCGGGCGGAATACTGGGATCCCTCGGCGGGCTTGTTCTCCGCGATCGTCAGCCGCGTACGCTCGGCCGTGACGGGCGCCCCGGGATTCCCCGCCAGGCACGGCCGGATCGACCTCCGGCATGCCGAGGAGCAGCCACGCGCGGCCTGATCAGCTCGGTCTCCAGCGGACGTTCAAAAGGCCTGCACGAGGAGCGTGCCGAGTTCGCCCGATGCCTCCTGGAGGATGATGGGATACGCGTCCTCGATGAGATTCTTCGGCGTCCCGAGGACCCCATCCAGCTTCTGCATCGACGCGTCGTAGCTGTCCGGGCGGATGGTCTCGGAGCGTGGGCTCGTCGTGACAAACGATGGCGTCGGGTCCGCGCCTGGGATCTCCGCATGCATCTCCAGCCGGATCCGAACGTCACAGAAGACAAGCTTGTCATTCCTGGACACGAACGGCTCATTGCCTGCTTCGAGCCTCATTCGAACCACGAGCCGAGGCAGCTCGGGCGTCCCCTTTTCTGCCGTCGGGCTCTGAAACCGGATGGCACCACCAAACCTGTCCCGCGCGCGTGTGACGATTGTAATGAATACCTTATCCTCGACGCTCGCCGCGAACCGCGGAAACACCGTCCCGACCGACTGATATCGATCCCCGTGCTCGTTCCTGAAGGCCGTCTCCGACTCCAGGAACGAATTCGAGAGGACGATCGTCACGTCCAGGAGGACGCGGGGGTCCTCCTTCGTATCGAGCCACGTGAGCAGCGGCTGGAAGATGGCACGCGCTTCGTCGGCGCCGGCTCCCTTTCGTAGACGAAGGAGATCGAGCCGGTCCGCATACGCGTGGTGAATCGCCTCCGTCACGGCCTGCGTCCACCCGGATCCATACCGGCGCTCGATCGCGCGGAGCTCCGCCACGTCCTGCTTCTGCATGGCGTCCGCGATTTCAGCTTTGGGCAAGAACGTCGAGCGGACCTCGTGCTCGTGTTTTGTTCCATGGGCGTCGAGGTATTCCTGGTACGCATAGCGGGTGTTGCTCCGCTTCGCTTCTGCAAACATCGCGTCGTCCACCTCGTGCACGTGCCGCCGGCCTCGCGCGTCGCCGAGATAGAGCCGATATCTCGGGAGGGAATCCGCCTTCATCACCATGTCGAAGAGCAGGTCATCCGCTTCGACCGCGTGTTTGCCTTCGGGGGCCATCGTCAGATACTCCGCGAGCCACTCCGGTCGCTTCTTGGCGTGCTCGAACGCGAGTTCATCGAGCTCTTCCCGATGGTGCATGCCGAGGTCCTTGTACAGCATGTGTCTTCTCGCGAACTCATACTCCTCGCCGCGCTCGGCGGCCTCGCGCACCTGGCCGAACATGGACGTGTCGCTCGCATGATTCCGCGCGAACCACGACGCGGAGCCGAGGAGCGCGCCCGCGGCGACCGACACAAGGGCGATCCATCGAAATGCGGGGACCCGACCGCCCGTTTCTTTCGCGACTGGCGCCGCGCTCGCCCAGTCGTCGGAGATCCGCAATTCGAAGAAAGGATCGATCCGCTCGATCTCGGGCTGGTCGTCAGGTAAAATCAGGCGCGCAGCCTCGTCGATCGCCGCCTGGACCTGGCGCGCAGTCTCCGTCACATCCTCGGAGATGCGGAGGGGCGCCGCGTCTCCGTCTCCAAAGACGAGGAGCACCTCCCCGCGTTTTCCGCCCGCGCGCCCCTCGACACGCCGGAGCGTCGCGAGCGAAGTGACCGTGAGAATCCGGCCGCGGACCTCCACGAGGTCGAGCAAAAAGAGATAACGGCCCGACGGGAACGGCGCGCCCTCGTCCTTCGATCGCCGAAAGAAGACGTGCACGATCACGACGAGCGCGAGCAACGACGCCACGAGGACGTGCCCGAGCACGAACGCGCGCGGCTGCACGGAAAATGGGCCGTCGAGATCGCCGAACTGCACGAACCAAAGCCCGAGCCAAACGAACGCGGCAACGATCCCGGTGCCGCGCCAGAAGCGCTGCGAGCCCGGGATCGTCCCTGCCGCGCTCTCCTCGACGCGGAGCAGCGGCGCGGGCATGCCCCCCGCTTCGAGCGCGCGAACGAGCCGCTCCCGCACGACGTCCGGGAGCCGGTCGAAATCAAGGACGCGGACGGTGCGTGGCTCGCCGCCGGCGGAGCGGTAGTGATTGGGTGCGCCCATGGATCCGGAGAGAAATGCAATCACGTTCTCGCTTGACGCGCCATAGGAAATCCGCTAGTCGTGGATCCTGGCGGGCCGCTCGGGCTCCTTCGGCCTCCTTTTCGTCCGCCACATCACGCCGTTCGCGGCTGTCCGCAGGCTCGATTTCGAGCCTGGCGGGACAACTACGCGTGGCGTCCGGAGGACGTCGTGGAACGCAAGCTCGTTTCGATTCAAGTGGTGGAGAGCCTCGCGCCGATCGAAGGCGCGGATCAAATCGAACAGGCCCGGGTGATGGGCTGGACCGTGGTCGTCAAAAAAGGGGAGTTTCGCCCCGGCGATCGCTGCGTGTTCTTCGAAATCGACAGCGTGCTCCCTTCGAGCGCGCCGTGGGCGGAGTTCATGCGGTCACGCGGGTTCCGCGTGCGAACGATCAAGCTCCGGGGCGTGCTCTCGCAGGGCCTTGCGTTGCCTCCCCCGATCCTCGATGGCGAGGTCCCGGAGGTCGGGACGGACGTGCGCGATCGGCTCGGCGTCACCAAATACGAGGCCGTCTTGCCGGACGCGCGCGAGGTCGCGGGCGGGTTTCCGGCGCTCGTGCCGAAGACGGACGAGATCCGCCTGCAATCGGCGCTCGGCGTGCTCGATGAGATGCGCGGCCAGGCGTTTTACGTCTCGACGAAGCTCGACGGCTCGTCCGCCACGTTCTTTCGCGCGCCCGAAGGCGAGTTTTTCGCGTGCTCGCGCAACTGGGCCCTCGCGCCCGGCCCGAACCCGATTTGGAGGGCGGCGGAGCGATACGATCTTGCCAAGCGCCTCCCCCCGGGCATCGCGGTGCAGGGCGAGCTGTGCGGCCCGGGCATTCAAAAGAACCGGCTCGGGCTCTCGGAGGTCGACATCTTCATGTTCGGCGTGTACGACGCGCGCGTGGGCCGTTACCTCGATTTCGCCGATTTCATCGGTTTCTGCAAGGAGTACGGCCTGCGCACCGTGCCCATCGAGCGCGAGGTCCGCGGCGACGAGGCGCTGCACTTCGAGCATACGCTCGATCGCTGGCTCGAAACGGCGCGAGGCCTTTATGCTGGAACGAAAAACCGCAAGGAAGGCATCGTGGTCCGTCCCCTCGTCGAGTCGCGCTCCGCGACGCTCGGCGGCCGGCTCTCGTTCAAGGTGATCAACAACGACTTCTTGCTGAAGGACGAGGAGTGAGCGTCAGGAGACGAGGCGGATCCCCACGGGCAAACCCTCTCCATAAAACGCCGCCCGATCCGCCTCCTCCACCGCGACGACCTCCCGCACGGCCCGCACCCATTCCTCGCGCGCGCCCGAGGCGACGAGCCTCCGCTCGACGTCACGCCGCACCCGCTCGGATACGTCACGCGCGCGGTCGCCCGTGAGCCGCGCCATATCCATCGCTGCCCGCGGCGCCGTGGGCATCTCGGCCCATTTCTCCCGCAAGAGGTGGTCGAGCCAGCGCTCGGCCACGTTCGGCGCGATGACGTGGTGCGCGCTCGCATAGGCGGGCACACGCGCGCCAATCCGCCCGATCGCCGCCCAGTTCCGCGGATCACGGTCGGTCCAGGTCCGTTCGAGCAAAAACCCACCGAGCTCCGTCCGCCGCGCCGGCGGCACACGCTCCAAGGACGAAGCGAGGTCCACGACGTCCGCGTCGGGCTCGGCGCGAATGCCCTTGGGCTTCTTCAATCGTTTCTCCGACGGCGCGAGGAACGGATCGACGAGGTCCCGGATCGCCACCTGCGCCGCCTCTTCGAGGCCGCCCGCGATGCGCCGCCACGCGATCCAGAAATGCTGCCACGTGCGCGCCTCCTGCGCGAACACCACGCGCTCGTGGAACAACGAAAACAGATTCGCCGCGCGCTCCTCGTCGAGCGCGTGGCCGAAGCCGGGCCGGAGCGTGTACCCCGCGAGTTGCCAGAAGACCCGCTCGTGATCGGCCGAGCGCCGCCGGCCCTTGTGCCCCGGCCATAGCACGTCGAAGAGCGCGCGGTTCGTTTCGGCCGTCCACGTGGGCCGCTCGCCGAGGATCCGTTCGAGCTCGCGCACGAGGTCCTTCACCTCGCGCGGGGTGACGTCCGCCCGCCCCTTGCCATAAATGCGTGCAATGGCCTCGCGCGCATCCTCCAGCCGTTTGCCGCCGGCCGTCACGCCCGGCCGCATCGTTTTGCCCGAAGAAACGCCGCCCTCGGTCTCGACCGCGGTGTCGGGGCTCGTCTCGCGCAGATCCCAGGTCAATCGAAAGCGACGGCCGACCTCGGCGGCGACCTCGACACACGCGAGTTCCAGCGTGCCGATCGCGCTGAGCTCGCCCACGAGCGAGACGGTCACCTCGCCGGGACGCGCGCCCGGCTCGAAGGCCGAGGAGACAGGTGGCAACGCGGAAAACCGCTCGATGTCCGGCGTGACCACCGTGCCCGGCAGGTCGAGCGCCTCGTCCGAGGCGTACAGGGGAAATCGGACCGGACGGCCCACGGTGAGCGAAAAAGTTCGTCCGGGCACATCGTATCGGATCCCCTCGCGCGCGCCGCGCGGCACCACGCAGACGGCCTGCCGCTGGCCGGAGGCCCCCGCCGACAATCCCAGGTAATACCCGCGTGCCGAGCCGCCTCCGATTCGCACGCCCCGGCCGATGAGGGACAAACCATACACGACGGCGCCGCGCGCCACCGCGAGATCGGGATCCGGGTGCGGCAGGATCTCCGGCCGAACGGCGCTCCACGCCCCGATCGCTTCGGCGAGCCGATCGACGATCCGTTTGGCGCGAAACACGCCGCCGTTCAGGAGCAACGCGTGGGGCGCGGGCGCGCCGGGCGCGTGGCGGGCGAAGAAATGGGCGACGTGCCGTGTGATGGCGACGTCGCGCTCGTAGGGCAAACCAAACGCGACGAGCGCGCTGCCGCCGCGGCGCGGGCGATCGGCGAGGGTAGCGGGCGGCAAGAAGCCGTCGAGCACGACACGCTCGGCCTCCTCGCGGGAGAGGCGCGTGGAGAGCGCGGAGCCGATGAGGCGCGCGCCCTTGCCGAGCACCGTGACCGCGACGTCATTCGGCGGATCGTCGCCGAGGAGCCGCTCCTTGGCGGCGCGGCAGGCGAGCACGAGCTGGCCAAAGCGCGCCGGGGGCAATCGATCCGGCGCTTCGATGAGGCGGCTCTCGCAGAGGTGCGCGAGCGCGAGATCCATGTTGTCGCCGCCGAGCAGGAGGTGTCTTCCCACGGCGACACGCTCGACCTCCGTGGATCCGCGTTGTTCGCCGGGACGAACCCTTATCAAGGACAGATCCGTCGTCCCGCCGCCGACATCACAAACGAGGACGAGCGCCTCGCCGCCGCTCCGCCGGCAGAGCGCCGCGAGCTCGCCCTCCCCCGCACGGGCCATGTAATCGTAAAAGGCCGCTTGTGGCTCTTCGAGCAGCCGCACGTCGAATCCGGCGCGCCGCGCGGCCTCGACCGTGAGCTCGCGCGCGTCCTCGTCGAACGACGCGGGCACGGTCAAAACAACGTCTTGCTCTTCGAGCGGATACGCGAGGAACGTTTCATTCCACGCGCGCTTGATGTGCAAGAGCAATCGCGCGGCCGCGTCGACGGGCGAGAGGCGCGGCAGATCCTCGGCGTCCTCGCCCGCGCCCCACGGCAAAATGGGCGCGGTTCGATCAACGGCCGCGTGCGCGAGCCAGCTCTTCGACGAGGCGACGAGCCTGCCCGCGACCTCACCCCCGCGCCGCCGCGCATGCACGCCGAGCACCCAGGGCGCATCACCGAACGGATCGGGCAGCGCCTCGCCCGCAAGGGGCGCATAAAGAAACGACGGCAAGAGCGGCTGGGGCTCGATCTCGCCGGCGCTCACGAGCTGGGGAATCGGAAACACCTCGGGCGGCCGGCGGCTCGCCGGGTCGGCCCAGGCGACCACGGTATGCGTCGTGCCGAGATCAATCCCGACAATGCGGCGCGCGCTCATGAAAAAACTCCTAGCCTTCCACGGCGACCTCGCCGCCGTGCGCGCGTACGCCGAGCTCCACCTTCCACTTTTCGCCTGGCTTTTGCGGCTCGATCGGCACGGCCTCGACGAGCAAGGTCCCGACCTCGGTGATGCTCGATCGCAGCCGCACGGGCACGACGTCGCCCTCGCGCCGCCCGTCCGCCGGCAAGGTCACTTCCATCGGCGCGAGCTCGTCGAGCTCGCCCTCGCCCCACGATTCGAGCTCGACCCCGGCCGGGTCGTCTCGACGAACCGACGAACCGAAGAACCGGAATCGCACGGGCTCGCCGACCACGACGCCGAGCTCCTGCGGCGGCAAGGCGGCCTCCGTGCCCTCCTCCATCCCGAACGGCGCCACGCAGAGCGCGCTGATCGGCGGTTCGACGCCGGGCACGGCCGGCACCGCGCTCTCGATGCCCACGTAATACGCCCGCGCCGTGCCGCCACGAATGCGCAGGCCCCGGCCCTTGCGCACGAGCCCGTACGTCGCCGCGCCCCGCGCGACCGCGAGGTCGAGATCGGCCGCGGGCAAGACACGCACCGGCGCGCCGCCGTCCGCCTGGAGCCATGCATCGAGGGTCGAGACGATACGATCGGCGAGCACCTTGCCCTTCATGACGCCGCCATTGAAGAGCAGGACCGTCGGGTGCAGGAGCGTGCGGCCCTCGCGCTTCGGAAATCCTTCGATCCGATCGAGCGCACGCGCATGACGGCCAAGGAACGCCGCGAGGTGGCGCGTGACGCCCGCGTCCTGCGCATACGGCAAGCCGAGCTGCGTGAGGCCACCGCGCGCGCGCTGCGCAGGGCGGGCGTTTGCCCCGACGACCGGGAAAAACCCGTCGACGAGGATTTTTCCGACTTCGGATTGCAAAAGCTCGGTTCGCAACGACGATCCGAGGAGCTTCGCCCCGCGGCTCGGGACGACGATCGGCATGCTCTCGATCGAGGCGTCCGAGAGCAGCCGCTCCTTGGCCACGCGCGCCGCATGCGTAAGCGCGATCATTTGCCATCGATCGAGCTCTTTGCCCTCCGCGACGAACTTCTGCCGCGCCACGTGCGCGAGCGCGAGATCCATGTTGTCGCCGCCGAGCAGGATGTGATCCCCCACGGCCACGCGCTCGAGCACGAGCGAGCCATTCACCTCGGTCGCGGCGATGGCCGAAAAATCGGTCGTGCCGCCGCCGACGTCGACCACGAGGATCACGTCGCCCGGGTGAATGTATTTGCGCCAATCTTCACCCGCGGCGTCGATCCAGGCATACAGCGCGGCCTGCGGCTCTTCGAGCAACGTGAGATCCTCGAACCCGGCGAGCCCCGCCGCCTCGACCGTGAGGTCCCGCGCCGCCGCGTCGAACGAGGCCGGCACCGTGAGCACGATCTCCTGCGCCGAGAGCGATTGCTCCTTTCCTTGCCGATGCACCCACGCCTCGGCGAGGTGCTCCAGGTATCGCCACGAAGCCTCGACGGGCGAGATTTTCTCCACGTCCTCGGGCGCGCCGAGCGGCAACAGCGCCGAGCGCCGATCCACGCCCGCATGCGAGAGCCAGCTCTTCGCGCTCGACACGAGCCGGATCGGCGCGTCGATGCCGCGCGTCCTGGCATATTCACCCACGACGAACGTGCGCTCGGCGTCCCAGGGCAAACCCTGCGCGCCCTCGCTCTCGTGCGCGGCGTAATAGAAGGACGGCAAGAGGGTCCGCTCCTCCAGCGTGCCGCGCGCGACGAGCTGAAGAATGGGCAGGACCTCGGTGCGAGGCTTTTCCGCGGCGCTCTCGGCGAATGCGAGGGCCGAATGGGTGGTGCCGAGATCGATACCAACGACGAAACGAGCGGTCACAGCTCCACCTCCGCGGGCGCGAGGATCTTCGGATCGTGTCCGGCCGTGGGTGTGGGCAAGCGCAGCTCCGTCACCCTCCAGCCCCGATGCTGGATCGTCCCTCGATAAGGAGGTTTGCCCTGCACGTTGCCCGTGAGCTTCACCTCGGCCGGAGAGAAGCCGGCTTCCAGCGTCACCTTGTGCCCCTCCTCCTCGCTCCTCACAGGGACGATCGTCAGGTGATCGTGCAACGCCTTGCGGCATCCCTCGTGGACGACGCGCACGGCGGCGCCGATCTCGGCGTCCGGGAAGGTGGCGATGTCCTGCTCCAAGAAGTCGACGAGCCTGCCCTCCCGCTGGAGGAGCGCGAGGAGCGACAGGGCCGGGGAGAGGTCTGGCTCCGCGGGCTTTTCGGGCGCAGGTTTCTTGGCCTTTTCAGGCAGCTTGGCAGGCTCGGGCTCGGGGGGCGGGAGGGCCGGGACGGCGGCCTTGAACACGCGAGCAGCGAATTGGCCGTCGAACAGGATCCGCACCAGGCAGGCCCAGGCAAACCAGAGCCGTGTGGCGAGAGGGAGCGGGGTTTCTTCGGACACGCGGGAAGGGTAACGCGTGCCGCGCGAAGGTGGGAGTTTCCGGCGACCGGATTATTGCGGGTATGAACGACCCGAGGGCCGAGCCGCCGTCACGCGCACCGATCACACGTGCCGCGGAACTGGATCTCCAGCCCCTTCTTGCGCAGCGCCCGCGGGATGCCGCGCGCGGGCTTCACCTCGACGATCTCGTCGGGCAGGCACGCCACCTCGCCGCAACTGTTGCAGACGAAGTGCGGGTGCGTCCCGCTGTCATGCTCGCCCCCTTCCCGCACCAGCTCGAAACGCCAGACGTGATCCCCCACGTCGGTGCGTCGCACGAGCCCGACCTCCGTGAGGTCGATCAGGTTGCGGTAGATCGTCGCGCGGTCCCAGCCCTCGGGCGCGAGCTCGGCGCACAGGTCGCCGTGGCTCACCGGCGTCTTCTGCGCGAGCAGCCGGCGGAGCACGGCCAGGCGGGGCGCCGTCGCGCGCAGGCCCTTGTTCCGGACGAGCGACCGTAGCTCGTCGATGCTGGGAGGGTCCGTCGAGCGCGCCATGCCTGTTCCCTACCCCGACCACGGGCAGGTCGCAATGGGGACCAAGGAGGAGCCGCAACGCGGATGCTGTTGCAGATGTCCACCCTGTGTAAGGAGATGGCCCCGCCCCCCGTTCTTTCTGTCTCGAAGCAGAGGGACAAGGTTTACCATCTTCAGATCGTTGGGGCGGGTCGTTCGTCGAAGGGGCCTTCGGCGCACCGCGCCTTCTGCTGGTTCGCACGTAGAGGTCTTCCCGATGAGAAAGATTCTGGCTCCGATCGCGCTCCTCTGGCTCGCTGGGTGTGCCAAGACGACGACCTTCGTCAAGAGCGACACCACGCTCGGCCGCGTCGTCGTCTACCGCAACGGCATCGCCTACTTCGAGCGCTACGCCGAGATCGACGGTGACTCGCTCCGGCTCAGCGTGCCGGGGGACAAGATCGACGACTTCTTGAAGTCGCTCACGGTCATCGACGCGACCACGGGCAAACCCGCGCCCGTCGCGTACCCGACGTCCGGCTCGGCGTTCGTCGGCCAGGAGAACAACCAGCAGAACAACCAGAACCAGCAGTACAACGGCTCGCCCCTCGTCAACATGGAGATCCAGCTCCAGGGGCCGAAGCCGCACAAGCTCCTGCTCTCGTACGTGACCGAGGCCCCGTCGTGGAAGCCGAGCTACCGCGTCTCCGTCGGCAAGGACGGCAAGATGAAGGTCGAGGCGTGGGCCATCGTGGACAACACCTCGGGCGAGGACTGGAACAAGGTGAAGCTCGGCGTCGGGTCGAGCTCGGCGCTCTCGTTCCGCTTCGATCTGCGCTCGGTCCGCATGGTCCAGCGAGAAACTTTGCAGTCGAACGATCTCTTCGCGCAGGCGCCGCCCATGGGCGGATCGACGTACGAAGGGGTGCCCGTGCTCCCGGGCCAAAAGCCGGGCGGGGGCAAACGTGTGGTCGCGGAGCTCGACGACACGCGGCTCGCGAACGCAACGACCTTTGCGCGTGAAGAGCAGGAGCGCCCGCCCGTGGGCAAGGCCTCCGCGGCCGACAAGAAGGGCAACGCCGGCCCGACGACAGGCGCGCTCGGGGGCTTCGGTGGTGGAGGCGGCGGCGGCATGCGCGCGCAGAGCGTCCCGAAGCAAGAGCCGGCGCGCCGACCGGCCGAGCCGTGGCCCGACGCCAACAACAAACCGAGGGACGACTCCGGCCTCGATCGGCTGGCCTCGCAGTACAAGAACTCGCGGCGGCAGGTGGTCGTCGAGGGCTATGCCGACGGGCGCGACGGCGACAAGTACGGCGCTTCGCTCGAACGGGCGAACCGCGCCCGCGAGCAGCTCATCCGCTCCGGGCTCGATCCCTCGCAGGTCGTCGCCGTGGGCAACGGCATGCAAGCCGGCCGCGCGGGCGGCGTCCGGATCGTCGAGGCGCCGGAGGAGGCGCAACAAGGGCAGATGCAGAACACCGCGACGCTCGATCCGAACGCGCCGGCGCCCGCGAGCGCCGAGCCGATCGGGACGTCGCATTTCGAGTCGCCCACACCGATGACCGTGCCGCGCCTGACGAGCGCGATGGTGTCGATCCTGAGCACGGAGACCGAGGGCGGCTTCGTGTATTTCTACGATCCGGAGAGCGCGCGCGGGAACACGTCGTTCCCGTTCCGCGCGGTGCGCCTCAAGAACCCCACCGAATCGGTGCTGGAGAGCGGACCCGTGACCGTGTTCGGCGAGGGTCGGTTCATCGGCGAGGGCATGAGTGATCCGATCCCGGCGCGCTCGTTCGCGTTCGTGCCGTTCGCGCTCGATCGGCAGATCGTGGTGGAGCGCAAGGACGATACACGCGACGCGATCGCCCGCATCCTCAGCGTGCAGCGCGGCGTGTTCTCCACGGAGGTCCGCCACACGAAGAAGAAGACGCTCGTCATGACGAACCGCCTCCAGGACAAGGCGACGGTGTACGTGCGGCACACGGTCTCGCCCGGGTTCAAGCTGGCGAAGGCGCCGCCTTCGCAGGAGCGCTTCGGTGAGTCGTACCTCTTCAAGATCGAGATCCCGGCGGGCGCGAAGGTCGAGGTCGACATCGAAGAGGAGACGCCGCTCTTCAAGAGCACCGACATCCGCAGCACGGTGGGGATGGAGATGGTGCGCGTGCACCTCTCCAGCGCGGCGGCGTCGGGCCCGCTGAAGGAGTCGGTCACGAAGCTGCTCGATCTCCAGAAGGAGATGGCGAACCTCGAACAGCGGATCACCACGTCACGCGAACAGATGGCCGAATACCGGCAGCGCCTCGATGAGCTGCACGCGCAGATCGTGACGCTGAAAGTCGTCAAGAGCGGCGGGCCGCTGATGCAGAGCCTCGAAAAGAAGATGCAGGAGGTGAGCGATCGGATCTCGAAGGCCACGATCGATCTCGTCGCGCTTCAGGAGAAGCTGATGCTCGCGCGCATCCGCTTCCAGGACGGCGTCTCCGAGCTCTCGCTGGAGAAGGAGACGACGGGTACGGACACGAAAGACGGTTCGACCACCAAGATCTAGCGCCGGCAGGCGCGAAGCCATCTTTACACCCTCTCCCGGAGGGCTGTACGCTCCGCCCTGACTTGCAACCAGGGACGGTGCACGGATGAACCCAGGCGGTTACGGTGGCGGCGGCGGGGGATACCCGCCCGGCGGTGGTTATCCTCCCGGCGGTGGTTATCCTCCCGGCGGTGGTTATCCTCCCGGCGGTGGTGGGATGCCGCCCGCTGGTGGTGGAGGGGGCTGGGGGCCGCCTCCGGGCGGCGCGCCGCCTCCGGGCGGTGGCGGTGGCTGGGGACAACCTCCGGCCGGCGCCCCGGGCATGGGGGCGTACGCGCCGCCGCAGGCTGGGTATGGACCGCCGCCCGGCCCGCCGATGGGCATGATGGGCGCGGGCGTGCCCGGCATCGGGCAGCGCGTCGTGTTCAATGGCGACGGCGGCAAGCTCTTCGGCACGTACCTGCTCTTCGCGGTGGTGCCGATGATCGTCGCTTACTTCATCATGGGCATCTTCTACGGCATCGGAATGGCCATCGAGAGCGCGGCGCGCACCGGTGGCGTCATCATGTTGCTGTTCTCGCTCGTCGGCGGGCTCATCATGTTCGCGGGCATCCTCGCGGCGTCCGTGATGTTCGCGAACAAGTTCTACGGCTTCTATTTCGAGGCCCTCCAGCTCGACGGTCAGCCCTGCCAGTACACGGGCACGCCGCAGGAGCTGGCGAAAGTGATGGTCATCAACGCGCTCCTCACGACGGTGACCTGCGGCATCTACACGCCGTGGGCGATCGTGAAGACGAAGGAGTTCGTCGACAGCAAGGTCCTCGTCGCCGGGCAGCCGGGGCGGCTCACGTTCCACGGCGACCCGGCGTCGCTGCTCGGCACGTACATCCTCGGCATGATCCTCGTGTATTGCACGCTCGGGATCTACGGCCCCTGGTTCGCGAACAACATCTTCGCGTTCATGTGGGAGAACACGAAGCTCGACGGCCGGGCCTACCAGTTCCGCAAGGATCCGGGCGGGTTCTTCGGGACGTACCTGCTCACGCTCATCCTGTCGGCGGTCACCTGCAACATCTATTACCCCTGGGGCATCTGCACCATCCTCAAGTGGGAAGCGGAGCGCGTCGCCTGACGCGTCCGAGCGCATGCGTGAGAGCGCCGCAAAGCGGCTCCGCTTCGCCCTGCCGGCGCTCTCGATAGCCTCCCTCCTCGCCCTCCTCCCGCAATCCACCTGCATCCTCCACCTCACGCTCGGGCTCCCCTGCCCCGCGTGTGGCCTCACGCGCGCGGCGCTCGCGCTCCTGCGCCTCGATCTCGCGGCCGCGACCACCTTCCATCCGCTCGCGCTGCCGCTCGCGCTCGTCGCGATCGCCACGGTCTTCGCCGCGCTTTTCCTCGACGACGCGCGATGGGAAAGGTTTGGCAGGGACGTCGCCGGCGGCAGCGGGGTCGCGCTCGTCGTCGTCTGGGCGCTTCGGTTCCTCGGCCTGTTCGGGGGGCCCGTGCCCTGAGATCACGCGGCGCGGCAACGGATTCCACAGAAAAATCCGCTCGGGCGCCTCACGCGTAGATGCAGGAACCAGGGAAAAGCCCCTTGTTTTTGGCTCTGGCACGCGTGGTAGAATTACATTTATGCCCATCCTCGAGCTCAAGGTAGCTTCAGGCGCGGATCTCTCCGTTCGACGCTTCACGGTGGAGGAGAGCGTCTCGACCCTCTCCACGATCGCCGTGTGGGCCCGCTGCGAAGATCCGGACGTCGATCTCGAGGGCATCATCGGCAAAGACGCCTCGCTCAAGATCGTGCACGGCGTGCGCTTCGTCGCCGGGCTCGGATCGCGGACGTGGAAGGGCGTCGTGACGCACGTCGAGCAGGTCCACGGCGTCGCGCCGATCCCGGGGCAGAAGGCCGAGTCGACCTACTTCCTCCGCATCGCGCCGAAGGCCTGGCTGCTCACGCAGCGCCGTGGTCACCGCATCTACCAGCACCTCTCGATCCCGGACATCATCGACAAACTCCTCGGTGAGTGGAGCATCACGCCCGTCTGGAAGATCGATCGCGGCACGTATCCGAAGCTCGAATACAAGGTCCAGTACGGCGAGAGCGACTACGCGTTCATGAGCCGCCTCGTCGAGGAGGCGGGCATCGCGTTCACGTTCCCCGACGAGGTGGGCACGAACATCACGTTCCACGACAAACTGGAGAAGGGGCCGAAGCGCGGGGGTTTGCCCGTCCCGTACATCGAGGAGCCCAACCAGGAGTCGGAGAAGGAGTTCGTCACGAATGTCCGGCTCTCGCACGAGGTGCGGCCGGGCCTCGTGACGATGCAGGACTACAACTTCCGCAAACCCTCGTACACCCTTCGCACGCAGAGCCCGCGCGCCGCGGCGCCGGAGGATCGCTACGAGCAATACCACTACCAGCCGGGCGCGTTCCTCGTCGAGACGGGCAAGGCCGACGACAACACGCCGGTCGCGGACGACAAGGGCATCGCGCGGCACGACGAGCCCTTCGGCAAGGGGCGCGCCGAACGAGCGCTCCTCGCGCGCCGGATGGGCCGCGGGCAGGTCGCGTTCGACACGAACTGCCCCGACGTCGCGCCCGGCGCGATCTTCAACATCGGTCATCACCCGCATCCCGACATCACGGACGGGACGAACCTGCTCGTGATCGATCTGCGGATCGAGGGTTCGCCGCAGGACGAGTGGAACATCTCGGGGCGGGCGGTGTTCGCCGACGTCGTGTACCGCCCGCCGCTGCGGACGCCGAAGCCGAAGCTCAACAACGTGCAGAGCGCGACCGTGGTGGGCCCCGCGGGGCAGGAGATCCACGTCGACGAGTTCGGCCGCGTGCGCGTGCAGTTTCCCTGGGATCGCGAGGGCAAATTCGACGACGGGAGCTCCTGCTGGATCCGCGTGAGCCAGGGCTGGGCCGGCACGGGTTACGGCATGATCGTGATCCCGCGCATCGGCCAGGAGGTGCTCGTCGGCTTCCTCGACGGCGATCCGGACATGCCGATCATCACGGGCCGCGTCTTCAACGCGACGCAGATCGTGCCGTACGAGCTGCCCAAGTACAAGACGCGCAGCGCGTGGAAGAGCAACTCGTCGCTCGGCGGCAATGGCTTCAACGAGATCATGTTCGAGGATCTCAAGACGAAAGAGCTCGTGTGGATGCAGGCCGAGAAGAACCTGCGCAAGCTCGTGAAGAACGACGAGATCATCACGATCGGGCACGACCGGCAGAAGTACGTCGTGCGCACCGAGCTGGAGACGACGAGCGGCACGCGCATCGAGGTGACGGGCGTGAACCGCACGGAGATCACCGACCAGGATCGCAGCCTGTTCGTCGGGGATAACAGCCTCAAGATGGTGAAGGGCGACGAGCACGAGAAGACGGAAGGGAACATGAAGCTCCTGATCGAGAAGGATCAGGACATCGTCGTCCGGCAGATGAAGCGCGAGCGCGTCGAGAAGGACATGAGCCTCTACGTCGTCGGCAACCGCAACGAGCGCGTGGACGGCACGCTCTCGGTGACCGTCGACAAGAACCACTACGAGAAGATCGCGAAGAACGCGGCGCTCGAAGTGGCGAAGGAGCTGCACCTCAAGGCGGGCACGTCGATCGTGATCGAGGCGGCCAAGGACCTCACGATCAAGGGGCCGGGTGGTTTCATTCGTATCGATTCGAGCGGCGTGACGATCCGCGGCACGCTCGTGCGCATCAACAGCGGCGGCAGCGCGGGCTCGGGCGCGGGGGCGAGTCCCATCCTGCCCGACGAGGCGCTGCTCGCGGTGGTGGAGGAGCCGGATCGCCCGAAGCCGATCGACCTGCGCGTCGACGGGATCGGCCAGTAACGAGAGGAGCGGGACATGCCTGCAGCAGCACGCGTGACGGACATGCATACCTGCCCCATGTGCGAGGGACCGAAGCCCCACGTGGGGGGCCCGATCATCTCGGGGGAAATGACCGTGCTCATCGGGTTCATGCCGGCGGCGCGGATCAGCGACAAGGCGATTTGCATCGGGCCGATCGACTCGATCTCGCAAGGCGAGTCGACCGTGCTCATCGGCAACCAGCCGGCGTCGCGCATGGGCGACTCGACGGTGCACGGCGGCAAGATCGTGATCGGATGCCCGACGGTGAACATCGGCTCGTCGGCGCAGGCGGAGACGCTGCGCACGGACGAACCCTTCTGCGAGGAGTGCGAGCGCGCGAAGCAGAAGCGGGAGGCGGCCCGAAAGAACCGGGAGGCGTAGGCCATGCAGCGGGCGATCGTCGAGCTGCGCTGGGGTGCGGAGGCGGGCACGAAGCGGATCCTGTCGGCGGGGGATCGGCTGCGGGTCGGTCGCAAGCCGAAGGCGCAATGGGTCGTGCCGGACGGCGCGATGTCCGGGGTCCATTTCGAGGTCACGTACGACGGGTCGCGTTGCAAGGTGCGGGACCTGAAGAGCGCGGCCGGGACGCTCGTCGGGGGCCAGAAGATCGACGCGCCGCGGGAGGTCGATCACGGCGGCTGGATCCGGGCGGGCGGCAGCGATTTCATGGTCTATTACGAGGCCAGGACGCCGCCCGAGGACGACCGGACCGACCTTCTGCTCGACGCGGAGGACGGGGATCTCGAGCCGCTCGAAGCGTGCTGGGTCGAGGAGAACCGGCCGCGGCTCGAACGCGAGCGGGCGGGGCGGCAGGCGCGCAAGCAGGCCGCGCTCGAAGTGCTCCGGCAGGTCGACGGGCCGCTCTTCGCGGTGCTCGACGCGGCGCGGAGTGAGCGCATCCTCACGTTGCTGCGCGAATCCGTCGAGGGATATCGCTCGCTTTACGAGGGGCTCGAAGGCGAGACGCTCGCGCACGTCGCGCCATACCTCGTGGAGCTGCCGCGCGGCTCGGGGCTGCTCGACAGGCTCGTGCGGGAGGGGTTCCAGAAGCGGTGGGGGATTTTCATCGAGTATCCGCGGAGCTTCAAGGAGCTCCGGTCGCACCTGCGCCGCTTCTTGATGGTGGCGGACGCGGATACGCGGAAGAAGTTTTATTTCCGCTTCTATGACCCCGGGGTCTTGCGGGTCTTCTTGCCGACGACGACGACCAAGCAGCGGGCGGAGCTCTTCGGCGAGATCACCGCGTTCCGCGTCGAGGACGAGCACGGCCACCTCGCGCGGCACGTGCCGGTGGAGGCCTGATGCTGCTCATCACCCGCGAGCAACGCGAACGAGCCGGCGATCCCGCGTTCGTGACGCGCGTCGTGCGTCACCTCAAGCTTTATTATTTCGAGGAGCTTTGCCTCCTCGAAGACGAGGTCCTGCAGAACCGCGTGGTTCATTGCATCGCGCGGGCGCGGAAGCACGGGCTCACGTACGAGATGTGCCTGACGCTGTTCACGGCGAACATGCTCCGCATCAACCCGGCCTACGACGAGCATCCGGTGCTCGCGGCGATCCTCGCCGATACGTCGCGGCCGGAGGAGAAGCGCATGGAGGCCCTCGTGTTCGAGGCGACCCCGGAGGACTGGGACGAGGCCGAGCGGCAATGTGATGCCGAGGCGTACTGGAAAGACGTGGATGCTGTCGTGATGGAGGAGGACTGAGCCATGGCTTCGGCGATCCAACGAGCGCTCGAAAACCTCGCGAATGCGCAATCCATGCCGCTCGCGCCGCCGAGCGGGACGAAAGAGTGCCCCGACGGCCGCTGCCGCATCGGCGTTTTCTTCGACGGCACGGGCAACAACAAGTGGCGCGACTGGGGCAACGGCGCGAGCAACCGGAAGCTCGACTTCGAGGCCACGGATTTCCTGAACGACACCGAGCGCCAGAAGCCGAACGGCAAGGGCAAGCGGGTCGGGATGAACGGGCCGACCAACGTCGCGAAGCTCTTCGAATGTTACAAGCCGTCGGACATCCCGAAGCTGCACAAGGTCTATCACCACGGCGTCGGCTCGGATTTCGATTACGACGATAAGACGGCCAAAGACACGCCGGGCGGGGTCACGAAGCGGTATGGCAACGGCATGGCGGGCGGCGGCCTCGGCTTCGGCGGCAAGGAGCGCATCCGCTGGGGGCTGAACCAGCTCGCCGAATTCTATACCCGGCACGGCAACCTGATCGTCCCGCACAAGCTCTTCGACGTCTTCGGCTTCAGCCGCGGCGCGGCGCTCGCGCGTGATTTCGTGAACGAGGTCAAGACCACGGGCGTGCGCAACCTGGAGGTCCCGGTGAAGACCGAATACATCCGGGTCCCCTCCCCCCGCGGCGGGACGCTGCTCGTGCCGCGCGAGGTCTTCGAGCGCATTCCGGACATCCAGATCACGCCCAAGTTCATGGGGGTCTTCGACACCGTGAACATGTTCAACACGGGCGATAGCTTCCTGCTCCAGGTCGATCACGCGTACGTCGAGTATTGCGTGCACCTCGTGGCGGAGGACGAGTTCCGCATGCTCTTCCCGCTCACGTCGATCTTCATGGATCCGAACGACCAGGATAGCTGGTTCAAATCGACGCGGAACAAGTACCAGAAGCCCATCCGCTACAAGAAATGGATGCTCGAGCTCTGGTACCCCGGCTGCCACAGCGACGTCGGGGGGTCGTACCTCGACCGCGCCGACAAACCCCCCGTGGCTGCGCAGACGATCCGGCAGGTCGACGAATTCGGCGTCCCGTTCGAATACACGATACCGGCCAAGGCTGCCGTGCCTGGGAAAAAGAAGGAGCTCGCGCACATCCCGCTGCTCGACATGCACACCGCCTGCAAGAAGGCGCTCGTCCCGATGGACCCGCTGAGCAAACTTCCCGCCCACATGTACGTGATCCCGGATCGGCTCGGCCAGATCTACGCGCAATACGTCGCGTACCGCAAGGGCACCGATTACGCGCAGATCACGGAGAAACCCGACGCGCGGTACATCCACGCGTACGAGGACAGCGAGTTCCGCCGGCGGTTCTACACGGAGACACGGTACAAGGATTTCCTCCAGCCGTGGAACTGGCACCGCGACGACCCCAAGGCGCGAGAATCCCAGCCCTTCATGCAGGAGCTTCAGCGCGATTACATTCACGATTCGTCGGCGGAGTTCGCGCTCACCGGCTGGGCCGAGAAGAACATCGTGCAAACGCGCCTCCAGCGGTCGATCGTGTATGCCGACGCGCAGCCCTCCGTGGGCGCCCCGGGGAAGATCGGCAATGAAGCAGGCGTGCGCGACTACAACCTGCCGAAAGATTGAGCCATGGCGACCCTCGAATTGAGCTTCGAATGCGGTGAGTCCTCGCTCTCGGTGCGCCGGTTCTCGATCCACGAGGCGGTCTCGACGCCGTTCACGGTCTCGATCTGGGCCCGCTCGGAGAGCCCCACGGTCGACGTCGCGGCCATCGCGGGCTACCCGGCGATCTTCAAGGTGCGCACGGGCTACAAGAACCTCACGAGCGCCGACCTCCGCGTCTGGAGCGGCTACGTGAGCTTCATGGAGCAGACGCACGCCGAGCGCCGGCAGACGAAGGTGCACTCGACGTACCATTTCCGGATCGTGCCGCACCTCTGGCTCACCGATCAGCGGCGCAATTGCCGGATCTTCCAGCACCTCTCGATCCCCGACATCGTGGACAAGATCCTCGACGAGTGGGGCATCAAGCGCGCGTGGAAGATCGACCGCGGCAAATACCCGAAGCACGAATTCAGGGTCCAGTACGGGGAGACCGAATTCACGTTCATCAGCCGTCTCCTCGAAGAGGCCGGCATCGCCTACACGTTCCCCGACGTGGACGATTCAGGCTCGCTGCTCACGCTCAGCGACGCCTTGCACACGAATGCGCCGCGCCCGGGGGCGCCCGTGCCCTACGAGCACAACCCGACGATGGAGGCCGAGCGGGAGTTCATCTCGCGCATCTCGCTCGTGCGCGAGGTGCGCCCCGGCGCGCTCGTGATCCGCGATTACGACTTCCGGCGGCCCGATTACAAGCTCATCGGCGAGGCGCCGAAGGCCGGCGACGAGGCGCGGTTCGAGCAGTACCATTACATCGCGGGCGGCATGTTCGTCGAGGCAGGGCGGGGCGGAGGCACGCCCATCGCCGACGACAAGGGCGTCGCGCGGCACGACGACGCGACGGGCACGGCGCGCGCGACGCGGGCGCTCGAAGCGGCGCGCGCGGATCGCGGCGGGATTGCCTTCGAGAGCAACCTGGACGACCTCACGCCGGGCGTCGTGTTCCGCATCGACAACCACCCGCACCCCGACGTCGCGCGGCCCATGCTGACGACGGACACGATCTTCGAGGGGACGGCGGAGGGGGAATGGCAGGTCGTCGGGCACGCCGTCTTCGCGGACGTCGCCTACAGGCCGCCGCTCGCCACGCCGCGGCCGGACGTGCTCGGCGTGCAATCCGTGCGGGTCGTGGGGCCTCAAACGGGCGACGACGTCGACCAGGCGATCCACGTCGACGAATTCGGCCGCATTCGCGTGCAATTCCCCTGGGACCGGCATGGCCAGAGCGACGACGACAGCTCGTGCTGGATCCGCGTCGAGGAGGGCTGGGGCGGCACGGGTTATGGCTGGCTCAACCTGCCGCGCGTGGGGCAGGAGGTCCTCGTGACGTTCATCGAGGGCGACCCGGACCGGCCCGTCATCGCGGGCAGGCTCTACAACCCGGAGAAACCCGTCCCCTACGCGCTGCCCGAGCACAAGACGGTCAGCACGTGGAAGAGCCAGTCGATCCCGAGCGAGAATGGCTTCAACGAGATCAAATTCGAGGACCAGAAGAGCGAGGAGCTCTTCTTCATGCAGGCGGAGAAGAACCTGCGCAAGCTCGTCAAGAACGACGAGATCGACACCGTCGGCAATGTCCGCGACAAACACGTGACGGGCATGTTGCTGGAGACCGTGGGCAAGGACCGGGTGCAGGTGACGAACGAGAAGCGCCTCGAAATGACGGGGCGCCTGCACCACATCCGGATCGGGCGCCACCGCTTCCAGCGCATCCGCAAGGACGAGACCGAATACAACTTCAGCCACCGCCGCCTGCTCGTCTTCAAGAACAAGGACGTCGTCGTCCGCGGGCACAAGCGCGAGCGCAACGAGTGGGACCTGCACGTCCGCGTGAACAAGGACCGCAAGGACCGGACGGGCAAGGACCACTCGCTCATGGTCTACCAGGAGCGGCACGAGAAGGTCGGCAGCGATTACGCGCGCGAGACGGGCAAGGAGATCCATTTCAAGGTCGGCGAGGAGCTCGTCGGCGAGACGAAGGACGCCACCCTGAAGGGCCCGGGCGGATTCGTGCGGATCGACATGACCGGGGTCGTGATCTCGGGGACGAAGGTCGATATCAACGTGAGCGGCCGGGCCGGGCATGGGCATGGCTCGCACCCGAAAGAGATCGCGAAGGCCAAGGAGGCGAAGACGGAGACCGGCTTCACCCACGTGCCCGAGAAATCGCCGGCGTTCGCGACGGTCGCGGCGCTCGCGGAGGCGCTCAAGCCCAAGGTTCGGCGCAAGGGGCCCGCGGCCGTTCGTTATGCGGCGCTCATGAGCATCGCGCTCGAAGGCAACGTGACCACGCCGCCGAGCGGCTCCGTGTTCTGGTCGGGCGGCGGCGACAAAGCAGGGTTCGTGGCCGAGCAGCTCGCGATGGAACGCTCGGCGGGCGGCACGCCGAGCGCGCGCCTCGAAATGACCCCGGGCGGCGACGCGCTCGCGAAGGCCGCGTACGGCGACGAATGGGAGGTCCAGGACAAGGCCTGGCGCACGATCTCGGGCAGGCTCGCGGACAAGGCGAGCGGCGAGATCAACGTGGTCGTCTCGTACATGCCGCTCGGCATGTCGGCGATCTTCCGCGAGGAGGTGCAAATCCTCCTCGATAACGAGAAATACACGTCGATCAACGTCCTCTTGATGCAAGAGAGCGCCACGGGCAAATACAAGGACCAGGCCGGAAAAACCTACGACCTCGTCCCCGTGCCGCTCGAGGACGTGCTGGCGGTGCCCCCGCCGAAGAAGGCCTCATGAGCACCGAAGAGCGACCCCAGGCATTCAAGCGTTTCGTCGACAGCGTCGAGAAACCCGGCGAGAATTTCCGGGAGTCGGTCGACGTGGAGACGCTCCTCTCCCTCGAAAAGGAGGAGCGGCGCGCGGCCGAGGAGCTGCTCATGGAGCGGCTCTTGGTCGACGATTGGCGCGCGCCGCCCGCGCTCGCCGCCGCGGAGACACGCGGCGCCGTCATGCCCATGCAAAGGGCCTTGCCCGAAGCGAGCGGGCGCATGAAGGTGGCCATTGCGCGCGCGCTCGAAGACCTCGACGCGATTCCCAAGGCCGACCCGATCGTCGCCGAGGTGATTCGCGAGGGCGACGAGGACAGTGGTCCGCCGGCGGTCGTCGCGGCCGGCCAGATGAAATCACCGGAGATTCGCGACGCGCTCGCCTGGGCCTGCATTCACCACCCGACGCGCGTGGTCCGCGTCAGCGCGGGCGCGACGCTTCTTTTCATGGCAGGCCTCACGAAGAGCCCGCTCGCGCTCGAGTTCCGCCCCCTGATTCGGGGCCTGCGCGACGACGACGAGGCGACGCGGCGGGCCACGTTCGCGCAGATTTGCCATCTCGTCGGCATGCCGCCCGAGCTCGCCGATACCTGATCTCACGCGGAGGAGCGCACCATGTATCGTCTCACGGGTTCGGTCGGCCAGGGCGGGCGCAACGCGCACGACGACGTGCTGCTCGTCCAAAAGCAGCTCAACAAGAACGCGCACATCACGTCCGCCATCGGCACATTGCCCGAGACCGGAATCATGGACGAGGCGACGCTGCGCGCGATCCTCTCGTTCCAGCGCGCTGTCGTGCGGCTCGGCTCGCCCGACGGGCGCGTCGATCCCCACGGGCGAACCTGGCGCATGTTGCTCGGCGATCAGCCCCAGGCGACGAACGTGGCGTTCGTGCAGCTCTCGGGGGAAAACGGCAATTTTTATCTGTACGAGTCGCAGGACCGGGTCTGGGGCACGGCGTCGACCATTCAATCGATCCGGAACGTCGCCGCGGTGCTGAAGCCGCACGGGTTCGAGATCGCGATCGGGGACATCAGCTTCCAGCAAGGCGGCCGGATGGCGCCGCACGGCTCGCACCGGCGCGGCACGGACGTCGACATTCGGCCGGTGCGCGCGGACGGGCGCAGGGCGCCGGTGACGATCTCGGATCCGAATTACAGCCACGCGCGGACGAAGCTGCTCGTGGAGGCGCTGCACGCGGAGCCGAACCTGAAGCTCATCCTGTTCAACGATTCGAAGATGGCCGGCGTGCGCTTCTGGGAAGGGCACCACAACCACCTGCACGTGCGCTTCGAGGAGTGACGTCACGGACGCAGCGCCGAGCGTGGTAGCATCGTCGAAACGCGACCCGCGGCGCGATGGGACGATCCCTGCTAAATCACGGGGGCCATGTCTGGGGTGCGCCTCACCGCCGAGGAGGTGCGTGACGTTTGGGCCATCCTCGGCCCGCAAGAGCGGGTAGCGGCGTTCCAGCAGATGGAGCGCAGCGAGGCGGACGATTTCTTCCTCGGGCTCTCCGCCTCGGAGCAAGCCACCCTCCTCGTGGCCCTGTCGAACGGGGAGCGACGTCTCTGGCTTCGGCTCCTCGCCCCCGACGACGCCGCGGACGTGATCCAGCAGGTGCCCGAGCCGCAACGGCACGAATTTCTCGACATGCTCGACGAGCCCACGCGTCGCGAGGTTTCCGCCCTCATGGCTTACGCGGAAGACGCGGCCGGCGGCCTGATGAGCCCACGATTCGCGCGCCTCCGCCCCGAGATGAGCGTGAACGAGGCCATCCGGTACCTCGAGCGTCAGGCCCAAGAGAGGCTGGAAACCCTTTATTACGCGTACGTCCTCGATAGAGACCAGAAGCTTCGTGGCGTCGTGTCGTTCCGTGACCTCTTCGCTGCGCTGGGAGCGAAGCCCATCGGCGAAGTCATGCACAAGAACGTCGTCTCCGTGCCCGAGACGATGGACCAGGAAGCCGTCGCGCGCGTCATCGCGCAGCACGATCTCCATGCGATTCCCGTCGTGGATGAGGAAGGCCGCATGAAGGGAATCGTTACGGTCGACGACATCGTCGACGTCGTCGAGCGCGAGGCGACCGAGGACATCCAGAAGCTCGGCGGGATGGAGGCGCTCGACACGCCGTACATGCAGACGAGCATGCGCGCCATGGTGAAAAAGAGGGCTGGCTGGCTCTCGGCCCTCTTCCTCGGCGAGATGCTCACGGCGAGCGCGATGAGCCATTACGAGGACGAGATCGCGAGAGCCGTCGTGCTGGCGCTCTTCGTGCCCCTCATCATTTCGAGCGGCGGCAACTCGGGCTCGCAGGCAACGACCCTGATCATTCGCGCGATGGCGCTGGGTGAGGTCACCGTGAAAGACTGGTGGCGCATCGTTCGTCGCGAGCTCACGGCCGGCGTGTCGCTCGGTATCATCCTCGCGGCCCTCGGGCTCGTCCGAATCCTCGTGTGGCAAGCGCTCTTCCACACGTACGGAGAGCACTACGTGAAGGTCGCGGTGACGGTCGCGGTGAGCCTCGTCGGCGTCGTGACGTGGGGGACGATCGCGGGCTCGATGCTGCCCTTCGCCATCCGGCGCCTCGGCTTCGATCCCGCCAGCGCGTCTGCGCCTTTCGTGGCGACGCTCGTCGATGTGTCGGGCCTCGTCATCTACTTCAACGTTGCCCACGTCCTCTTGCGGGGAAGTCTCCTGTGAACGCGTGGACCCGTGCCACGTCGCGCTCGCAGCCTGCTCGGAGGGTGAGCGACGGGTGGAGCGTAGGACGCGCCTGACAAGCGGCGCGCGAATGGGCACAAGGACAAGAACGCAACAGCAATGGCAGCACCGTCGCCGATGTTGTGAGCCGTCGGCTGGTCCCAGGACGGTCTCGAGGAAGGCATGCAACGTGATGAGGCTGTTGTTACCTCACGTCTCCATCTCGTGGTGGTGAACGCGAGGGGGAGGCAAGCGTCGTGGCGAGAGCGTTTTCGCACGGGCGACGGCGAGCATCATTGCCGGGCCGGCCAGAGGACGGGCATGACCACATCCTCAGGCTCATCGCGCTCTTCAAGTTTTTCAAGGCCGCGTTCCTCGTCGTGGCTGGCCTCGGCGCGCTCGAGCTGCTCCGGCCCGGGATCGCCGAGTGGGCTCAGCGCTGGCTGACGCTCCTGTCCGCGAACGTCGACCGCCGCGTCGTGCAGCAGGTCCTCGCCCACATGAGCGGGCTCAGCCCCAGCCGCCTGGAGGCGCTCGGTGCCGGCGCATTCCTGTACGCCGCCCTGTTCACGGCCGAAGGGGTCGGCCTGTGGCGCGAGAGGCGCTGGGCCGAGTTCTTGACGGTCATCGCGACGGCGTCGTTCCTGCCTTTCGAGTTCTACGAACTCTTCCGACAGGTGACCTTGCCCCGACTTCTGGCGCTCCTCGTGAACCTCGCGGTGGTGGTATACCTGGTCCACCGTCTGCGACGCCGGCGGCACGGGCACCCCGCCATCGCATCGAACGACGGGCCTGCGCCCAACGCGCCCACCGGGCGCGCAATCCGCGCTCGGGCCACGCGCCGCTGGGCGCTCCGCATCCCTCCTTACCTGGTATTGCTCAGCGCACCCACGATCGTCTCCATCGAGCTCGACGACACGCGCGCGAGCCAGTACGTGATTCGCCCCATGCTCGCGGCCCACGCGATGCATGCCACGTTCTTCGTGAACAGCGGGTTCATTGGGCGTCCGGGGAACCTCTCCGCCGCCGAACTCGAGGGCCTCGCGCGGGATGGCAATGAAATCGGCGGCCATACGATCGACCATCCCCACCTCCTCACCCAGGATGCCGAGGCGCAGCGCCTCGAAATCTGCGGCGACCGCGCCGCCCTGCGCGCGCTCGGCTTCGAGGCCGAGAGCTTCGCATACCCCTTCGGCGAGCACGACCGTGCGCTCGAGGCGATCGTCGAGCAATGCGGCTATGTGAGCGGTCGCGGCGCCGGAGGCCTCCACATGCGTGGCCTCTTCTCCCCGATCGCCGAGACGATCCCCCCGCGCGACCCTTATGCCACGCGCACCCCGGGATCCCTCCGCCGCGAGCATCGATTCGAGGACGTCGAACGCTGGCTCAGGCGCGTCGAGCGGGACGGAGGCGGCTGGGCGCAGATCGTGCTCCATGACATCTGCGACGGCTGCGATGAATACAGCACGCCCCCAGCGACGGTGGAGCACCTGCTCGATTGGCTCGACAGCGAGCGCGCTGCCGGTCGGCTCGACGTACGCACGGTCGCGGAGGTGATCCGCGGCAATGCCCCGAGGCGCGAAGAAAGGGACGATCGAGAAGCGGAGGGGGCACACGCGCTCCTCCGCCGGCTCGCCCGTTCGTGCGAGGGCAGGGATTGCACATCTCCAGAGGCGCGCTCGGGGCGCAAGCATTGCTTTGCCATCGAGCACGCCTGGGAGGTACACCATGGGTTACGTTCTGCGATCCCTGTCCGCGATGCTGCCCGTCCTGTCGATGGTCGCCCCAGCGGTGGCGGATGAGCCGAACAGACTGGCCAATACGCGATGGGAGCTCGAATCCCTGATCGAGGGAAGGACGATATGGGAGCCCTCCGGGAGGACCGAGGTCACACTCGTGTTCCAGGCGGACGGGACCGCGAATGGCAAAGCCCCCTGCAACTACTACTTCGCCTCCTACACGGTCGAGGGGAACACGCTCTCGATGTCCTCCGCGGGAAGCACGAGAATGTTCTGCGAGGGCGTGATGGAACAGGAGGGCCGGTACCTCCGCGCGCTGGAGCAGGCCGGCCGCTTCGAGCTCTCGGGGGATGAACTGAGGATCGAGTACGGCAATGGGCAAGGCACGCTCATCTTCGAGCGAGACGACTGAGGGAGAGACCTGCCGGCGTCAGCGTCGATCGATCGAAGATTGCACCCGGCTGATGGAAAGCGCCTTGAGCGCGGCCGGGTGCGGCTCGTACTGGTCTTCCTGGAAGTAGAGCTCGACGAGCAAACGCGCGCGGAACTTCTGGAAGAGCGGGAGCTTTTTCGCGATGTCGTCGGGGAGGTACACGGGCGCGGGGCGCGCGCCGGTGCCCGTGCTCGTGTGGAGGTGCGCGCGGATCGCGCTCATGCCGAGGACCTGGCGCTTCTGGTAATGGCGCCCCTCGATGAGCGCGCGCTCCATTTGTAGATCCAGCGCGTCGGGGCCGAGGGCGCGGCGGCCGCGCTGGTAGGCCTCGCGAATACGCGCCGTGTATCCCTCGACGATCGGCGCGGGGCAGAGCTGCTCGGGCGAGGTCAAAAACTCGCGGGCCTCGCGCAGCGCCGTCTTGAGCCCCTCGTCGGCGCCCGCGATCGGCGTCGCCACGGCGATCGCGGCTTCGAGGGTCTTGCGCTCGTCGAAGGGGAAAGAAAGCTCGCCGGCGAGCAGGAGGAGCGACGGGACGAACTTGTTGCCCGGGCGAACGGCCGCGCCGAGCTCGGCTTCGAGCTGGTCGACGTCCTGGGAGGCGCCGCGCGAGAGGATCTCGAAGATGTCGCGCGTGTCCTCCACGATGATCGGGTCCTTCGTCGGGGCCGGATCGTTCAGCGACTCGTCGGCGGCCTCGTCCTCCATTTCGTCGAGAATGGCGCGCCAGACGGGGACGCGGCAGATGCGCGCGACGCTCTCGGGGTTGTACCAGATCAAATGCACGACGTCGCGCACGTCGAGCCGGCCCGAGGGGCGGACGCCCACGCCGAAGGCCGTGGCCGGGAGGCGGCCGTCCTCGCGTTTGCCCGCGGCCGCCGTCGCATTCGAGGGGCCCGCGGCGGCATTGCTGGCGCCGAGGACACCGGCGGTCGCGTCGTCGCGCGTCGCTTGCGCGGCGGCGGTGGCCGCGACGACGACCTGCCCAATGGAGGGCCCGGCCGGGGTCTCGCCGCGGCTGAGGCCCGCGCCCCACACGCTGTCGTCGGCGGGACGGGTCGCGCCGCCCGGCTGCGAACCGCGCGGGACGGGCGGCGGCGGCTGCACGGGCGCGGGCGGAAGCGGCGGCGCGGGCGGAAGCGGAAGCGGTGGCGCTGGCGGAAGCGGTGGCGCGGGCGGAAGCGGTGGCGCGGGCGGGGCCGGCGGAAGCGGCGGCGCTGGCGGGGCCGGCGGAAGCGGCGGCGCTGGCGGGGCCGGCGGGAGCGGCGGCGAACCGACCGACATTCATATCGATCGCGGCTGCGGTTGCCGCGCGTCCGGACCTTCCCCCGGGCCGCGGCCCCTGCTGCTTCTCGCCGCGCTCGGCATCGGCGGCCTCATCCGGCGCAGGACCTCGGCTCGACAATGAAGTTGCGTCGGTGCAAGGACGACCTCGCAGCCGCTCGCGCGCTATGCAACCGACCGATCCTGGAGTGCGTCGACCTCGCGGAGGGTGCACGGTCGGGGCAGGGGAGCGGATCCTCCGAGCGCCGGCCCAGGCTGGCACATTCCCGGCTCCTTTTGACTTGGAGACCGGCGCCGGAGCGCGCGGATCCTCGGGGTCTCATGCTGGCGCCGACATTGCCATGCAGGCGGCCGGAAGGGCGGGCCCGTGCTCGGCCCGTCCATCCAAGGAGGCGTAGCGTGAACGCGTGGTGGATGCGTGGTGCAATGGCGGCGACGCTCGTGCTGGCGGCGGCCTGCGGGAGCGAGGTGAACCAGGATGGATCCGGCGGCGCAGGTGGGACCGGCGGCGCAGGCGGCGCAGGCGGCGAGGGCGGCGTGCTCCCACCACAATGTGTGGTCGAAACGTCGGAGACCGGGCCGTACGAGGTGACGTTCCAGTTCGAGAACGACGGGGCCTCCCCGGCCTTTTTGCGGAAGGATTGCTCCCTCGAATACACGGTCTCATCATGCGAGGACGGCTATTCCGCGTCGCTCGCCATCCGCGCCTCGTGCAGCCAGGCGTGCGACAGCGCGGACGGCGGCTGCCTCGCCTGCGGAGCCTGTCCGCCGGTGGGCGGCGTGCCGGTCGAAATCGGCGCGCCGACCACGGATGCCTGGAAGGGAATGCGATATACGTTCGGAATGACCGACGAGGGGTGCACCTGCCACGAATCGCACGTGGCGCGGGCGGGGCGCTATCAGATCCGGGTGCCGGTGTATACCTCCGACATGGACGCGCAGACGGGAGCCCCCTCGTATGAGGTGACGGTGAATTTCGAGCTACCGGCGCCGAACGGCGTGGTGGTGGTGCCCATCGGGCAGTCGCCTTGAGTTCAATGCACGAACTTGACGCGCTCTACCGTGCGCGTTAGCGTTTTCGCCGCCCAATGCCGAATCGATCGACCGTCTCGCCGAGGAAGGTGCCGCAGCAGCGCCGCTCGCAGGCGCTCGTGCATGCGGTGATCGAGGCAGCGGTCCGCATCCTGAAGCACGGCCGCGAAGAGGCATTGACGACCCGCCGCGTCGCTGAAATCGCAGGGGCGAGCGTCGGATCGCTTTACCAGTATTTTCCCAATCGCGACGCCATCGTGCGGGCGCTCATCGACTCCCACGTGCGGGCGATGCTCGCGCGCCTCGACGACCAGATGCGGGATGCGTCCTGCGAGAGCTGCCCTGAAGAAGCGGTGCGTCGCTTCGCAGAGGGCCTCGTCGCCGCGCATACCGCCGATCTCGCGCGGTGGCAGGTGATCGCCTTGCAAGTGCTGCGCATCGGCGATCTCGACCCGAGCGACGAGGCTTGGCAGCTCCTCATCGAGCGTGCCCGCGCGCTCGTCCATCGCGTCGCGCCAGATCTCCCCGCAGCAGAAGCCTCCCGCGCTGCCGAACGCCTCGTCCTCCTCGTCCGCGCTCTGCTCGTGGACGCCTTGACCCAGCGGCCGGACGAGCTGCGGGATCTCCGCCTCACCACAGACATCACCGACCTCATTCTCGGATACCTGGGACGCCTGCGCGAACGGCACGCTGCCGGTTGAACCTGCGGCGTCGCCGTGTTGGCTGGCAGGGTCGCCTGTGGTCTTGACCCCGGCTGTTCGATGAACTGCGCACCGCGCAGTTCATCGACCCAAGGTCCAGGGCTGGCCCTGGTCCGGGTCCCGGGGCGGACAGCCCCGGGTGGGGCCTGGGGCAAAGCCCCAGCTCCGCGCCTTCGCGATGCGACCCCTCTCCAAATGCCGCCCTACGACGCAATGTAGACGGCCGTCGCCGGATCGAGGAGATATCCGCCCTGGCCCGTCCTCAACACCCCGCGGAGCCCGAGCTTGCGGAGCGTCGCGAGTGCCACGCGGACGCGGTTTGCCGCGGCTTCTGCGCCGATGCGCTCCCCGGGCCAGCCGGCGCGGATGATCTCGTCGAGGGGCAGCGTTTGTCCTGGCGCGGAGGCCCGTAGCTTTGCGAGGGCGAGCAGGATGCGGCGCAGCGGCGCGCGGCTCGACAGATCCACCGATGTGCGGGCTCCTGGCAGCCGCAGCCTTGCCCCCTCGTCGGAGACGACCAGCGCCTCCGCCGGCGCGGAGAGCCCTTGCCGGCCGGCTGCGAGCAGGATCCTCCGCGCGAACCGCACGTCGTCGTTCGAGCGCCCGAGAGCGAGCGCGCGCGCCTTCTCCAGGAGCTGCGCTCGATTGGGCTCGCTCGCGTTTGCCAGCGCGACGTGGGCTTCGTGAATCGCGACCGTCGCCTGCAATGCTGGCTCGCTCTCGCACGCGGCGGCGGCGCGTTGTGCCTTCACGAGCCACTGCGCGGAGGCCTCGGGATCCCCTTCGTCGGACCATACCGACGCGAGGCATCCGGCGATCAGCGCCTCGTAGCGGTGAAATCCCGCCGCGCCCATCAGGTCGAACGAGCGCACCAGCATCTTCGTCGCTTCGGCCGGCGAGCCTCGTTCGAGGAACGTGGTGCCGAGGTAGTAGAGCGCGCTGCCCTCGCGGTGACGGCTCCCGATCTCGTGGAACAAACGCACGGCGCGCGCGTGACACGAAAGCGCCGCGTCGAGCTTCCCCCGCTCCTGAAACAGGATGCCCTGCGCGCTCAGCAGCGCGCCCTCGGCGTGTTTGTCGCCGCTCTGCCGCACGATCCCGAGCGCCTCGTCGAGGTCCGCGCCCGCCTCGGTGTAGCTCTCGCGAAAGAGGGCGATCACCGCTGTCTCGTAAAGCACCCGCGGCAGCCGATCCTCGCAGTCGGCATCACGATACAGCGCGAGCGCGCGCTTCGCCTCGCGTTCTGCCGCGGCGAGATCCCCCTCGCGGCGGTGGGCGTGCCCGAGGCACGCCCGGATCTCGGCTTCCCGCACGCGCCGTGACCGGCCCCCCGCCGCGCTTCTGAGGCACGCGAGCCCTCGCGCGAAATGCGCGCGCGCCTCGACCGTGCGGCCGAGCGTCTCGACGCTCTCCCCGAGGTGCGTGCACGCGAGCGCCTCCAGCGCCGCATCTTCCCGCGCGCGGGCGAGCGCGAGGCCGGCTTCGAGATCGAAGGCCGCTGCCTTCGGATCGCCGAGCTCGCGCCGCGCGACGCCTCGCGCGACGAGGGCGGCCGCGAAATCCGGGAGACGCGTCCCGGCTGTCGTCGCCTGCGCCGCCTTGATCGCTCGGTCGAGCAGGACGAGCCGCAGTTCGAATAACCCGCGCGGCACGACGACCGGTTCGAGCGCGAGCGCGAGCCCGAGCGCGAGCGCGGCGCCGTCCCCTTCGGGCGCACGCTCCGCATCGTCGAGTGCGCGCGCGTGCGCCGCCACCATGTTGTCCATCTCGCGGCCGAGCTTCTCCCGCGCGGCGCCGCCGAAGGCCGCCTCCTCGGCGAGCGCGCGGCCGAACCACGCGAACCAGCGCGTGTGCCTGGCTGCCGCGCGTTCGAGCTCTCCCGGCCGCTTTTGCAGCTCCTCCGCGGCGAGCTCGCGGATCGCCTCGAAGAGCGAGAAGCGCGCCTCCTCGCCCTCCGCGCGCATTCGCACGAGCGAACGCGCGACGAGCCCCTCCAGCACCCCGAGCACGTCCGCGCCCGGCCGGGCGAGCACGCTCTCCGCCGCCTCCAGCGTAAACCCTCCGCGAAACACCGACGACGCCGCGAAACACGCGCGCTCGGCCTCGTCGAGCTGCACGAGCGAATCCAGAATCGTGCGCCGCATCGACGAATGCCGCCCGTGGTCTTCCCGCCGAACCAGGAAATCGAGCGGCTCGGCGAGGCGGCTCCGGATCTGCCCGAGGCCGAGCAGCCGCACGCGCGCCGCGCAGAGCTCAATCGCGAGCGGGATACCGTCCGTCGCGCGCACCACGTCCCCGAGCGCCGCGAGCTCCGCCGGTCCGACGTCGAAGCCCGGCCGCACCTCCCGCGCGCGGCTCAGGAACAGCGCCACCCCTTCGGTCGCGAGCAGCTCCTCGCGGCTCGCGCCGGGCTCCGGCACCCCGAGCGGCTCCAGCGGCACGAGGTGCTCGCCTGCGATGCCGAGCACGGCCCGCGACGTCACCAGGATGCGCGCGTGCGGCGCGACCTTCATCCACGCGGCCACCACCCCGGCGGCCGCGGCCGCGATGTGCTCCACGTTGTCGAGGAGCAGGAGCACCCGGTTCTTCCGGGCGAGGGCCTGCCCCAGCGCCGCCACCACGGCGCTCTCCTCCGTCGTCCGTTCGAGCGCCACGCCTAGCACCGACGCCACGGCGCGGCACATCGCCGCCACGTCGCCGGCGTCCGTCAGATCGCAAAACCACACCCCGCCGCCGTGGGCCGCGTACGCCGCGCCGTGCAATGCCGCGAATCGCGTCGCCACGCGCGTCTTGCCCATGCCCCCGGGCGCGACGACCGTCACGAGCCGCGCGCCCTCGTCGAACCGGGCGACGAGGGTCGCCATGTCCAAGGCGCGCCCCACGAACGACGACGGGCTCTCGTACACGTTCGTACGCGCCTTCGATTTCATGGCGTGGAAGGATGCGAGAGAAGCGGCGCGACCGCCATCCTCGGCGTGCAGGCTCGAAGACGCGCGAGGGATCGGGGACGCCGGCCTCGTCGTCAGTCGCGGCCGGCCTTCCTCGGGCTCACCTGCACTCGCCGTCTTTGTCCGAGCGGCGCTCGCAAGCGGAGGGATCCGGCGGGTGCTCCTTCATGCAACGCTCCCCGCAGCTCATGTCGCTGCTCGACATGCAGCGCGAGAGGCACGCGGCGGATTCGCCCGCGCATTTGTTCACCGCCGACGCCGACGGGCACTGGTAATAGGAGCCGTTCACGCAGCAATGGGCCGAGGCATTGCTCTGCCCGGACCCCGCGCCCCCGCCATTGCCCTGCCCGGGCCCCGTGGTGACCTTGACACTCCCGAGGACGTCCGCGGCCGCGCCGAGGAAACCACCAAGCCCGCCGCCGCTCGAACTGCCGTTCCCGGACGCCTTGGCCTCGGCGGCCTTGCGCTCCTCTTCTTCTTTTTCCTTCCGCTCCGCCTCCGCGCGCGCCACGGCCTCGGCCTTCTCCTTCTCCGCCTCGACCCTCTCGCGTTGCAGCGCGTCCTCGCTCGCCTCGCGCCAGATCGCCTCTCCGACGGCCGACGCCTCGTCCGTCAGCGCCTTTCGCTTGTCCGCGGCCATCTTCTTGCCATTGACCACGTCGACGGCCATCACGACCCTGTCCGAGCTGGTCTTGTAATGGACCCAGACCTCGGGGTTGTACTGGAACTTGCAGTACTCCCGCTTGGAGCAGATCGGCTTGTAGCCTCGCTTTTGAATGGAGGCCTCGATGGACGACACCGTGGAGCGCCCGTCGTTACCGGCGTACACGAGGGGCGTCGTCTCTCGCACCGTGCTGCACGCAGCCAGCGACGAGAGGGAAACAGCAAGCAGAAGGGGGAAGACCTTTGTGTTCATGTTCACGACTCCGGATCCGTCAGGCGCAGGCCTCGCATCCGGGGGATGCTCGTCCCGGCCCTAGGTCGCATTTTTTCTTCGAAAAGTCTCGATACCCGTCCGCCGCGGAAGGCCCCGACCCCGACGGGGCTCGGATCGTCGGGGAACTCCACAAGCTTTTCGTGACGGCCCCGCCTACGGCAATCCCGTCACGCGCAGCGGTCTGTGCGAGCGCCCGTGCGCGCCGGCCCCGAGCTGCCCCGCGCCGTCGTCGCCCCAGCACACGACCTCTCCCGAGCGACGCACAGCGCACGCGTGCGCGACGCCCCGCGCGGCGGTCACGGCATCGTCGAGGCCCGGGGCGACGCGCTCGTAGACCCACCTCGCGCCCTGCGTCGAGGCCTGGATCGTCCCGACCTCGCCGCTGCGCCGCACCACCATGTCCCGCGAGATATCGACCGCGTCCTCCAGCCCGCTGACCTCGTCTCCTCTGGTGAGCGCAACCTGCGGCACCAAGGCCCGTGTTTCGGTATCCCAGCACGCCACGCGACCTCCCTTTCGGGCAACACACGCGAGCAAGCTGTCGAGCCCCACCCCTGCTGCGTCGCGCACCGAGCTCACGGCCGCGGGCTTCACGATGTTCGCTTCCTGCACGGGCTTATCGTCGCCGCTGCGGGGCGCCCATGCGGTGATTGCGCCCGCCCCCCAGCACCACAGCGCGCCAGCCGAGGTCGTGGCGCATGCGCCGAAGGCGCCCATGGCCACAGTTTCTACCCCGGTAAGCCCCGCGATGGGCGTGAGCCGGCCGCGCCGCGCGATCGTCGGGAGCCCGAGCGCGCCCAGCGCGTCCTCCCCCCAGCACGCGACCCGTCCCGACGTGAGGAGAGCGCACGCGCGCTCGCGCCCAAGGGCGAGCCTCTTGACGTCGCGCACGTGCGGCACCTCCGTGGGCGCCCGCCAGGGCGCCGCGGGATCCGGGGCCTCGCCGAGTTGCGGGATGCGAGCGCCCCAGCACGCGACGGTGCCCGCCCGCCGCACCGCGCACGTGTGCTCGGCGTCGGCCGCCAGCGCGATCGCATCGTCGACCCCCGCGACGAGTGCCGGCGCTCCGCGGCTCTGCAGCGTGCCGTCGCCGAGCTGGCCGCGGCGGCCGTCGCCCCAACACCAGACCGCGCCGCCCGAGGTGAGCGCGCAGGTGTGCGCATCGCCGGCTGCGACGCGCGTCGCGTCCTTGAACTCGGTCACGGCGACGAGCCCCCCGGCGCTCCCCGCGACCCCGGTGCCCAGCTGGCCGTCGAGGTTCTCGCCCCAACACCAGACCGCGCCGCCTCCGGTGAGCGCGCACGCGTGCGCCTCGCCGACCGCGATCGAAGCGGCGTCGCGCAGCTCCGGGACGCGCACCGGCGACAGCGCCCGTACCCGCGCTTCCGACGGATCGGGCGCCGGGCCGTCCGTCCCGGCCGCGAGCGTGCCGAGCACACCGCCGCCCCAGCACGCCACCTCGCCGGACGCGAGCGCCGCGCACGTCGTCGAGCCCGCGGCCGCGATCGCGCGCGCGCCTTCCACCCCCGGCACCTTCGACGGCGCGAGATGGTGCGCGGCCGTCGTGCCGTCGCCCGCCTGCCCCTTGTCCGCGCGCCCCCAGCACACCACCTCGCCCGAGCCGCGCAGCGCGCATACGTGATCACTCCCGGCCGCGATCGCCGTGAGGTCGTCGAGGCCGGGCACGCGCACCGGCACCGTTCGCGGCTCACGCGTGCCGTCCCCGGCCTCGCCGTTGCGATTGCTGCCCCAACAGCGCGCCGAGCCATCACGCGAGAGCACGCAACCGCCGGCGATCGCCGCCACGTCGTGCATGCCTGCGACCTCCGCGAGCACCGCAGGACCGCGGTGCTCCTGCGCGCCGTCGCCGAGCCATCGCGTCCCCAGGCAGAAAGCCGTACCCGAACGCAGCACGACGCAGAGGCGGGATGCCTCGACCGAGATCGCGGACACGCCCGCGAGGCCCTCGATCACGGCCGGACGCAGCACGTCGCGCCCGTCCTCCTCCCCCCAGCACGCCACCTTGCCGTCGGCGGTGAGCGCGCACGTGCGGTTCGCGGCCGCGGCCACGCCCTTCACGCCGTCGAGCGACGCCACCGTGACCGGCGTCGCGCTCGCGCGCCGCGTCCCGTCGCCGAGCTGCCCGTGATCGTTCGCGCCCCAGCAGCGCACCCGCCCCGCCGCGTCGACCGCGCACGAGTGCCTGGCGCCCACCGCCACGCGGCCGGCCGCCGGGCGCAGCTCTGCCGTCGCCGCGTCAGGCCCCATGGCGACCTGCGCGACCGACACGGCCGGTGAAGGGGCCGGCGCGTGACCGGCCGAGCACGCGCTGGAGGCCCCCCCGCACGCGGCCACGAGGATGTACACGCAGCCCGCGGAACAGAGCGCCGCGCCGCCGCCGCCGCGCGACGCCATCGACCCGGCGCGCCTCATTCGAACAACTCGTGCGCGATCTCGGTCACGAAGAAGTGGTGCGCGGCGATGAATTGATTGAACCGGAAGGGCTCAAATGTCGCCAGATCGTTGTCGTTCACAAACTTGAGAAGGCGCTGCACCGCGAACGTCTTTGCCTCGCAGAAGGCGTTCAGGCTCTCCTTGCCTTTTGGTGCCGGATCCATCGAGCTGAACGTGCCGCGGGGCATGCTCGCGGGCAGCTTGTCCAGCTCCTTCTTGATATCCTTGTTTGCCGGATCGTTCACGATCGCCTGGAAACCGGGCCGGTTGACGAGCGCGTCCTGGATGAGCCGGATGCAGCCCAGCGCGGCGAGACAGCTCTGCGGCAGGAGATTTTTCACCTGCGCGCCCGCCTTGAGATCGCCCGGCTTCACGTTCACGCCGTCCGTCACGTGGTAGACGACCAGCTTGTCGGCGCTGATCCCACGCTCCGCCGTGCTCGCGTTCCCCGGCACCTTGGGCACCTTTGTCTCGATCGCGAACTGCGTGTCGTTGAAGAACGCGTCCAGCACGGTCACACGATCGACGATGCCCAGATCGATGAGCGGCCCCGGCACGGGCCCGCCCTTGATCCGCTGTTTCGGATCCACGTTGCCCGTCAGCGTGCGCTCCAGCCCGCGGTGCCCGCGGCTGTGCGCCGTGAGGCGCAGCGACTTGATCCCCGGCTTGCGCCCGATGGTCTGGAGCGCACCCTCGATCTCCGCTGTGCTGATGGTCCGGAAGTCCGGCACCACTGGCTTGTCGCCGGGGCTCCCGAGGCCGATGACAATCCACTTCGAGTCCTGCGCGGCCCCGCGCAGCCCATGCACCAGGATGTCGTTGCCAATGCTCCCGACCGCGTTGTTGGCCGTGAAGAACAGGTGGACATGGTTCTCCTCGGACGCCTCCGCCGCCGGAGGCACGTAGATCGACATGCTCTCGAAGTCGGGCTGTTTGCGGATCTCGAACGTGTTCCCCTTGAGTGATGCCTCGTCGCCGCGCACCGGCTCGAGGATCACGGGAGTCCGCAGGCGGAATGCTTTCAGTACGGCCCGGTCGAGACCGCTGAGGACCTGGAGTTCCTTGCTCCATCTCGACTCGAAGTCGTCGGGGGACGGGCGGATCGCCGTCGCGCCCGCGTCCAGGCCGAGCTTCACACGATCCGTCGGCCCCTTGCCCGGTCCGGCTGCCGGCGCGCTCGCTTGCTGCACGAGCGGACCCAATAGGCCGAGGCCCTGGAGCCTCTGGATCTGCACCAGCATCGCGTCCATCTCCATGGCGTCCAGCAGCGGGAACACCTCGTCGGCGACGACCGCGGGCTGGCTCAGCTCGTAACGCACCCTCAGCCCGGTGTCACCGAGCCAGCCCAGGATCTTGCGTGCGTCGTCCGCGGGCATTGCCAGCAGCGCGTCCATGTGGCTTTCGAGCCGCCGCTCCAGCGGCGGCTTCGCCTTCTCCGCGACCGCGATGATGGCGAACGTCAACCGGCCCTTGTCGAACCCGGTGATTTTGATCTGTTCGAGGTTGTTGCCGGGCCCCTTTTTCTCGTAGTCGGCCGATGCCTTGTCCAGGTTCTTCACAAGCCCGTCCAGCCGCCCCTTCGCCTGGACATCCACGAGCGTCTGGAGGAGCGCGTCCGTGTCCAACCCCGCGAGGACGATGTACGCTTTTTCGTACGCGGGACCGCCCGGCTCGTCGAGCGCCCTCAGCACTCTGTTGAGGGACGGAGCGCTCCCTGACTGCATGTCTCCGAGCATGCCCTTGCGCTGGACGGCCCCCCAGGGTGCCGGGCCGCGGCCCCCCGATTGCTGAACGACGTGCGCCAGCTCGTGCGCGAGGAGCTGTTTCCCTGCGAATGTGCCCGGCGCGTACTCGTGGCTCCCGAACACGACATGGTTCCCTACCGTGTACGCGCGCGCTCGCACCGCGGCCGCCGCCTTGGCCGCCTCGCTGTCGGAATGCACCCGCACATTGCTGAAGTCGCGCGCGAAGCGCGGCTCGAAAAAGGAGCGCACCTCCGCCGGCAGCGGCTCTCCGCCGCGCTCGGCCGCGCGAACGGCGGCTCCAGGATCCAGCCCAGCGTCGGCGTTCGGCGAAGGCGCGCGCTTGGTCTGGATCCGCTTGTTCTCCTCGTCCTCGCACGCCGCGCACTTTCGCTGGATCGTGGCCGAGGCCGAGCCGATGGGCGCCGGTTCAGCCATTCGCATGACCTCATCGGCCACATTGTCTGCCTCACGCTCGAACGGGTCGCTCGGAGAAGGGATCGTCGCCTTGCGCTGGACGGGAGGTATGAGGGGGATACGTGCGAAATCGAACGGGAGACGAGGGGCCACGGGCGGAGACGCCTCGGCCTCCACCTCTGAAGCTGCGCGCCCGACGCGTGACCAGGAAGCGCTCGTGGGCGCGGTCATCTCGGGCGAAGCCGCCGCTCTGGTGTTGCTCGACGTCGCCAACCGAAACCAGAGCGGGTTCACCGGCGGCGCCTTCCCCGGTCGCTGCGATGTGGCCTTCGGAGCATCAGGATGTGCCGAAGACGGACGCGGCTTCCGATCGAAAGTGAACATTGCGAGTTCTCCTCGTCGTGTTGACCGGAGCGTACCAGATCGTGACGTACGTGCCCACGGCAATGCGCCTTTTGCGAGCGCTGGCTGTCGCTGTGGAGCGGTCAGCCCGAACGCCGCACGAGCAGCTCGCGAGCACATTCGAGGCGCAGCTTCGCCCAACGAAGGCGGCGCCGAGCGCGATCGACCTGGAGATCCGCCGGATGATGGTCGAGGCGAAGGGCCGCATCGGCAGCATGCGCGAGGTGCTCGCGAGCGCGCCGCCCGAGGCTGCGCGGGACGTCCTGCTCGAGCTCTTCCTGGACGGGATCACAGCCGAACAAGGCGTCCCGAGGGGACGCTCTGCGAGCTCGCAAAGCGCCGAACCATTCGACGCTCTAGCCCTGCGACCGCAACGTGATCTCCAGCCGGCTCTGGATGAGGCGGAGAATGTCGTCCAGCTCGCCGCGCTCGACCTGCAGCCGCTCGCGCATGCGCTGCCGCGTGCCGGAGGCGAGGTTCTCGCGGGCGCGGGCGAGCCAGCGGGCCGCCGTCGCGCGGTGGATGTCGTAGAGCGCGCTGAGCTGATCGATGCCGAGGCCCTGCTGGTAGTGCTGCCGGAGGAGGTTGCGCTCGCGCGGTGAGAGCGCGGCCAGCGCTTCGCGGAAGGCGGTCTGGAACTCCTCGCGGTAGAGCTGCTCGATCCGGGCGAGCTCGGGATCGCCCGACGCGGGGTCGAGGTGGGCAAGTTCGAGGTGGGCGCGCTCCTCGCGCTTCTGCTTGCGCAAGAGGCCGAGCGCCTCGCGGACGGCGACGACACGCAGCCACCCGCGCAGATCCCCCCGGCCCGTGAATTCGGCGATCCGAGGGGGCGCGCCGCCCTCGCCGATGAGGATCCGGTGCCGGATCCGGTCGCGCAGGTCCTCCAGCGTGGTGCTCCCGAGGTCGATACGCGAAAGCGCCGCCGTGACGTCGCGCAGCAAGATCTTGTCGAACGTCGTGAGGGCCGCCTTGTCGCCGTGGGCGCACGCGCAGGCGAGGTACAGATCGGTGCACGCGCGGGGCGAAAGCGCGCGCATCCATGGCACGTCCGCGCCGATCCGCGCCGCGAGGTAGGGAATGAATACATCGGGCTCGATTTTCACCGGCGCCCAGGCCGCGCGGGCCTCGGCGAGCAGGGAGGCGAGCGCCGCTTCGAGCGAGTCCAGGTCGCCCTCGATCCCCTCCGCCGGGGCCTCCGGCCGCGCAGCTCTCCACGCAGACAAGAAGCAGCGCGCCAGGGCCGAACCGTCTCCCATGTGCGCGCATGGTAGCATCACGGGAGCCGGTCCTGCCAAGCGCAGGCGCGGTCGGCGCGCTTGCCCGCAGGAGACACGCACGATAACGTGGCCCTGACGTCTGCATGGCTTGCCCGGGTGAAAACACGCTGAACGCGCTCCTCGGCGGCCAGCTCCCGCCCGAGATGGCCACGCGCACCGAGCACCACGTGGGCGAATGCCCCGCGTGCCAGGAGCTGCTCGCCGTCGTGGGGCAGCCCCTCGACACGTCACAGCCGTACGACGCGACGCCGGAGCTCGGCGCGCGCCCCGAGGACACCGCCCCGACGGCCCGGGACGCGCGACCGCCGCGCGCCGACGCCCCGCTGCAGCCGGGCAGCGCCGTTCGCCGCTACGTCGTGCTCTCCAAGGTGGGCGCCGGCGGAATGGGCGTGGTGTATGCCGCCTACGACCCGGAGCTGAACCGGCGGGTGGCATTGAAGGTCCTCCGCGCCGAGGACCACGGGGAAGGGAGCGAGCAGGCCCACGCGCGCCTGCTCTCCGAGGCGCAGACGCTCGCCCGGCTCGCCCATCCGAACGTGGTCGCGATCCACGACGTGGGGGTGACGCACGGAGACGTCTTCCTCGTGATGGAGTTCGTCGAGGGGCCAACGCTCGGCGCGTGGCTCGCGGAGAGGCGCCGCCCGCTCCAGGAGGTCCTGCCCATCTTCCTTCAGGCGGGCCGCGGGCTCGCCGCCGCGCACGCCGTGGGGATCGTGCACCGGGACTTCAAGCCCGCGAACGTCGTGGTGGGGCGCGACGACCGGGTGCGCGTGCTCGATTTTGGCCTCGCGCGGGAAGGGCTCCCGCCCCGCGGCGCCGCCTCCCTCGGCGCGGGCGCGGCGGGGGAGACGATGCAAAGCGTCGTCGCGGGCACCCCCGCGTACATGGCGCCCGAGCAACACCTCGGCCGACGCGCCGACGCGCGCGCGGATCAATTCAGCTTTTGCGTCGCCCTCCACGAGGCCCTCCACGGCGTACGCCCCTTCCGCGGCGACACGCCGCGCGAGATCCTCGACTCCATCCAGCGCGGCGACGTCCACGCCCCGCACGCGGCCGAGCTCCCGGCCTGGTTCTCCGAGGCCCTCCGCCGTGGGCTCTCCGCGAAACCCGAGGCCCGGCATCCCTCGCTCGTGGCGCTGCTCGCGATCCTCGAACGGGATCGGCGCGCGCTTCGCCGGCGGATCGCGATGGTCGTCGTCCCGCTGCTCGCGGCGGCCGTCGCGGGCGTGGCCGTCCGGGCTTCGATGGGGCCGGCTACGGAGCCGCCTTGCCAGGGGGCGTCGCGGCGGCTCGAAGGCGTGTGGGACACGTCCGGGCGCGCCGCCGTCCGCGCGTCCTTCCTGGCGACCGGGCTGCCTTATGCGGCGGGGGCCTTCGACCAGGTCGCGGCGGACCTCGACCGGCGCGCGACGGAATGGACGAGCGCGTTTACGCAGGCCTGCGAGGCGACCCGGGTGCGGGGCGAGCAGACGGAAGAGCAGCTCGGCCGGCGTATGGTCTGCCTGGAGCGGCGGCTCACCGATCTCGGCGCGCTCACGCAGGCGCTCGTGCAGGCCGACGTCGCCGTGGTCGACGGCAGCACGCGCGCCGTCTCCGAGCTCGCGCCCGTCAGCGATTGCGAGAACCTGGCGTCGCTCTCCTCGATGGATCCGCGGCCGGAGGATGCGGCCGCGCAGGAGGAGATCACGCGCATCTCGGGTGATCTCTCCCGGGCGCGTGCGCAGCTCGCCGTCGGGCATTACGAGGACGGTCTCTCGCGGATGGATCCGCTGATCCAGCGCGCCGAAGGCACACGGTACGGGCCGCTCTCGGCGGAGGCGCTTTACCTGCGCGCGCGCCTTCGGGATCTCCTCGGCCGGGATCACGAAGCCGAGGTGGATTATCACGCCGCGGCCCACGCGGCGATTTCGAGCCACCACGACGAGATCGTGGCGAGCGCCTGGGTGGATCTGTTCGGCATTCTGTCCTTCGACACGCGCCGGGCGGAGGAGGCCGCGCGTACCCTCGACTATGCACGCGCGACGATTCGCAGGCGCGGGGCCAATCCGGAGCTCACGGCGCGGCTCTCCGTGCGGATCTGCACGCGCGGCAATGCGCTCACCGATGCGCCGCAGATCGAGGCCGATTGCCAGCGCGCCATCGAAGAGGTCGAGCGATTCGCGCCGCACGACCCGGAGCTGCTCGCGGCCTCGCTGCAAGCGCTCGGGGGCGCGCTGCGCAACCAGGGCAAGCTCGCCGATGCCCGCGCGGCCGTCGATCGCGCGATCACCACGTTGTCGAAGACGCTGGGCAAGGACCATCCGTCGGCGCTGCGCGCGCGCCGGGCGCTCGCCCTCGTCCACCAGGAGAGCGGCGCGCTGGCCGAGGCCGAGGCCGAGAGCCGCGCCATCGTCGAGAGCAGCGAACGCAATCTGCCAGCCGACCACCCCATGCGGCGCGCGGCGCTCTTCGATCTGGCCAGGGTCCTCACGATCCGGGGCGACCACGCCGGGGCGCTGCCCCTCTTTCAGCAGGCCTACGAGGCGGAGCGCCGCGCGCGCGGCGAGGACTCCGAGCAAGCAGCCACCTGCCTCGAAGCCATGGGGCGCGCCCAGCACAGCTTGGGGCGCCCAAAGGAAGCCATCGACCATTACCAGCGCTCGCTGGCCATCCGAGAAAAGACGCTCGGCGTCGATCACGTCTCCGTCGCCAGCACGTTGGTGCTCCTTGCGGTCGTGCGGGACGACGACGGCGCCCACGAGGACGCGATCTCGCTCGTGCGCCGCGCGCTCGACATTCGCGAAAAGGCGCTCGGGCCGGAGCATCCCCTCGTCGCGAAGACGCTCGATATGCTGGGCCGATTCTACACCGTGCTCGGCAGCCTGGACGCCGCCGAGCCGCTCCTCGAGCGCTCCCTCGCCATCAACGAGGCGCGGCTCGGCAAAGAGCACCCCTCGCTCGCCGACACGCTCGTCCCCCTCGCGGACATCCACCTCGAACGTCACGCGCCCAAACGAGCCATCCCGCTGCTCGAACGCGCCATTGCCCTGTACGTGCGCTCCCCGGGGGATCCGCTCACACTGGCAGAAGCGCGTTATTCGCTCGCGCAAGCACTCGTGGCCGTCGGAGAGGACCGTCGGCGCGCCGTTACGCTCGCCGACGAGGCCCGAGCCGCGTACGTCGCCGCCGGGCCAAGGGCGGAAGCCGTCGTCGCCGAGGTCGACGCGTGGCTCCGTCAAAACAGGCGGTGATCGAGAAGGAGCAGGCTGCGCCCGCAGGGCTCTTCGCAGTGCCGCAGGATGGGGGCGCAGAGCGCGCTCGGGGACCTGCGGGGCCGTAGAACGGGAGGCGGCCTCGCGGAGGGAGACTCGCAGCGCCGCAAGTCGGCATCTCAGAGGAGTGTCTTCAAGCTGCAGCGCCGTCGATCAGGTGCAGGTGAGCGCGGAGGGCCGTCTGCCGCGCCGCAGGGCAGAGGACGCGCCCGGGGAGCAGCGGTTCACGACGCCCGAGGTCAGCAGGCGCTCGGACGGGGGCCAGGTTGCGGCACGGCAGGCGGCAATCCGCGGGGAGCGCTCACGATCTTGCAGGGATGCAAGGCCCTCCGCGCCCGGTGCTGACCCCATGAGGGGCCTGGAGCTGAGGATGGGTCTCAGGTTGGGGGCGCGGAGCTGGGGCTTTGCCCCAGACCCCACCGGGGCTATCCGCCCCTGGACCCGGACCAGCCAGGGGCTGGACCCAAGCTCGATGAACTGCGCATCGCGCAGTTCATCGAACAGCCAGGGTCAAGACCAGCGACGATCCTGCCAGCCAAGATCGCAGCGCTGACGTTTCCACCGGCAACGTGCCGCTGCGTGCGACGACCTTCACGGTCTTGCCACGGGCCCGTGGGAAGAACTGCGCATCGCGCAGTTCTTCCCCCTTCGGTCCAGGCCGTGCCTGGTCCGGGGTCGAGGGGGCGGACAGCCCCCCGCGGGGTCCGGGGCAGCGCCCCGGCGCGTGACGTCGACCTCGACGAATGCATCCACTGCGGCGGGAATCCCCCTGCAATATGTGCCTGAAATGCGACAAAGCGGTATGGGGTGATGTGAACCACTGCTCCGCCGACGCCGGAGGCCTGAACAGGGCGCAGAAGCACCTTCTTTTCTTGACGACGAAGCGGCGGCACGCTTCTCATGGCGCCCGTCGCCGCGGGCGGAGGAGCCATGGGAAGCACGTCGGGTATACTCGGGCTCGATTCGACCTTCGAGGGAATCGAAGAGATTGCGCCGGGCAAGGAGCATGTCTGGGTCCGCGCCCGGCGCAAGGATGACGGGACGTCGTGGATCCTTGAATTGACGGGCCTCGAACTCCCGAGTTCCCGTGAGATTGCGCTGCTTCGTCACGAGCATGAGATCCTCGAAGAGCTCGCGGCCATCCCCGGCGTCTTGCACAGCACGGGCCTCGTGCGGGTCGGGCGGCGCTGGGCGCTCGTGTTCCCCGGTGTTGCTGGTCGTCCGCTGCGCGACGCCCTCCGCCACGGCCGATTGCCGCAAAAAACGGCGCTCCGGGTGGTCGTGTCGGTGTGCGAGGTGCTCGCGGCCGTCCACGAAAAAGGCATCGTCCACAAGGACATCAATCCCGATCACATCTTCTACGATCCGGCGACGGGCGCGGTCCATCTCTCCCATTTCGGGCTCGCGGGTCGCATCGGGGCGAAGCTCGCCGGCGCGGTCGCGGCGCAGTCCCTCGAAGGGACGCTCGCTTATGTCTCGCCCGAGCAAACGGGGCGCACGGGGCGTCCCCTCGGCCGCACGAGTGATCTGTATTCGCTCGGCGTCACGCTTTATGAGCTCCTGACAGGCGCGCTGCCGTTCACGAGCACGGATCCCCTCCACCTCGTGCATAGCCATATCGCGCGGACCCCGACGCCGCCGCACGAGCTCGACGCCGACATCCCCGAGGTGGTCTCGGCCATTGTCTCGAAGCTGCTCGCGAAAGAGGCGGACGCCCGGTACCAGAGCGCCTCCGGGCTCGCGGCCGACCTCGTCGAGTGCCTGCTCCAGCTCGACGAGCGCGGCGAGCTCCAGCCCTTCCCGCTCGGCCAGCACGACCGGCGGCGCACCTTCACCGGTGCGTCGCGGCTCTACGGGCGCGCGCGGGAGGTCGAGGCCTTGCGCGAGGCGTTCGGGCGGGCGAGCCGCAAAGGCGCCGAGCTCGTGCTCGTGGCGGGGTATGCGGGCATCGGCAAATCGGCGCTCGTGCAGGAGCTTTATCCGGACGTCGCCCTCGCGCACGGCTATTTCGTCGCCGGAAAGTGCGACCAGTACAACCGCAACCAACCGTTCAGCGCGGTCTCGCAGGCGCTCCGGGATCTGCTGCGCCAGGTGATGGCCGAGCGGCCCGCGGAGGTCGAGACGCTCCGGCATTCACTCGCGGCCGTGCTCGGCGCGAACGCGGCCCTCGTCGTCCCGCTCTTGCCCGAAATCGAGGGCATCCTCGGGCCGCAGCCGGAGGTCCTCGCGCTCGGGCCGTCCGAATCGCAGAACCGCTTCGATCAGGTGCTCCAGGCGCTCCTCTCCGTCTTCTGCCGGCCCGAGCACCCGCTCTCCCTTTTCCTCGACGACCTGCAATGGGCCGACGCGGCCTCCATCCGGTTGCTCCGGCTCTGGCTCACGGATCCGGGGCGGAGCCATCTGCTGCTCCTCGGCGCGTATCGGGAGCAAGAGGTCGACGCGGCGCATCCGCTCCGGCAAACCCTCGACGCGCTCCGGCGCGACGGCGCGCGCGTGACCGAGATCCACCTCGAGCCGCTCTCCTGTGACGACGTGACGTCGCTGCTCGCCGACGGGCTCGAGCTCCCGCCCGACGCGGTCGCGAAGCTCGCGGAGCACGTCGCGCAAAAGACGCTCGGAAACCCGTTTTTCGTGAACCAGCTCGTGCTCGCCATGATCCACGACGGTGACCTCGCCTGGAGCGAGGCCGCGGGGGCGTGGCAATGGGATCTCGAGGCCATCGCCGCGCGCAGCGTCAGCGACGACGTGGCCGAGCTCGTGGCGGCCGAGCTCGGGCGTTTGCCCGCCGACACGTTGCGCGTGCTGCGGCTCGCGGCCTGCATCGGGCACCAGTTCGACCTCGGCGCGCTCTCGCTCGTCGCCGCGCTGCCGCCGGCCGAGCTCGCCGTCGCGCTCCGGAGCGCCGTGCACGCGGGGTTCGTCCAGACGCTCGACGCCAGGGAAGGGGGCGCTCACGAGGCGTCGCGGTATCGTTTCCTGCACGACCGCATCCAGCAGGGCGCGTACCTGATGATCCCCGAGCCGGAGCGGCCGCGCGTGCACCTCGACATCGGCCGCGCGCTCCGGGCGCGCGGGGGGCTCGACGCAAAAGGGGCGCTCTTTTCGGTCGTCGGCCACCTCAACCGCGCCGTGAAGCTGCTCGCATCGGCCGAGGAAAAGCTCGACCTCGCGCGGCTCGACCTCGCGGCCGGGCGGAATGCCAAGACGTCGACCGCTTATGCCTACGCGGTCGAGCTTTTGCGCGTGGGGCTCGGCCTCTTGCCGGAGGACGCGTGGACGACGGAATACACGCTCACCCGTGATTTGCATGCGGCGTGCGCCGAGAGCGAATACCTCGCGGGGCATTTCGACGAGGCCGAGGCGCTCTTCGAAGAAGGCCTGCGCCATGCGCAAGACGAGGTCGAGCGCGCGGCGCTGGAGAGCGTCCGCCTTCGGCTGTACCAGGTCGCGGGGCGCTACGCGGAGGGCATGGTGCTCGCGACGGCGGCGCTGCGCAGGCTCGGCGTCGAGCTGCCCGAGACGGCCGAAGAGGCGAACGCGCAGATCGCGGCGGAGATCGAGCAGATCCCCGCGGGAATGGCGGGGCGCAGCATCGAGGAGCTCCTCACGGCGCCGCGCATGACGGACCCGCGGGATCGGGCGGTGATCACGTTGCTGGTCGATTCCGCGCCTTGCGCGTACATCGGCCGCCCGGCGTTCTTCCCGCTCGTCGCGCTGCGCATGCTGAACTTCTCGCTCCGGCACGGCAACGCGGAGGCGTCCTGCTACGCCTACAGCATCTACGGCTTCATGCGCATCGTGATGTTCGGCGACGTCGCGTCCGGCGTCCGCTTCTCGGAGATGTCGCTGCGGCTGAACGAGCAGTTGGGCGACAAGCGGCTCCGCGGGACGCTCTTGCATCTGCACGGCGATCACATCCAGTTCTGGCAGCGGCACATGCGCGACGATCTGCCGGTGCTGGAGAGCGCATTTACGGCATGCCAGGAGGTCGGCGACGCGGTGTATGCGGGGTATCTCGCATTCGAGACGCCCTGGCAACATTACGAGATCGGCACGCCGCTGCCGGATCTGCTCCGCATGTGCGAGGGGTTCGTCACGTTCGCGCGGCGGACCCACAACCGGCCCGTCGAGCTGACGATCCAGATCGAACGAGAATACTTCCGCGCGCTCACCGGGGCCGCCGTGGGCGAGACGTCGCTCGCGGGCCCCGTGTTCGACGAGGCGGACGCCCTCGCGCAGATCCACGCGGCGAGCTTCGGCTGCGGCATCGCCTTCCACCACATTCTCAGGCTCCTGCAGGCCTACACGTTCGGAAAACCAGCCGAGGCCCTCGCCGAGCTCGCGCACATCCAGCCCGTGCTCGGCGCGGTCATGGCCATGCCCATCGAGGCGACGCTCGCGCTTTACGTGGCGCTCGCGCACCTCGCCTTGGGCGGGGAGGAGCACCTCGAAGCCGCGCGCAAGGAGGAGGAGCGGCTCGCCGCGTGGGCCACGCACGGCCGCGACAACTTCCGGCACAAATGGCTGCTCGTCCGCGCCGAGCGCGCGCGCGTGGAGGGGCGCCTCGGCGACGCGGTCGCCCTCTTCGACGAGGCCATCGACGAGGCGCAGCGCGGCGCGTTCCTGCAATACGAGGCGCTCGGGCACGAGCTCGCGGCGGGTTGCCTGCGGCAGCTCGGCTCGGGCCGCGCGGCGTCCGTGTACGTGGCCGAGGCCATCGACGCCTACGAGCGATGGGGAGCGAGCGCCAAGGTCGAGGAGCTGCGGGGGCGGTTCGGCGACGTCGCGCGGTGGCAACGCATCTCGCAGCCCGCCGGGCGCCTGCGTTTCCCGAGCGACGCGGGCGGGCTCGACATCCAGGCGCTCTTGCGCGCGTCGAGCGCCATTTCGAGCGAGCTATTGCTCGAACATGCCCTCGATCGGGTGATGCGCACGATCCTCGCCTGCGCAGGCGCGCAACGCGGGGCGCTGGTGCTCGAACGCGAGGGGGCGCTTCGCCTGGAAGCCCTGGCGTCGCTCGAACCGGACGAGGTCCGCGTGAAGCTCGACGCCCCGCTCGAAGCGCGGGACGACCTCGCGCAGTCCGTCATTCGCTACACATCGCGCCTCGGCGAGCCTTTGTTGCTCACGGATCCGGCGATCGATCCACGGTTTTGCGACGATCCTTATCTCCGCCGCCGCGCGCCTCGTTCGCTCCTTTGCCTCGTGCTCAAGCAACGCGGCCGCCGGTTCGGCGTGCTCTTGCTGGAGCATTTCGAGGCGCGCGACGCGTTCCCGGCGGAGCGCGCGGAGCTCGTCCAGATCTTGAGCGTGCAGGCGGCCGGCGCCATCGAGAATGCGTTGCTCTATGCGTCGCTGGAGGACAAGACGCGCGAGCTCGCCGCGCACGGAAAGCTGCTCGCGCGTGAGGTCGAGGAGCGCACGGCGGAGCTCCGCGCGGCGAGCGCGCGCACGGAGGAGCAGGCCGAGGTCTTGCGGGCGCAAAGCGAGCGGCTCGAACGAGAGCTCGCGGAGCGCTGCCAGGCCGAGCGGGAGCGCGAGGCGCTGCACCGGGAGGTCCTGCGCGCCCAGGAAGACCGGCTCGCGGAGCTGTCGACGCCGCTCATCCCGCTGACGAAAGGGGTGCTCGTCATGCCGATCATCGGGAGCGTGGATACGGCGCGCGCCCGGCAGATCCTGGAAGCCGCGCTCGCCGGCGCGCACGCGGCGTCCGCGCGCCTCGTGCTGCTCGATCTGACGGGGCTGCGCAGCGTCGATACGGCCGTGGTGAGCACGTTCGTGGAGACGGCGCGCGCGCTCGCGTTGCTCGGCACGGAGACGGTGCTGACGGGGATCCGCGGCGAGGTCGCCCAGGTGCTCGTCGGGCTCGACGCCGATTTCCGCGGCATCACGACACGCTCGTCGCTCGAGAGTGGCATCGAGCACGCCCTCCGGCGCACGGGCGCGGCGTTCCGACGCTGAAGCCCTGCTCCGCGCGCGCCTCGTATCACGCACGATCCGGAAACTGTCGAGGCGACGGCCTTCGTGCCATGATGCCCGCCTCCCTTCGATGCGATACGCCGCCGTCTCCGCCCTCGTCGCCGCCTCGTTCGTCGCGCTCGCCGGTTGTCAGAAAGAGCGCACGAGCGTCGCCCCTGCGTCCGCGCCGCCCGCGGCGCCGGGGGACGTGGCCGCCCGCCTCGGAGCATTGCTCTCGCGTTGTGAGAAGCTCGAGGGAACGACCGAATTTGCGACCGACAAGGGCGGCGCGGCGACGGTTCCGATCTGCAAGCTCGAAGGTGCCTTGTGGTGGACCGCCGACATGGACATCGATTGCGACGGCGGCCAGGGCGCCGCATGCAAGGCGGATCCGTATTACCAGTCGGAGACGGCCGCGGTGGACGCGCGCGGCAAGCCCCTCGACGCGTCGACGTTGCCCTTCGTCGTCGTGCCGAAGTCGAGCCACGGGTTCGATTACAGAGCCCAGGGGCTCAAGATGGGCAGCGTCGTCGCGGTCCTCTACAAAGGGAACGTCGAATATGGCATTCTCGGCGACGTCGGCCCCACGGGCATCCTCGGCGAGGCGTCCTATGCGATGGCCGAGAAGCTCGGCATCCCTTCGAGCCCGATCTCGGGCGGCGTCGACAGCGGCGTGACGTACGTCGTGTTCACTGGCGACGGGTCCGTCGTGACGAAAAAGGAAGATTCGGCGGAGGCCGCGCGTATCGGGCAGGCGCGCGCGCTTTTGTTGATCGGCGCAAATTGATACGGGCCATCTCCACGGCATCCGGAGGCACTTCACGATGCATCAAGACCGCGTTCGCTTCAGCCAGGCCGCGCTCGACGCGCTTCGAACGAACTTCCGCGGCGAGCTCATCGACCCCGATCACGGCCGATACGATGCGGCCCGCGTCGTCTGGAATGCCCGGATCGACCGGCGCCCAGCGCTCCTCGCGCGCTGCACCGGGGTCGCGGACGTCCTCGCCGCCGTGCGGTTCGCGCGGGAGCAAGGCGCGATCGTCGCGGTGCGGGGCGGCGGGCATGACGTCGCCGGGAACGGCGTGTGTGAGGGCGGGATCGTGATCGACCTGTCTCCCATGAAGGGCGTCCGCGTCGATCCCACGCGGCGCACCGTGCGCGCGCAGGCGGGGCTGACCTGGCGGGAGCTCGACCATGAGACGCAGGCCTTTGGGCTGGCGACGACCGGGGGCCAGTGCTCGGCCACCGGGGTCGCCGGGGTCACGCTCGGCGGGGGGATCGGCTGGCTCATGCGCCAGCACGGCCTCAGCATCGACAACTTGCTTTCCGTGGATCTCGTGACCGCCGACGGCCGGCTCGTCACCGCGAGCGCCGACGAGAACGCGGAGCTCTTCTGGGGATTGCGCGGCGGCGGCGGCAACTTCGGGATCGTCACCGAAATGGAGCTGCGCCTGCACCCCGTCGAGCAGGTGAACGTCGCGATGGTGTTCCACCCGTCAACGCGATTCGCGGACGCGCTGCGGTTTTACCAGTCGTTCGTCGCGACGGAGCCGGAGCCCATGACAAGCACGCTGATCCACATCGAGCTCCCGGCCATGCCGCAGATCCCCGCGCACATGCACGGCACGCCCGGGGTGATCATCGCGGCCTGTTACAATGGGCCGAACGACGCGGCGGAGGCGGCCTTCGCGCCGCTACGCGCGTTTGGCCCGCCGGTCGGGGAGCTCGTCAGCCCGATGCCGTATACCGCCCTTCAGAGCATGTTCGATACGGCGCCGGCGGGCGCCTACGGGTATGGCCAATGCATCCGCGCGCGGTATGTCTCCACGCTCGGGGACGAGGGCATCGAGGCCCTCGCGGCGCAACTTCGCGCGGCGCCGTCTGCCTTGTGCCTCTTCGAGATCCTGCACCTCGGGGGCGCGATCGCGCGGGTGGACGAGGACGCGACCGCGTTCCCGCGACGGAACGCCCCTTTTTTTGCGATGTTTCAATCGAGCTGGAAGGACCCGGCCGACGCCGAGCGCCACATCCGCTGGACGCAGGACGCCTGGGAGGCGACGCAGCCGTTCGCCTCCGGCGGCGTGTACGTGAACTTCCTCGACGACGGCGAGCCCGCCGGGCGGGTGCAAGAGGCCTACGGCGAGGCGAAGATGAAGCGCCTCGCCGCCCTGAAGCGCGCCTACGATCCGACGAACTTCTTCCGGTTGAACAAGAACATCACGCCGTAGCGCGAGAGCGCCTTCGGGGCGGACGAGGTCCCTGTGTCCGCTCAGGCGCGGCGCCGGGGCGGCTCCGTGGGGGTGATGTGCACGCCGTGCGTGGGCTCGGCGTGCTCGGCGCCCGGGGGGTGGGGATGCGGCGGCGTGGGCTCGGCTTCCTGCTCCGCCTCGCGGAGCGAGGGCCCCTCGACCGGGAAGCCGCGCGCGTCGAATCCGCGCTCGCGCACTTCGGTCTCGTCGGCCGAGAGCTCGTGATAATGCTCGTGACTAAAGACGGTCGCTCGGTTGGGTTTCTCGGCAGCCATGACGCTGCCCCTGGAGCCCCGAGGACGCCGCGTCGAGCCCCACCCACGCCTCGGGCCGGCGGAGCCTCTCTACCGCGGATTCATGGCGAGGACGAACGGGCGGAGGCGGTGCCCGTCCGGGTCCTCGACCACGAAGGTGAAGCCGAAGTCCATGTCGGTCGGCTCCTGCACCACCTTCAGGCCGAGCTGGGTCCACGCGGCATAGGTCGCGCGGACGGCTTCCTTGCTCGGTTCGCTGAACGAGATCTCGACGCCGCCCGCCGGCTTTGGCGCCGGCTCGACGTCATCAGCGCGCCAGAGACCGATTTTCAAGCCGGTCGGCAGCACATAAAGAACGAAGGTTTTCCCTTGTTCGACCGGCTCGCAGCCGAGGAGCTTCGAATACAGCTCGGCGCTCTGGAGGGGTTCACGGACGGAAAGCAGCAGATAGTTGAGGGTACGCATGGGCATCTCCATCGGGTGGACGGGGAGCGTATGCGCCCTGCGACTGTCAGATTCTGGCAGCAGCGGGAAGGTTCTGCTTGGCGCGCCATTCCTTGATGAGCACGGCGCGGCGGCGCGGGTAACGCTCGTCCTTCCGCTCGACCGACTGGATACGATCGACGCGGAAAGCGCGATAATCCTGCCGGAGCTCGCACCAGGCGGCGAGCACCTGCACCTTGTCGAAGAAGCCGATCAGGAAAGGCCAGACCGTGCGGGTCGTGCCTTCGCCCTCCTGGTCGCGGTAGGTGAGGACGAGCCTTTGCTCCTTGCGGATCGCGACGCGAATCACGGAGGCATCAATCACGACCGGCTCGCCCTGGGCCATCGGCACGGTGAGCGTGGCCGCGTCGACGCTCTGGCGGAGGTCGTCGGGCAGCACGGCGCGGATCTTCGCCACCGCGTCCTCCGCGGCCGAGGCGAGCCGCGCATCGCCCCGCACCACGACCCAGCGCGAGCCGAGCACGAGGGCCTCGATTTCATCGACCGAGAACATCAGCGGCGGCAAGGTGAAGCCGGGCCGCAGCACATAGCCGAGGCCCGGCTCGCCCTGGATGTCGGCGCCCTGCGCCTTCAGCGTCGCGATGTCGCGATAAAGCGTGCGGATGGAAATGCCGAGCTCCTCGGCCAGCGCCGGGCCGGTGATCGGCGCGCGGCGGCGGCGCAAGAGCTGGAGGAGGTCGAGCAGGCGGGAGGCGCGAGACATGGCCAAATCGTATCGGTCACACGCGCGCGTGCTGCCGAGACGCGCCGCGCGGGGTCAGACCTCGAAGAACGGCAGCGAGCCGATGAAGTCGAGCTTGCCCACGTCCACGCCGTTGTGGCGGAGGATCGCGTAGGCCGTGGTGGCGTGGAAATAGAAGTTCGGCAGGGCCATCTTGACCAGGAAGTCGAGGCCCTTGAGCCCCTTGCCCGGCGCGAACGGCAGGACGACGGTGCGGGCCTCGGCGCCCTCGAACTGCGCGGGCTCGAGGGTCTTCAGCCAGGCGATCGTCTTGTCGAGGCGGGCGCGCACTTCCTCGACGGTCTTCTCGTTGTCCTCGAAGACGGGCGGCGTCACCCCGGCGAGGCGCGCGGCCGTGAACTTGGCGCCGTCGCTGATGGCCTGGAATTGCCGCACGAGGGGGTACTGATCCGGCGCGAGGCGCGCGCCGAGGAGCACGTTGACGTCGAACTTCTTTTGCTCGGCGAGGGCCTGCGCCTTGTCGAGCCATGTACACGCCTGGCCCACGATTTGAATGAGCTGCGGAACGAAGGGATCGTAGAGGTTCATGATCGTCTCCTTGGTAGACCGGGACGGGTGTAGCACGCGCCGCCGCGACGTAAACCCCGGCGACGACACGAGCGAAGGGTGGGTTTCAGCGTGCGCTGGCGGCAGGCGCGGGCGTGGCCGCGCGGCCGGGAAGGAGGAAGGTGCAGCCGAGCGTCAGGAGCAGCGCCGCGCCATAGATGGACATGGCCGTGGTGTGCTCGTGCATGATCACGTCCGGCGCCGGGCGATCCGTGAGGACGAGGCCGAGCACCGTGAGGCCGGCGACGCCTCCGATATAACGCATCGTCGAGGTGAGACCGGCGGCCATTCCGCTTTTCTCTCGCGGGATGTCGCTCATCGCCGCAGATTGCGAAGGCGCCGACGAGAGGCCGAGGCCCGCGCCGAGCATCACGAGCGCCGGAATCGCGTCGGAGAGCGCATGCAAGGGACGCAACGCGAGCAAGGCCGTGCCGGCGAGGGCGAGCGAGCAGCCGACGAGCGCCACCGCGCGCGCCCCGAATCGATCGGTCCCGCGCCCCGCGAAGGGCGAGGTCACCACCATCGTGCCCATCATCGAGAGGAGCACCGCGCCGACGTCGCGGGGACCGACGTGGAAGAGCCTGCCGGCCACCTGCGGGAGCTCGAAGATCGTCGAATACATCGCGAAGTTCTGGAGCGCGATGATCAGGCTGCCCCCCACGAACGCGCGCTGCTTGAACAGAGAGAAGTCGACGACGGGATCCGCGACGCGCCGCTCCCATAACACGAAGGGCACGAAGCCGAGCGCGCCGACCACCGCCGCCCAGCGGAGGTGCGTCCGCTCGAGGCCGAGGACGAGCGCCGCGAGCGCAGCGCCGAGCAGGATCGACCCGAGGAGGTCGAAGCGCGCGCGGGGCGCGGCGGGCGCCTGTGAAGCCGTCGGCGCCCCGAGGTGCGCGAGCGCGGCGGCGAGGAGCAAGACCGGCACGTTCACGAGGAAAATCGACGTCCAGCCGAAGTGCCCGACGAGCTGCGCGCCGATCGTCGGCCCGGTGCCCGCCGCGATACCCATGACCGCGCCAAACGCGCCAAACGCACGCCCGCGCAGCTCGGGCGGCAATTCGGTGCGGAGCAGGGCCGTCGCGCTCGGGGCCAGGATCGCGCCGCCCGCCGCCATCACGATGCGCGCCACCGAGAGGGCAGGGAGCACGGGCCAGAGGTAGGCGAGCGCGGCGCCGGCCGCCAAGAGAAGCTGCCCGATGGCGAGCGCGCGCCGGTGGCCGAGGCGATCGCCGAGTTTTCCGCCGGGGCTTTGCAGGACGATGTTCGTGAGGAGATAACTCGTCACGAGCGCCTGCCGCAGCGCGCCGGAGTCGGCCGGGAGCGTGCGCGACATCTCGGGCAGCGCCACGGCGACCATCGTGGAGTTGAGCGGCCCGAGCGCCGCCGACAGCGCGAGGGCCACGAGGAGCCGCACCGGCAGGCGCGACGAGGGCTCAGGCATAGGCGACCTCGCCCGTGACGCCCAGGCGCAGCAGGAGCACGCGGCCCTCCGTGCCGTCGACGAGGATCTCCTGGCCCTCCGTGATGCGCGTCGTGGCGCCGGCGGCCCCGAGCACGGCGGGGATGCCATATTCGCGCGCGACGATGGCCGCGTGCGAGGCCGCGCCGCCGGTGTCCGTCACGACGCCCGCGGCGAGGGTGAAGAGCGGCGTCCACGCGGGGTTCGTGTACCGGCAGACCAGGATCTCCCCCGGCTTCAGGCGCCCGAACTCGCGCTCGTCGCGGATGATACGCGCCCGGCCGCGGACGACGCCGGACGAGGCCCCGGTGCCGCGCAGCTCGCTGTCCGAGGCGCCCTCCGCGCCCACCTCGAACGCCCGCTTCTGCCATTTCCCGTTGACCACGCCGTACGTCGCGCGCCTGCGCTGCACGAGCCGCTTCACCTCGGAGAACGGCGGCGGCCCCTCGCGGAGCCACGCCCGGATCTCCGCCTCCGTCAGGTAGAAAATATCGTCGGGGCTCGGCAGGTGGCCACGCTCGTGGAGGCGACGCGCGATTTCGGCCACGATCGCCTGCATCGCCGAGAACACACGGGCCAGATCGAAATGCGAGCGCTCCCGGAAGACGATCGTCTTCCGCAGCCGCTCCAGCGTGCCGCGGAACGAGCCCGCGAGCCCCGGCACGAAACGAATCCCGCGGGTGACCTCCTCGACCGCCGCTTCGTAGCGCTTGTACCCGGCCTCCTCGGAGGGCGGCTCGGTCGCGTCGAGCAGGCCGCGCAAAAGCCCCCACATGGGCGCGGGATCCTGCCGCCAGGTCGGCGCCGAGAGATACAAGCCCGTGCTCTCCCGGTGCCCATGCTCCTCCAGGAAGGCCTCGACCTCGGCGAGGAAGGCGCGGCCCGCCTCCGACGCGCGCAGATCCTCGGGGTGCCCCTCGCGAATCGCGAGAAACACCTCCGGCCCCGCGTTCGCGGCTTTGCGCGCGAGGTGGTAGAGCGCGAGGTTGACCTCGGACGTCCGGGTGTGCAGGCCCGAGACGAGGTCGCCCATGAGGGCCTCGGCCCGCTTCCTTCCCACGGCGACGGTGACCGGGAGCCGCAGGGCGACCGCGGCGAGCTGGGTGAGGATCCCCTCGAACCGCTTCACCAGGATCTCGCGCGTGGTCACCTCGATGTGATCGGCGCGGCGGAGGAGCGCGGCGTCGTCGAGCGCGCGGAGATCCACCGGCGCGCAGGCCTCGCGGATTCGCCCGAACGCCTCGGTCTCCCACCACCCGAGCCAGTCCTGGCGCAGGCCCGCCGCGACCCGCTGGGGCAACCCCAAGATCCGGAAGGTGGGTCGCGGCGAGGGCAGGACGAAAAACTCCCGCCACACCTCGGCCATCACCGCGCGCTCGTCGGCCTCGTCGATGTCGAGCCCGAGGACGCGCACGGCGTTGACGAGCGCGGGGATCACCATACGGAAGCCCCATTGGTCGATCGGCTTCGGGGCGATGGGGAACCGGTCGTTGTCGTTCGCTTCGAGCATCCTCTGCTGCATGCGGGTGAGCTTCGGGGGCGGCGGGAGCGGCTCGATCTCGGCCGCGCCGAGGGTCGTGATGGGCCGCGACTGGAGGAGGTAGACGGCGTCCCCCTCGAAGGCGAACTCCACGTCCTGCGGGCAGCCGAAATGGGCCTCCAGGTCGAGCCCGAGGCGGCTCAGGCGGAGCACGAGGCTATCGCTCGGCGCGGGGCGCCCTGGCATGCGGCGCTCGCGCTCGTCGATCCTGAGGGGCTCGCGCCGCAGGCGGTACACGTCGCCGGTCGTGTGTCCCGAGACCACCGCTTCGCCGAGCCCCGGCGCGACCTCCAGGAGCATCCGGTCGGCGCGCTGGGCCACCGGGTCGACCGTGAACAGGACGCCGGCGAAATCAGCCGCCACCATACGCTGCACGACGACCGCGATGTCGACCCCCAGGTGATCCACGCCGCGCGCCGCCCGGTAGCCGAGGGCGCGCGGGCTCCAGAGCGACGCCCAGCACCGCCGCAGCGCGGAGACGAGCTCGTCTTCGCCTGCGATGTCGAGGAAGGTCTCGTGCTGGCCCGCGAACGAGGCGTCGGCGAGGTCTTCCGCCGTGGCCGAGGATCGAACCGCGACCCGGGGCGCGCCGAGCGCACGATACGCCTCGCGCACCGCGTGCTCGAGTCCGGGCAAGAGCGCGCCCTTCTCGAAGAGCTCGGCCGCCGCAGCGGCCGCCGCCTCCCAGTTCTGCGTCGCGAGGTGCGGCGTGAGGCGCTCGGCGAGCTCCCACGCGCGCGCGTGCTCGGCGTACGCCTCGGCGCTCACGACGAACCCGTCCGGCACGGAGAGCCCGAGGCGCATCAGCTCGCCGAGGTTCGCGCCTTTGCCGCCCGCCGTGGAGAGATGTGCGCGGGACAGCTCGTTCAAGCGATGGATCATCATGGATGCGGCTCCTCGTCCTCTCGCCAGAAGGACGCTGGCGGGGCGGTGGGGCGCAGCGAACTTGCCCCCCGGGGTTAATAAGTGACAGGCTACTCAGAAATGCCACGCCCGCGCAACACAACTGACACACAGATCCTCGACGAGGCGCGTGCGTGTTTTCTGGAACACGGCGCCGCGGTCTCGACGACGCTCATCGCGGAGCGGCTCGGCATCTCGCACGGGGTGCTGTTCCAGCGCTTCGGCACGAAGGAGCAGCTCCTGCGCGCCGCGCTCATGCCTTCGCCCGAGCAGCCGTGGATGGCCCGGGCGCGCGCGGGCCCCGACGATCGCGACGCGCGCACCCAGCTCCACGAGCTCGCCGAGGAGATCTTCGAGTTCCTCGAACACATCGTCCCGTGCCTCGCGGTGCTGCGCTCGGCCGGCATGCACGCCGAGTCCGCGGCCGAACGGCGGGAGGATCTGCCCCCCGTCCGCGCGCGCCGCGAGATCGCGGCGTGGTTCTCCCGTGCGATCGCGCGAGGCCTCTTGCGCCCGGTCCCGCCGGAGCACGCGGCCGACCTCTTCCTCGGCTCGCTCCAGTTTCGGCCCTTCCACCAGCACCTCTCGAACCAGGGCTTCGACCGGTCCGAGAACCGCGCCTACGTCGCGTTCGTCGTCGACATCATCTGCCGAACGCTCGCGCCGACGACCGAACCCCCCTGACGGTCATGCCTTGCCGAGCGTTCGGGTGGGCATCGAGATGCCGAGCGCGATCACGAAAAAGGGCACGACGAGGCCGCTCTTGAACGCGTGTATCGCGTCGGAGTGCCCGTGCTGGGGGACGACCTGCGCGACGATCGTCGCGAGCGGCCAGGCGGCCACGAAGAGCGCCTGGCCGAGGACCCAGCGTCGCGACTCGACGGGCACGCGAAACGCCCGGAGGACACCAACGACCAGGGAAGGGGCGAAAAGCCACCAGAAAAGCACGGGCCAGGGGAGGGGATGCGCGACGAAGAACCGGCTGAACACGGTCCGGAGAGAAACCTCGGTGAGAGGCACTGCCATCGCCGCGACGAACGCGAGCACAGAGACGATCGCGGCTCGCCTCCGGGGCGACGGTACGTCGAGGAAGATCCAGGTCCACACGAGGAACGACGCGACCCCGATCGGCACCGCGAGGTGAAAATATCCCGCCCAGCGCAGCCCCTCCCAGCCGCGCCACTCGACCTCCAGGCGCCAGAGCGCGCCGGCCAGGAGCGCGAGGATCCCGAGGGCGACGTGGGGGGCGGTCATCGAGGGCACCGTACCACGCGCGCCGCGCCGCCGGAGCTGGCTCGCGTGATTCGCGCCTACACCCCGCAGGGAAGTTCGAGCACGAACGTCGATCCGACGCCCTCGCCGCTCTCGACGCGGATCGAGCCGCCGTGGGCCTCGGCGATCCTGCGGCAGATGTACAGGCCGAGCCCGAGCCCCCCATAATGGCGCACCGGGACGGCGCGCCCGAAGCGCTCGAAAATACGGGCCTGCTGCTCCGGCGCGATCCCGATCCCCTGGTCCGCGACCACGAGCCTCGCGCTGCCGGCCTCCTTGCGGACGCCGATGGTGATGGGTTTGCCGGCGCCGAACTTGATCGCATTGGCGAGGAGGTTCGTGAGGACCTGCTCGAGGCGGGCGCGATCCCACACCCCCACGACGGCCGCGTCGCCCTGGATCCGGACCGGACATCGCGACCGCTTCAGATCGAGGTCGAAGTGCGCGACCACCTCCCGGACGAGGGCGGTGAGATCGAACTCCGTGGTCTCCAGCGTGATCTGCCCGCCATCGAACCGCGAGACGTCCAGGAGCTCCTCGATGAGCCGGTTCATCCGATCGCTCTGGCGACAGGCCCGCACGATCAGATCCTCGGTCGCCTTGCGATTCACGGGCATCTCGGCGCGGGACGCCCGCAGGAGGGATTGAAGCGAGAGCCCGAGCGACGTCATGGGGGTGCGCAGCTCGTGGGAGGCGACCGCGAGGAACTCGTCGCGCATCCGGACGGCCTCCTGCGTCGCGCGGTAGTTCTGCGCGTTCTCCATGGCGATCGCGGCGCGGTGCGCGAGCTCCTCGGCCATGCCGAGATCCACGGCCCTGTAGGGGCGATCCCGCTCGGCGGAGGCGAGGCTCACCGCGCCGAGGATCTGCCCCCGCGCGAGCAGCGGCACGTACATGGCCATCTGGGTCCCGAGCTCACGCAGGATCCTGCCATGCTCCGCGTCCACGCTGTTTGCGCGTAACGTCGCCTCGTCGATGTCCGACATGAGGAGCGGCTCCCCGCTCCGTATCACCCGCGCCGCGGGGTGGGGCGAGCCCGGCGAGGGCGGATACCGCCGCTGAAGCTCTTCGAGCAGCGGCGTCTTCTCCGGGTTCTTGTGGACCCCCGAGACCCGCCGGATGCGCCCGTGGTCGACGATGTCGATCACGCACCAATCGGCGAGGCCACGGACACAGAGATCGGCGAGGGAGCGGAGGACCTGCTCGTGTTCGAGCGACGCGCCGAGGACCTCGCTGGCTTCCGCGAAGAAGGCCGCGCGGCGCTCGTCCTGCTCGGCCGCCTGTCGCGCAGCTTGCTCGCTGGCGAGGAGCCGGGCGTTTTCCATGGAGATCGCGGCCTGCGAAGCCACGAGCTCGAGGGCGCTGAGCCGCTCGGCCGTGAAGGCCCCGGGGACGAGGTTGTTTTCGAGGTAGAGCAGGCCGAACACCTCGGCCTTCCGGAGGATCGGCAAACAAAGCACCGAGCGCGGCTTGACCCGCACGATGTATTCGTCCGAGAAAAACCTGCCTGCTTCGGCGCTGGCGTCGTCGAGGATCTGGCGCTCCTTCGTACGGCGCACGTACTGCACGATGGACGCAGGCACGAGCGCCGGAGGTTCGACGGGCAGGAACGGGAGCATCCTCGCGCGCGCCCCCTCGGCGTCGAGCGTGGCCTCCGCTTCGATGCCCAACGCGCCGCCGCGGACGAGGAGCAGGTAGGCCTTCTGCGCCCCCCCTTGTTCGAGCACGACCCGGAGCAGCGTGTGGACGAGCTTCTCCTGCACGATCTCGCCCGAGATGATCTGCGACGCCTTGACCACCGCATGGAGGTCGAGCTGCTCGACCCGCACGGCCAGGGTGGCCATCGGCGCGCCGGGCCTTTGTTCGAGCAGGTGCGGATGCATTCGGTCGAGGCTCCGCACCTTCCCGTCGGCGCCCCAGCGCGCATAACAGGCGCGGGCCTCCCGGAAATAGGTGTCGGCGATGAACACGAACCCCCGATCCCGATAAAACCGGGCGGCGAGCTCCCACGAGATCCCTTCGTTCTGCACGAAGTCGTTCTCCCGCGCCGAGCGGATGGCCTGCTCGTAGAGCCGCATCGCTTCTTGATCACTCCCCTCGATGCGGGCGATCTCGGCCGAGACGAGGGCATATTTGTTGAAAAAGCTCTCGGGGCAGTTGTCCGCCCAACCACGGAACGCCTGCTGATCGGCGCGCAGGGTCGCCATGGCGTCCGCCTGCTCCTCGGGCGGCGCCTTGTGATACCGGGCCGCGAGCGCGAGCGCACCATAATAATGACACTCCGAGACCTCGTCGAACGACGGGCAGGACCAGAGGAGCGAGCGGGCCTTCGTCGCCGCCTCCACCGCCTCCTCGGAATCCCCCGCCAGGAAGCGCGCCTGCGCCTTCCAGACGTAGTACCAGCAGACGGCGCTCGCCATGCCCCCCTCGCGCTCGGCCAGGAAGGCTTCGTACGCCGCCTCGTCGAACCCCGCGCCGTCGAACGACCCGAAATGCGCCGTGAGGCCACGCAGGTCCTGGAGGAGGCGCTGCTGCACGACGATGATGCTCTCCCAGATGCCGATCTTCGCCTTGCGCACGAACGAGAGCACCCGCTCGGACTCGCGAAACACCTCCTCCAATCGCTCGCCCTTGACGATGAGGGAGGTAATGAGGTCCTTGCCGGCGTACGCCGCGTACATCGCATCGCCGACCTCCTGCGCCGCGGCGAAGGCGCTGTCCACCACGGCCCTTCGCGTGGAGATGGGTCGCGTCCAGTACGAGAGGAGGAAAAACGCGAGGAGCACCTTGGCCTTGTCGCCGGTCAAGCCACGCGTCTCGACCAGGTCATAACCGAGCTTCCCGAAGCGAAACCCCAGGCGATACTGGCCAAACTCGGGCCCGAGGAGCATGCCGAAGAACACGTACGCGAAGCTCGACCCCGCGGCATTCCCGTACGTCAGGCTCAGGTTCACGCTATGGCACGTCGCCAGGCAGAGGAGGTTGTTGTCGGTGTAGAGCGCAGGCGCCGTGAGGGCCACGAGGAGGTCGAGGGCCGCCTTGCCGTCGGGATCGGTGAGGAGCGGGAGATCGATGAGATCCTCGATCCGCCGCTCGCCGAGCGTCTGCCAGATCCTGCCGTACTCCTGTTCGACCTCCGCGCGGCTCGGCCGCGGTGAGAGCACGATCCCGAAGGGACGAAGGCCCGTGATCGCCGCCGCGACGGCCTCGTCGTATTGGTCCTGGATCGTGTGCAGATAGACTTTCACGCTCGTCGCCCGCGCGTGATCGACGTACGTCCTCGCGTGGCGGAGGACCACCGAAAGCAAGCCCTCGGCCGCGGGGAACCCGCCGCTCGCGACCTCGCTCTCGGCGCGCTCCAGGTGGAGGCCAAACGTGAGATCGTATTGATGCTCCCAGCCATCGGAGGCGAGCAGCGCCATGCCCGCCGAGAAGTACTTGATGGCCGAGAGGTAGGCCGTGGAGGCCTTGGCCTTCCGCCCAGCCATCAGGTTGAGCTCCGCGACGTGATCTTTTTCGTCGCGGGACGCGAGCAAGGACGCGCCGAGGTTGTGCTGGTTGGCGATGTCGAAGATCCTCTCGTCGAGCTCCTCCCGCGACGCGCGGGCGACGAGCAGCCGGCCGATCCGGAGGTGCAAGAGCGCCCGCTCGTCCTCCGGGAGGAGCGAATACGCCGCCTCCTGCACCCGATCGTGGAGGAACTTGTACGTGTCGTCGAGGCGCAGGACGAGCCCCTCCCGGACCGCCTCCCACAACGCGGCGTGGGTCTCGCCCTCCGATCGGCCGTCGATCCTCGAAAGGACACGCGTCTCCGCGATGTTCCCGACGCAGGCGGCGACCTTCATGACGTCCTGCGTGGTCGCCGCGAGGCGCCGCAATTTCGCCACCATCAGGTCGACGACGTTGTCGGCGTAGTTCTTCGCCTGGATCTTGACCACGTCCCACGTCCAGGCCCCCGATCGCGGCTCGAACGTGATCAAATGCTCCTGGTGCAACGTCGTGAGGAACTGGATCGCGAAAAAGGGATTGCCGGCGGTCTTCTGGTGCACGAGCTCGGCGAGCGGCGTGACCTCGTCGACGCGGCGGTGGACGGTGTCCGCGACGAGCTCGGCCACGTGCGCGGGCGAGAGCGGCGCGAGGACGATGTCGCGCACGGCGACGCCGCTCCGCTTCACCTCGTCGAGCATGTGCACGACCGGATCCGAGGGGCTGACCTCGTTGTCGCGGTAGGCGCCGATCAGGAAGAGATACCTCGTGTCGGGGTGCGTGAGGAGGTGCTCGAGCAATTCGAGGCTCGCGGCGTCCACCCATTGCAGATCGTCGAGGAAGACGGCGACGGGGTGCTCCTCGCGGGCGAACACGGAGACGAGCTGCCGGAAGACCATGTGGAAGCGGCTCTGCGCCTCGGCGAGAGGCAGCACCGGGACAGGCGGCTGGCGGCCGATGACGAGCTCAATCTGGGGAATCACATCGACGATGAGCTGACCGTTCCCCCCGAGCGCGGCCCGCAGCCGCTGCCGAAAGGCCTCGATGCGCTCGTCGGTCTGGGCGAGCAGCTCGCCCACGAGGTCCCGGAAGGCCTGGGCGATCGTGGCGTAGGGAATGTCGCGCTTGTATTGATCGAACTTCCCCGAGACGAGGAGGCCCTGCGCCCGGAAGACCGGCTTGTAGAGCTCGTGCACGAGGGACGACTTGCCGACGCCGGAGTAGCCGGAGACGAGCACGAATTCGGGGGCGCCCGTGGCGACGACCCGTCCGAACGCCCCGAGGAGCACGGCAAGCTCCTCGTCGCGGCCATAAAGCTTCTGGGGGACCTGAAAATGGTCCGCGACATCGCGCTCGCCCAGGGGAAACGGCTCGATCCGGCCCGCCTTTCGCCACGCGTCGAGGCAATCCGCGAGGTCGTGCCGGAGCCCGGAGGCGCTCTGGTAGCGCTCCTCGGCGACCTTGGCGAGCAGCTTCAGGACGATCCGCGCGAGCGCCTCCGGCACGGCCGGCGCGAGCTCCGCGGGGGAGGCGGGCGAGCGTGCAATATGGCAGTGCACCCACTCGAGGGCGTCCGTCGCCTGGAAAGGCAGCCGGCCCGTCAACATCTCGTAGAACGTGACGCCAAGGGAATAGAGATCGGAGCGAGGGTCGATCGCCCGGTTCATCCGTCCGGTCTGCTCCGGCGACAGGTAGGGCCAGGAGCCTTCGATCAGGCGCAGCGGCTGCGCGGCCTGCGGCTCGCGAGGGAGGCGCGAAGCGATCCCGAAGTCGGCGATCTGGACGGCGCGGGTGGCGGGATGGACGAGGATGCTCGCCGGCTTGAGATCTTTGTGGATGACGTTCTCCGCGTGGATCTCCGCGACGGCCTGCGCGATGGCCACCGCGAGCGGGAGAAACCCGTCCACGTCCATCGGCGCCCCGAGGAGGTCCGAGAGCGGCACGCTGCCCGCGTCTTCCGTGATGAGGGCCGGCGAACCTTCGAGGGATTCGAACGCGAGCGTCTTCGCGACCGCGGGGAGGTCGAGCGTCCTGCCCATCTCGTACTCATTTCGCAGGCGCTCGAGATCCCTGGGCCGGCATCGCCGCGGATCGAGCCTCTTGACGAGCACGGGACGTTGATCGGCATCCCGACGTCCCCGCGACACGGCGACGCCGTCATGGTCGGAGAGCGTCTCGGTCAGCGTGTACATGAAAGGCACCGACTCCCGGTCCTCGGTGCCCCTCTCTTCATCCCTCTCTGTCACCACAGACGCACCCGGTCGGCAAGACCAGGGCACGGGCCACCGCGGGCGAAACCATAAGCCTCCGCCACCGTTTCCGCTAGCGCCGCAGCTTCCGCGTCCCGCGGCCGGGCATGGTCGGTCGCCGCGCCCGGGGCGCTGCCCCGGACCCCGCGGGGGGCTGTCCGCCCCCTCGACCCCGGACCAGGCACAGCCTGGACCGAGGGTTGAAAAACTGCGCCACGCGCAGTTTTTCAAACGGGCCGACGAAGAACCCAGGTTGCCAGCAGAACCCGCCGCGCGGCCGTTTCGGTTGGCAACGCCGCTGCTGGTCTTGACCGGGCCTGTTCGATGAACTGCGCATCGCGCAGTTCATCGAGCTTGGGTCCAGCCCCTGGCTGGTCCGGGTCCAGGGGCGGACAGCCCCTGGTGGGGCCTGGGGCAACGCCCCAGCGGCCAGAGAAGACCCATGCTCCGTTCTCCCCCTTGCCGATCGGGATCGCTGCGCTGCCACCACGGCCAGCGACGTTGTTGGTGCGGGAGACGGACCTCGGCGGTCGGGTGGAAGAGCTGCGCGTCGGCTCGGCGAACACGTGCCCTCGGGCGTCGACGATGCGTGTTTGGCGGCGCGACAAACACCTCCACAGGGTGACGGACCGAGGGACGCGGCGTGTTTCCTGCCGTTGGCCTGCGCGCGTTCGGGTTGTCCTCCGCGACAAGCTCCCTCGACGGCCGACCGCGCGTGTGCGGCAGCTCGACAAGGACCCTCGGCCGCGTCCGGTGCTTGTCTTTGGGCTCGACCTTCCCCCGGGAACACGCTCCGCCGCTTGTCTGGCGGCGAGACGCTTGCCCTTCCGCGCCGACACACCTTGTTCGGGCGTCGTGACGGAGGTCCCACGGCGTCGATGTGCCTTGTCGCGGCGCGGAACAGACGAGGACGAGACCCGATGTCGCCTGTCGAGGATGCGCAGAGGCAACGGCGCGGGGAGAACCGATCGAGGCCGAGCCCCGCGCAGCGCTCGTGGTCTCCCCCCGGGGCTCGTCAGCGCTGCGGACTTCGTTGGCAGGGTTGTCGCCGGTCTTGTCCGCGGGGGGATCGCCGATTGAGCGCCGGCCCTGGGGCTGCTACCGTCGCCGACGGCCACGCCGACGATCCTTGCGACGCGAGCTTTTCATGCCCCACCTCACGCTTCCCACGATCTTCACCATGGCTTCGACGCTCGTGTTCCTTGTCCTCGAGCGCGTGCGGCCTGGGCGCGTCTTGCCGCACGTGCCTGGCTGGCATGCGCGTGCGCTCCTCCTGAACCTCGCGCAGCTCGGGATCACGCTCGCGTTGAACCGCGTGTGGGTGCACGTGTTCCAGGGAGCGTCGCTCTTCACGGTTTCTGCGCTCGAACGACCGTGGCTCGAAGGGCTCATCGCTTGGTTCGTGGGCACCTTTTTCTATTACTGGTGGCACCGCCTGCGCCATGCGAACGGCTTCTGGCGTATCTTCCACCAGATCCACCACTCACCCGCGCGTATCGAGATTCTCACGTCGTTCTACAAGCACCCTGTCGAGATGGCCTCGGATGCGCTGCTCAGCGCGACGATTGCGTACCTCCTGCTCGGCATCTCGCTCGAAGGCGCGTTCTGGTTCAACTTCTTCGCCGCGACGGGGGAGTATTTTTACCACGGCAATTTCAAGAGCCCGCGCTGGCTGAAGTGGTTCATCCAGACGCCCGAGCTGCATTCCGTGCACCACGAGCTCGACGTCCATCGCTACAACTTCTCCGATTTGCCCCTGTGGGATCGGCTCTTCGGCACGTACCGGGACGCGGACGCGTTCGCCCCGCAGTGCGGGTTCCCCGGCACGAACGAGCGCAAGCTCGGCGCGATGCTCGTCTTCCGGGACGTCTATCACGATCCCTCCTGAGGGCGCTCCGGGCGCGGCGCACGGCTGAGCATGGGTCTCATCGTAAGCCGCCGCGCCGGGGCGCTGCCCCGGACCCTGCGGGGGGCTGTCCGCCCCCTCGACCCCGGACCAGGCACAGCCTGGACCGAGGGTTAAAAAACTGCGCCACGCGCAGTTTTTCAAACGGGCCGACGAAGAACCCAGGTTGCCAGCAGAACCCGCAGCGCGGCTGTCTCGGTGGGCAACGTCGCTGCGGGTCTTGACCGGGCCTGTTCGATGAGCTGCGCACCGCGCAGTTCATCGAGCTTGGGTCCAGCCCCTGGCTGGTCCAGGTCCAGGGGCGGACAGCCCCGGTGGGGTCTGGGGCAAAGCCCCAGCTCCGCGCCTCCCCAGAGGAGACCCATGCTCAGCCGCGGCGCAGCGCAAACGTCCCTTTTTTCGCCACGTTGGAGCGCCTTCGAAAAAAAGTCGACGGCCGTGTCGATCTCGCGCCTCCTCGTTCGACGTGAAGACAGCGCCAGGGCGAAACGCCCGGTCGAGGGAGAAGAGACATGAACTGCAAGCGCATCTCGATGGCCGTGTGTCTGTTCGTCGCCGCGTGTGGGGGAGAAGACCCGGAGCCCGCCGCGGAGCCGACCGCCTACGAGGACATGAGCTTCGCGGAGCGCGTCGTCTTCATGAACGACGTCGTCATGCCGGAGATGAAGGAGGTCTTCGTCGCGTTCGACGCCAAGTTCGAGGCGATGGACTGCACGACCTGCCACGGCCAGGGCGTGACGGATGGCACCTATGCGATGCCGAGCGCGCACATCACCCCGCTCCCCGGCACGGAGGAGGCGTTCCTCGAATACGTCAAGGATCCGGAGGCGGCGCGGTGGAGCCAGTTCATGTTCGACGAGGTCATGACGCGCATGGCCGCCTTGCTCCAGGTCCCCACGTACAACCCCGAAACCCACGCGGAGGGGTTCTCGTGCAGCAACTGCCATACCCATACGGTGGAGGTTCCGCCGGGGGGGACGCCTTGAGGCGGGGATAGGCGTCGCGCGGGCGGACGTCTCAGCCGACGCGGCGCACCCAGCGCGTTTCGGCCTCCGACAACATGCCCCGCGCCACGCTCGCGCGCCGCAGCACGGAAAGTACACTCGCCGGGTCGGATCCGCAAAGCCCGGAGGCCCACGCGGGGTTCGCCTCGACCACGCCCCAGCCACGCCCGGCCATGCGCCCGACGTCCACGACGACCGCGGGAGGCATCTCCACGTCAGGGTCGTCGAGCACTGCGCGGATCGAGGCCGACGCCGCCTCGATCTCCGCGGGGTCCGCCTCCCAATCGCCCGCGGCATTCCGTGCGATCTCCCCACCACGAATGTAGGGCGAGAAGGCCGCCACCTCGCGCTCGCGCACGAAAAACCGGAACTCCACCTCGAAGACGACCGGCTCGCTCACCAGCACGGGCAGGTCCGGCGGCAACACCGGGTCCGGATCGAGCGCGGCGCCGTTGGCGTAGACGCGGGCGGGGAAGCACTTTTCGTCGGTCGGCTTGATGAACACGCGCTCCTGGATCGACAGGGCTTCCGAAAGCGTCGTGAGGCGCACGTCACGGAGGCGGTGGCGCTGCGGGAGCCGGGGCAGCCAGTCGCTCGTCGGTTCGAGGAGCACGAGGCAGAGGTCGTCCATGATCGCGTCGGCGAGGATCGTCTCGCCGTAGAACACCGGGGCGCGCGCGGCGAGGCCGTCCGGGCAACGGAAGGCGTGAAGGCGCTCGACGTCCCAGCCGGCCGCGAGCGCAGCGGCGAAAAGCGCGTTCGAGTCGGGGCTGTAGCGATGGGAGAGGACGAGCGTCGGCACGAAGCGAGGGTACACCGAGTCGGCGTCCGCGACCGTGCTTGACCGCCCTTCGGCCCCCCTGGCATAAACGATCCACCTCGCGTGCCCCTCGATGTCCGCCCACGGCTCGCCGCCCTGTTCGTCACCTGTGCCGCTTGCACCGGCGTGCCCCCCGCACCGGCATCCCCGCCGCCCGCGGCTCCGGCGGCGACGGCCCCTGCTGCAGACGATCCGCATGTCCCCTCGGCTGCGGCGCAAGCTTCGAGCGTGCCGCCGCCCGCCCCCGCGGACGTCACGCCCGCCGGGCCTCCGCCCTACCCGGAGGCGTGGATCCACGAAGCCGAGGCCACGAACCACGCGCTGAGCTGTCACGAGCTCATCTACAAGCAGGGCTGCGCGGAGCTGCGGGTCGGCTCGGTGACGGTGGTGGTCACGCTCGCGCCCGACGGAAAGGTCCTCCGCGTCGATCAGGTCGACAACACGGTGGACAACGAGCCGGAGGTCGTCTGGCGTTGCCTGGCGCGGAAGCTGCCGCAGTGGAAGGTGCACGCGCCGGAGGGCACGTCGCCGACGTTCCGGCTGACGCTGCACTTTCGGGACAAGTGCTGAAGGCGCGCGACGCGCGCCCCGGCATCACGCGACTACCAGACCGTGCCAGCGACCTGCTTGGTGGTGGCCATGAGGCGGTTGAACAGGTTGGTCAGGCCAATCATCAGGGTCAAGGCCGCCAGCCCTTGCTCGTCGTAATGCTTGACGGCCTCGTTCCAGATCTCGTCCGGGACCGGATCCGACCGATCGCTGAGCCGCGTGGCGGCCTCGGCGAGCGCCAGCGCGGCGCGCTCGGCCTCGGTGAAGTAGGGCGTTTCCCGCCAGGCCGCCACGGCCAACAGCCGCTCGTCGCTCTCGCCGGCCTTCTTGGCGCTGCGCGCGCCCGAGTCGACGCAATAACCGCATCCATTGATCTGGCTCGCGCGCAGATGGACGAGCTCGAGTGTCCTTTCCGGCACGCCGCCTTTCTTCGCGGCCTTGATCACATTGAGAAGGGCGGGCATCGCCTCGGGAAGGATCACCGCCGGGTTTTTCATCCGTGCCTGCATGGTTGCTCTCCTAGGTCAGATCGACTGGGAATCGTTCAGCACTGCGATGACGGACCACGACGAGGGAATGTGACCGATGGACGAGAAATATTTTCTGGCCGAGCGCTTCGAGGCCAGCTCGTGGGGGGGTGGTAGGCTTGGCGCCATGGCGCGCAAGGCGGAGGGGCAGGGGCAGCGCGGAAAGCCGTGCGCGCTCCTCGTGGCCACGCTCGTCGGGACGCTCTCGGGGTGTGGTCCGCAGGAGTGTCACAGCACGCTGCTCGAGGTAGAGCACTCGGCGGCGGGTGTTCCGAGCCCTGCGATCGCGCCCGGGGCGACCACCGAGCTGCATTTGCAGGGGCTGCGTCGCCTGGGCTGCGACGGTTCGCTGAGCGCGAGCGCGTACTTCCCGCTGCGCGTGACGAGCGAAGCGCCTGCGACGCTCGAGGTCGTCGAGCAACGCCCCGGTCGGCTCGTCGTGCGCGGCCATGCGGCCGGCCTCGCGACGCTGGTCCTCGACGGCCACGGCGAGCGCGCGCGCATTTCCGTGGTCGTCACGCCCGCGGTCCGCGCAGAGATCCTACAGCCCCTCGCCGGCGCGCCCCCGAATGCGCCCGTCTTGCTCCTGGCCGGCGCCGACGTACGGCTGCCGGTTCGCGCCCGCGACGCGCAGGGGCGGGACGTGGTCGGCGATCGCGCCATCGAGGCCACGCGCGCCGAAGGTGCGGTGACGTTGCTCCCGGGCACCGGGGCGGAGCTTCACGTCCGCACCGAGCGCGCGGGCGAGGGCCAGATTGCGCTGCTTGGCACGTCGATCCGAACGGAGTCGGTCGAGCCGAGCGCGGTCGCGGCGATCGACCTGGACCTTCAGGCGGACGACACCAGCATCGGATATGGCTGCATCGCCCCGGCGCCGCGCTTCGACCAGCCGGTAAGCCTCCTGCACCGAGGCGAGCGGCGGTTCCTTTTCGTGCGGCTGCGCACGGGCGACGGCCGCGCCATTGCAGGGATGGTGGACGCGCCACGCTCGGCGACGCCGGAGGTCTGCACCCTCGCGCCCGCAGAGAAGCCGGAGCGCGCGCGCGAGGTCCTCGAATTCAACCTCCCGCTCGCGCGAGATTATCAGCGGTCGGCGTGGGAGCTTCGCGCCGTCGCGCGCGGCACGTGTCGTGTCGAGACGCGCGTCGGCGAGGTCGTCGCGCAGGCGCTCGTCGAGGTCGACTGAACGGTCATTGGGGCTCCGTCGCCCGCAGGAGCAGTTTTTGGAGGGTGTCCCCGTCGAGCACCGTGAAGACGGAGGATTGGCCTTCGTGGTGCACGTAGATCCCGGTTTGCATGGCGATCGCGAGGGCGAGCAGCTTGACCGCCGGCATTCCCTCGGGCTTGCTGGTGTCTCCCTCGACGGCGCGGAGGGACGCCTCGTCCGTGTACACGGCGAGGTTGCCCTCGTGGCGGGGCATCTTCCCGCCCGCGTTGTTGTAATAGAGGACCGACCGCAAAAGCTCCCGTTCGAAGACCTCGTGCGCCTTGGCATGGTCGATCCCGTAGGCCTCGGGCGTCCATATCGCGATCAGCGCGGGGCCGAGCTTCTCGTTGTTCGGGATCCCCGTCGTGAGGACGGGATCCAGCGTCTTCGCCATCCGGATCTCGGGCACCGCCGTTCCCTCCGCGGGCGCCGAGGCCCGCGGGCGCTGGCCCTCCACGGCATTTCGCACGTGCTCCTCGGTCGCGAAGCGCTGGAACTTGTTCTCCATGCGCACCCCGGCGAGGCGCTCGGCCTGCCTCATGGCAGCGTCCTGCTCGCGCGAACCTTGCCCTCGCACGTAAAATCCACCAACCCCCACGGCCATGAAGCCCAGGGAGACAGCCCCCGCCGCGGCCGACGGGACGGGCGGCGAGGGGTCGTTCTTCGTGGCCGCGAACAAGACGCCCGCGCCGATCATCCCGACGATCCCGACGATCCCCAGGCCGAGCCCGAGGTTCTTCTTGCTTTGCGCGCGGAGCACGTCCGTTTCGTAAAGCTCGAGGGCGCGGGCGTGGCTCTGGCGGACGCGCTCGCGCTCCTGGTCGTACGCCGTGACGAACGCCGCATCCCGGGCGATGCGCAGGGCGCTGAGCGCGTCGATCTCCGTATCGCCCTGGTAGACGTGCCATTCGTGGAAGGGGACCTCGGTCGGCTCCGTCGTGTAGACGACCTCCTTGCCCACGTACCTGCCGCTCGCGCTGTAGACCTGGCGCTCGCCGACACGGACCTTCTTGTCGACCGTGCGCACGGAGTCCTTGGCCTCGAAGCGGAGCGGTTTCCCATTCGACAGGTGCGAGACCTGGTACTCGTACATCGCGGGCGCCTGCGGCGGCGCCGGCGGCGCGCACCCTCCGAGCGCGGCGCCGAGCAAGAGCCCTCCCCAAAGATTCCTCGTCGATTCCGTAGATCCAGGATGCATGCGCATGACCTCGGTTGCCCTTACGACAAAAGCCGTGCCAGCATCCGAGAGACGCGCGCAGCCGCAGAATCGAGGGGGCTGTCGCCGGGCACAGTCACGCCGTCATGACACTTCGGTGTCATGCGCGCGTACCACTGTAGCGTCCGCGTACCACACGCAACCAGGTCGAGGGCCCCCCGAGGGTATTCGGCGGCGGCTAATCCTCGTTCCAGGTCGGGGCCACATGAAACCCTTTCCCCCGGAGGATCTTGTGGTTCTCCTGGAGGAGCGCGGCGCGGAGCGGCCCCGTCTGCGTATCGATGCTCTCCTGGATGTTGTCCAGGCGCGGCTCGATGAAATCCTTGATGGCCGGCTCCTTCGTTCCCTGGAGAACGGCGAACGACTTGTTGTATTCGGCTTCCTCGTCCGCGAGGCCACGAATCAACGAGCCTATCTGGGCGACCCTCGCCGCGTCCATCCGGACGGTCGGAACGACGCGGGTGCCGTTCGGCAGCGACATCCCAGCCCCTCCGCATACGGCCCATATCACGCGGCGTTGACCCGGCGGAATCACGATCCTGGAGAGCGAGTAATAGGCCTGATGCTCGCTGAGCTTGCCGTTCTGCTGGTCCTCATACCCTACGAGGGTCGTGCCGTAATCGACCTGAAGACGCGCGTTCTTCGGCGCGTGCACGCAGAACGCGCCATGAAAGAGGATCCGGGTCAGCCAGTAGGGGGTCGGCGTCGTCCCGCCGTTGCAATCCGGGACCATGTCTCCAGCCATCACGGCCTGGCTTGGCTTGGATTCTGCCGCTCCCGGTTGGGAGGCCTTGGCGTTCGCCGAGGCCAGAGGCAACGTGTCCGCTTCGGCTGCGGGCGCGGGGACGGCCGAAAGCGTCCCGAGGACCACGGCGAGCCCAAAGCATCGTCGAAGTATCGAACCCCTCGTCTCGTTCTTCATGGCTCTACTCCAGCATGGCGCTGCAATCACGCGCAGAGGCCTCCGGCTGGTCGTACGGCAAGGTCGCAGGGAGATGGCTGCACGACGCGCCGCCGTCGAGGAACCTCTTCGCGACCCCGAGGCACTCATAATAACAAAGCGACTGGAACTTGCCGCATACGGCGACGGCACAACGATGCAATTCGTTCTCCGGCTGCCCGAACCACTTCGGTGGCGTCTCCCTCGCGACGGCGCTGCTCGCGGCGGACACCTGGGCGTAGCCCGGGAGCGCTGGGGTTGGCTGGGGAGGCCTGATCCCGAGAGGGCGCATTTCGGTCGCGATCTGCCCGAGGTCGTCCAGGTCCACCCGCTTCTTGCGCGCGATCATCTCCGCGATCTCGCGCTTGAGGGGCAAACTCCGCCGCTCGTAAAGGACGCCTGCCGGCGTCGCGAGCTCCTGGGGCAACACGATCCTGGTCTTCGGCCAGATCGTCCCGGTCCCGAACGGCTTGGGCGGGACGCCACGCTTGCTGGCGTCGAGCATATATTTGTCGTGCGCTTCTCGCAGGACGGCCTCGTTTTTCTTGAAGATCAGCTTGAAAGCCGCTGGGTCGCCGTAATAGCGCGTCGCCACCAGGTAGAGGGTGTCGGAATCGGTGATCTCGTACACGAGCTCGTTCGGCTGGCCGGCGCTCGCCACGGTGCATGTGCCGGCGACGAGCATGGCGACCATCAAGGTGCGCCGAAACATCTTCATTCGAATCATTGGTCTCCAAGTCCTCCCATGTCGCTCATTTGGCGACCGATACGACTTCGCCCGAGGCTTCGTTCACCCAGTACACGCGGGTCGCGTCGACCGCGATGCCCTTCGGGCGCTGCTGCGCGGACGCGAGCAGCACGGGCTCCTGCTTTCCGTCGAGCCGTGCTTTCTTGACCATTCCGCCTTCGTTTGTCCAGTATACCCACGTGTCGTCGACGGCGACTCCGCGTGGCCCGGGCTCGTTCGCCGCGAGGACCTCGACCGGGCCGCCGCGTCGCGCGACCGAGAGGGTCCCCGATCCATTGCCTTCACGCGACCAGGCCACGACCTCTTCGCGGGGGTCGACGGCCACGGCAAACGGCTTGTCCTGGTTCTCGGCGACGAGCCAGGGCTCGCCCCGCTCTTTGAAGGACCAGCCCCAGATGCTGCCGCCTTGCGTTGTTCGCACGAAATAGACGCCGCGGCGCCCGGCGGCGAAGCCAAAAGGGTTCGGATCGGCGCCGTCGTACTCGAGCAGCGGCTTCTTCCCGAGCTCTCTCCGCGCGCCGAAGATCGTTCCCTTCTTGGTGTTCGTGTTCTGGAAGAAGAAGAAGGCACCACCTTCCGAGGACGCGAGCCCGGCAATCTGCTGCTCGGGATGGAGCCATTGGACCAGGGATTTTCGCGCGCCCGTGACGGCGTCTATCGTGAGCAAGCTCTTGGACGACGTGTCCGTCCAGTACCAGCGACCGGTGTCGAACGCGATGCGGGTCGGCGCGCCCCCGACCGACATCGGCGCCGGGGTGCCTCCGCCTTTGCGCATGCGGAAGGCCTTGCCCTGCCTGGGAACGGTCCAGGCCACGATACCCTCCACGTCGTCGTCCACGGCGACGCTGAGCGCACCAGGCTCGTACGTCCCGAGGACGATCGGCTTGCACCGCCCGCCTTCCAATGCCTCCGGCGTCGCCTGCGCATCGACCTCGCACCCATCGGCGGGGTCGCCGTTGCAATCGTGGAGCCCGGATCCGCAGGTCGCCTTGCAGATCCCCTCCTGGCACGTCGCGCCGTCGCCGACGATTCCTTTGCACGCGCGTCCGCAGAGGCCGCAATGTTCGGCGCTGGACACGACGTCCGTCTCGCAACCATTGGCGGGGTTTCCGTCACAATCCATGAACCCCGGCTGGCACGTGGACGCGCACTGGCCAGCCGCGCACGCGGCGCCGCCGTGCTGGTTCGTGCATGCGTTGCTGCATTTCCCGCAGTTCGCGGGGGCCCCGAGATCGGCCTCGCAGCCGTTCGCCGAATCCCCATCACAATCGGCGAAGCCTGCCGCGCAGACGGGCGCACAGGAGCCGCTCATGCAGTTCGTCGAGCCGTGCTCGTTGAGGCATCGCACGCCACAAGCGCCGCAGCTCTCGACGCGCGTGAGATCCGTCTCGCATCCATTGAGCAAGGAGGCATCGCAGTTGCCCTTGTGCGGGTCGCACGTCGACGAGAGGACGTCCGGGCGCGCGCTGGCGGTGACGAACATTCCCGCGACGACGAGGGACGCCATCGCTCCGCCGAGCCAAATACGCCGCGGCTTGGAGACGGGCCGCGCAGGCGCCGGCGCCTCGACCTTCGATCCATCCGGGAGGACGTCGAACGCTGCGGAAAACTCGGCCGCCGACTGGAACCGCATCTGCGGGTCTCTCTGAAACGCGATGCGGAAGAATGCGTTCACCTCGCCCGGAAGATGAGAGATGGGCGGCGGGCCATCGGAGGAGAGCAGAACGAGCCGCGCGACGTCGACGTGCGCCGCTCCCGTGAACGGCAACTTGCCCGTGAGGAGGCGGTAAAGCACGGCCGCGAGGGACCAGAGATCACTCCTGAAATCGACGCGGTTGGAATGGCGCCATTGCTCCGGGCTCATGTAGCTGACCGTGCCCATCGCCATGTTCTCTTGGGTCAGCTCGTCGTGCTCGCTCGTGATGATCTCCGTCCCGGGATCCACCATCGGCTCGACGAGCTTCATCAAGCCGAAATCGACGATCTTGACCTTGCTTTCGATGCAGTAGATGTTCCCCGGCTTCAGATCACGGTGAATGACGCCCGCGGCGTGGGTCGCCTGCAGCCCTTTGCATAGCTGTCTGCAGATCGACTTCACCGTCGGCATCGACATGGGCCCCTCGCGCTCGAGCCGCTTCGCGAGGCTCTCCCCCGTCAGGAGCTCCATCACCAGGAAGGGCGCCGGCGCGTCGCCATACTCGAAGCACCGGAGGACGTACTCGCTGTCGATCAGGCAAAGCGCCTGCGCTTCCCGGCGGAATCGCTCGAGGTCGTCCGGCGCGTGCGTCCGCGGAATCTTGAGCGCGACCTTCAGATGAAGCTTCGTGTTGATCGCCTTCCAAACCTGCCCGAAGGCCCCTTCGCCGAGCTTCGAGATCAGTTCGAATCGACCGGCGAAGGTCCTGCCGGGACGAAGGTCGACCGGCTGGATGCCACCGACTTCGTCCGGCTGGAGCTTCAGGGTGGGCACGCTGAGGTCATCGCCAGTGGCCGTGTTCATGCTCGCGCCACCAGATTGCAGCAATGCGACGGGCTGGCCAAAATTTCGAGTCGTTCTCAACGTGTCTCCGAGAAACGACACGGCTACGTATTTCTGCGTATGGACAGCCGTTCGATATCGTGCATGCAGGCGCCGGGAATCCCGACCACACACGGACGGGACCACGATGGCATCGAGGGACCGCCGCCGACGGGATGCACCTGACCATCCGAAAAGCCTCGAACTGCGCTCTGCCGGATGCACCCATCCCCCGAGATGCCCGGAAAAACGGGCCCTGACCGCAGGCATGACGCGTGCAATGCCCGAGGACATCCCTGCCGCTCGATCTTCATTGGATCGGCAGCGCGAACCCCTGCGAGCAAGGAGCTTTCCCATGCAATCTCGGCGTTGGTTCGAGGTCAAAGTTCAATCGCCTTGGCGGACCGCGAGGAAACAGGCGCGGCGTATCATCCTGCTGCCGGACGGAAACCATCGCAAAGGCGAGTCCAGTCGCGACTACGCCGCCGGTGCCGCCAACGTCGTCGGCTGCGCCGAGCACGTCGCCCTGCGCGGCGACGTGGAGACGCTGCTCGTCTGCATCGCTTCACGTCAAAACGTCGACAAGAGGCCGGAGGCATTCTTCGACGTCGTCGCCGCGCAATTCGCGTGGCTGCGCACGGAGGTCCGGGAAGGCCGCGCGCTCGTTCCCTGCGGGATTCGTTGCAGCGTGCGCGGGGACCTCGCACGAATGCGCGCAGCGGGCGGCGCACGGGCCCGGCTCGTCGCCAGCATCGAGGCAGCCTGCGAGGCGACCCGGTCTCTGCCGGAGCCGCGGATGAACCTCGAATTCTGGATCGACTATCCGGACGAGCTCGCCTGGGAGCGGGATGTCGATCTCGTCCTCCGCACCGGCGCCGAAGAGCCGGACGTCGTGCGTCCCGGCTTCTGCCTTCCTCCTTTCGTGCCGTGCGCCGCGACGACGACGTTGTGGCCCGACGTCCATCCCGAGGAGATAGGAGCTCTCATCGATCGAGGCCTGCGGGACGCGCCGTCCCATTTCGCCACCGGATACGATCTCGAGCTGGCGCTCGAGCTCGCCCGGGCGCTGCCGCGCGCGCGCATCCCTGCGCCGATGCGGCTCACGCTTCCCGTCTGCGCCTCGGCAGAGGAGATCGACACGAGGCTCGGCGCCTTCCACGCCGATCCGACGGGGGAGCCCGCCGTGGAGGTGAGCTGCCTGGGTCCGCGCGGATGGGGTGGTCACGAGCGCGCGCTCGACGACGATACCTGGTATGCGATTCGAATCGTCCCGGCGGCCCGCTCGGCCGAGGGCATTGCCGAGGACTACGACGCGGTCATCGCCCCGGGCCAGGCTGCGCCAAACGTCCTCCTCGCCGCGCCTTCCACAGCCGCGGCGCCGGTCCATCCGTGCGCCCCCACGGCACAGGGCATTCTTCATGCGCTCCGACGCGCGGTTCGTTTCCCTGTCGCGCACGTCCTCTTGCAGGGCGCGGACCGGAGTCGAGGGCCCTCGATTTCGATCGATCCACCCTGGCCCGCCGAGATCCTCGACCTCATCGAGGTGACAGCAGCAAAGCCCGAGCGCTCGATCGAGCAGATCGTGCGCGCGCGCTTGCCGAGCGCCGCCGGCGCGGACGCCGAGCGCGACCTGCTCGTCGAGGCCATGTCGGCGCGGGTGCTCGGGCAGGCCCTGTCGGAGGGGCTCCTGCTCCCGGATCGATCGTTGCGCCAGGGAGATCGCAACTATGCGTATACGGGCGCCTACATGATGCTCCGCGTGCCGGACGAGGCGGATCCGACAGGGGAGGGGTGGGAGCGATCGGCGGAGCTCGCCATTCGTTGCATGCTCGCGATTTCCGCGGGCGACAATGGTGTCTTCGACCGGGTCCTGCCAGGCGAGATGCCGGACGCATGGCGCGCGCGGCTGCAATCTGCGGCGCATCACCTGGAGGCGATCGCCCGCGGCGAGCGACCTGCCGCGCCCCCCGTCGGGCCGGGCATGCGGATCGTCGACGCCATCGGAAAGCAATGGGAGAGCCTCTTCTCACGCCACGCGAGCGCCAGCGGCGCGCTCTCGCAGGCCTGCCGTGACGCGCTCGTACGCCATTATCGGGCGAACGCGCTCGAACGCGCGCCGGACGTCGTCGACAATCCGCTCGTGCGCCGGCTCGGGCTCGGCGGACCTCCGCGGCAGGAGGCGATCGCGCACATCGAGGCGAGGTATGCATCCAGGGCGCCTGGCCCCGTCGGCGAACGAATTCGGCGGCTCCTGCACGAGCACGCGGTCGATCCAGCGCGCTTCGCGGATCTCCAGCGCGAGCTTCGACTCCTGCTGCACATCGTGGATACGGCGCCGACCATCGCCGTGGAGGTCTTGTTTCTCTTCTGCGGGCTCGCGACGCCCGCGGAGCACGTCCACGAAATGCGTCTGCGAGCCTTGATCGAGGTCGGGCAGCTCGCCGACCATACGTTCCGATTGGCAAACGACCTCGCCAGCCTGAGCAGGAACGGGGGCGATCGAGATACCGGCAAGGAGAGCTGCCTGTCGATTCTGATCCCCAAGGGCGTTTCGCCCTCGACGGGCGCTGCGGCCCTGGAGCGTGCGCGGGCGCTCGGGGAGACGTACCTCGCGTGGCTCGAGGAGCATCTGGGGCACGCGATGGCGAGGCTCGCGCCCGCGTGGCCCTCCATGGCGGAGAAGGTGATGAGAGCCGTGCACGTGGGCCGAGGCGTGTACCGATGCGCGCACTACACGACCCTGTCGTCGGAGGAGATGCTCGCGCTCATCGGCGAGGTGAGCCGGGCGCGGCCCCGACGCGACCCTCCAGCAAATGCGCTCGCTGCGCCGGGTTCGTCCGCGTCGCCTGTGAAACCTTTGCTTCCCCTCACGGGAACCGGGTAGAATGGGCGTGACGAGGTGCATCATGGACGAGCGTCAGGTTTTGCATCGCGCTGCGCAGATGTTATCGAAGGTCGCCGCGGGAAACGATCCCGCGGTGATCCTCGACGCCCTCGCGCAGTGCGTCCCCACCGTGGCGGGCCTGATCTCGGTGGTGCGCCCTGACGCGCCGCAGATCCTCATCAGTCACGCGATGCGTTTGCCCACGGAGCTCCTCGAGGGGTGGATGCGCACGCGCTCCGAGCACCTCGAACCCGCGCTCCGCCTCGTCTTCGAGGCGAGACCCGGCGGCTTCTGGCGGGACGCGGATACCATCGCAGGGCCGCTGCGTGACGGCCTGGAGGTGCTCCACGCCCTCGACGATTTCGGGCTGGGGGAGGGGGCCGGATACAAATTGCATCAGCGGGTGGTCCCCGGCCGCGGAACGGAGCACGTCATGCTGGCGCTGCTCACGGAGAGAGGGAAGCAATTCCCGAGGACCGCGCCCGCGATGATGGAAGCATTGGCCGCCGACGTGCGAGCCGCCGTTCATCGAGCCAGTTTGCCGCTGGTGGCGTCGCGCTCGATCCTGTCTCAGATCACGGAAGAGCAGGCGATGGGGTACATCTGCATCAACCGACGAAATGGCGCGGTCCTGGAGGTGAACCAGCGTGCGTTCGACTTGATCGCCAAATACCACGCCCGCGAAATCTCCAGGAGCCGCAGCGCCCTGCTCGATTTCGCGGACTCCGCACGGAGCTTCACGGCCACACGAGCCTCCTGGCAGATCGTTCATCCCACCGGTTTTTCCGTGCTCGAGGTGCACGTGCACGCGCTCGCCAAAGAAACGCACGAGCTTCACGAGGATGTACATCTCCTGGCGATGCGGGAGTGGATCCTGCCGAGCGTCCTGCGCCCGCCCCGCGCCGCGAGCTCACCCATTCTGGAGATGCTCCCGCCGCGCAAGCGCGAAATTGCCCTCCTCCTGGTGGGCTCCAGCCTTTCATACAAGGAGATCGCCCACCGTCTGGGCATCAGCCCAGGGACGGTCCGTGCACACGTGCAGAACATCTACCGCATCGCCGGCGTGGATTCCCGCCCGGGGCTCACGACGCTCCTGAATGCTGGGTCGCATGACGAGGAGGATCGATGAATCGAAACGACGACGACTCGACGAACACGATGGTGCCGTCGCCGAACGGCTTGACGTTGCGATCCAACAAGATCCGCATCGAGGTGGGTGAGGGGCCGCAGGCCGGGGAGATGCGCGAGCTGCCGGGCCCCGAAATAAGGATAGGCAGCGGCGCTGACTGTGATTTCAAGGTCAAGGACCCGACCGTGAGCCGGCACCATTTGACCTTGCGGATCGAGCGAAACAAGATCCGGATCCTGGACGCCGGGAGCCTCAATGGGACCAACGTGGACGGCGTTCAGGTGCGGGATGGTTATGCACGCCCGGATTCGCGTATCACGATTGGCAAGACCGTATTCCGACTTTTGATGCTGAACACGATCATCGAGCTACCCCTCTTCCCCGGTGAATGCTTCGGGCAGATGCTCGGAAGGAGCACCGCGATGCGGGCCGTCTTTTCCGTGCTGGCGCGCGCGGCGGAGACCGACGCCACGGTGCTGATCGAGGGAGAAACGGGGACGGGGAAGGAGGTGGCCGCGCGGGCGATTCATGACGCCAGCCCGCGGTCCGAGGGGCCCTTCGTCGTGCTCGACTGCTCGGCCATCTCTCCGGAGCTCGCGGAGAGCGAGCTCTTCGGGCACGTCAAGGGCTCGTTCACCGGCGCGACGATGGATAGGCCTGGAATCTTCGAAGAGGCCGACGGCGGCACGGTCTTCCTGGACGAGATTGGGGAGCTCCCGCATGGCCTGCAACCGAAGCTCTTGCGGGCGCTCGAGAGGATGGAGGTGCGTCGCGTGGGAGCAAATCGGCCGAAGCAGTTCGACGTGCGCGTGGTCGCCGCCACGAACCGGCCGCTGCCCCGCGCCGTCGATCTCGGTGTGTTCCGCGAGGACCTGTATTATCGGCTCGCCGTGGTTCCGGTGCGCCTTCCGCCGCTCTCGGAGCGCTCCGAGGACATCCCCATGCTCGTTCGCCATTTCGAGAAGGAGCTCTCGAAGCGCATGCGGTCGACGCAGCCGCTCTCGCAGGAGGTCGTCGACAGGTTTTCGGGTTTGACGTGGAACGGCAACGTGCGAGAGCTTCGCAACGCCGTGGCGCGTGTCCTCGCGTTCGGGGCCGGGGAAGGGCCGAAGACCCCTGAAACGTGGGAGCCGGATGTACAGTCTCTCGGCATTCGCCTGGACGACCCGCTGCTCCACGGCCGCGACCGCGTGGCCCAGGCCTACGAAAAGCACTACCTGCGGCTGATGCTCCAGAAGACGGACGGCAATGTCTCACGCGCAGCGGAGCTCGCCGGCGTCGGGCGGAAATTCGTGCAGATGGCGATGAAGAGGTACGGCCTGCGCGGCGACCTCGAACCATGATTCCCGTCCGACTACGGGCTCTCGCTGGCCGCGGCCGCGCCCGCGGCATACCCATCGACGAACTCTTGTAGCTTCCGCATCTGGTAGGTCCGCACGAGCCCCCGGAGCTGCTCGAGCCACGGTCCGAGGCGCGGGTCGTCCTGCTCCATGCGCGCCGCTTCCGCCACCACGTTCCGGACCCGCCCCGACATCACCAGCCGCGAGAGAACGGCGAGCTCTTTCGCGGAAGGCGGCACGAGCGGCCCCCGCTCCTGCGCCGCCGGGACCGGGGCCTTCTCCTCGGCATGAATCCACTCCACGCCGAGGAAGCGCTGGATCTTCTCGAAGAGCGCGCTCGCTTGCACGGGCTTGTGCAAGGCGTCGTTCCAACCGGCGCGGGCACCGTCCTGCTTTTCGACGCCGGAGACATTCGCCGACGAGATCAGAATCACGACCTCCCCGAGCTCGGGCATCTGCCGCAGGCGGCGCGTGGCTTCACGACCGTCCATACCCGGCATGGCCAGGTCCATCAAAATGAGGCCAGGCCTGCGCTCCATCGCCAGCCGCAGCGCGGCCTCGCCGTCTTCGGCCTCGACGACCTCGAATCCGATCGGGGCCAGCAGATCGCTCACCAGGGCACGGTTGTGCGGGTTGTCGTCCACGACGAGGATCGTGCGGCGCTCGCCTCGATAGCCCGTGATGGTATCCCACCCGAGGACCTTGTCGGCGCTCGTGGCCGTGGCCCCGTCCGCGAGCGGGAGCGTCACCGTGAAGGCGCTGCCTCGGCCGAGCTCGCTCTCGACCTCGATCGTGCCGCCCATCTGATCGACGATCCGCTTCGTGATGGCGAGGCCGAGCCCAGTGCCGTCGCCCTTCGCCTTGGAATCGCCGACCTGCTCGAAGGGATCGAAAATTCGTGAAAGGTGCTCCGGGGCAATGCCGGGGCCCGTGTCCTCGACCCGGAGCCGGAGCTTGCTCCCCTCCTCGGGACCACGTTTCAGCTCATCGATGACGAGGCGGACGTCTCCTCGCTCCGTGAACTTGATGGCATTGCTCAAGAGGTTCAAGAGCACCTGCGTCAGGCGTTTTTCGTCGCCGTAGATCGCCGACGTCGTGCCGCTGCGTATCTCTCGGGTGAAGGCAATGCTCTTCTGGTCGGCGCGCACGCGGCACAGATCCACCATCGTGCCCACCCAGGCGTTGAGGTCGAATTTCTTCGGGACGAGCTCCATCTTGCCGGCCTCGATTTTCGCGAGGTCCAGCAAGTCTTCCAGCAAGGAAAGGAGGTGCTCGCCCGATTTCTTGATCGTTTGCACGCCATCCCGACTCTTCGCGGAGAGCTCGGGCGCGCGCGAGAGGACCTGGGCATACCCGAGGATTCCGTTGAGCGGCGTGCGCAGCTCGTGGCTCATGCTCGAGAGGAAATCGCTCTTTGCGCGGTTCGCCCGGTCGGCCGCCTCCTTGGCGATCCGAAGCTCGGCCGTGCGCTCCTTGATCTTGGCCTCCAGGTCCCGGTACAACATGGCATTCTCGACGGCGATGGCCGCCTGCGAGGCCAGCACCGACAAGAGCTCCACGCGCGCGGGCGGGAACGCCGACGGCACGTCGCGGTGCTCGAGGTACAAGACGCCCACGAGATGGCCCCTGTGGGTCAAGGGCAGGGCGAGCAGCGCGAGCACCACGCGCGACGCGAGGTAGGTGTCGCTGGCGAAGCGCGCCTCGTTCCTCGCATCACCCGTCACCACCGGATCGCCCGTGCGGGCCGCATACTGCACCACGGTCGCCGGCACGTCGTGGCATTGCCCGAGCGGCTCCGACAGCCCCGTCTCGATACGAGCCCCCTCCACCGACAGCCGCGCCACGACGGAGAGCGCTTCCCCTTCGCTGAGCACGAGGGCGCCGCGCTGCGCCCCCGCATTCTCCAGCAAAAGCCCCATCAGCCGCCCCACCACGCGCTCCGGGTCGAGCTCGCTCGAGAGCGCCTGCGCCGCGCGCACCGCCGTGTTCACGTCGAAATTCGCGCCCGCCGTGGAGGTCGTCGTGGTCGCCGTCGCCATGCTCGTGCGCTCGGAAGCCGACGCGAGCGTGGACGCCTTGAGCAAGGCGGGATATTTCGCGCTCAAATGGGCGACCACGTTGACGGCGCCCCAGCGCGCATAAGCGTCGCGCGCCTCGCGCAGGTACAGGGCACCGATGTGGCTCTTGCCCGTTTGCAGGCGGAACTCGGCGGCGAGGTGGGTCGAGAGGGCCTCGATGTGCAGGAAACGGTGCTCGCGCGAGAGCTCGATGGCCTCGTCGTACTTGACGATCGCCTCTTCGGTCTTGCCGAGAATGCGGGCGTATTCGGCCTCGACGAGGCGCAGCTTGTGGAGGAAGTTCGGCGCGCAGCCTTCCGCGAGATAACGCAGCCGCTCGAGGCCGTGCTCGATGTGCTCCCGCAGCCGCGCCTGCTCCTCGGCGCCCGCGGCGGTATGCCAGAGTTTCGTCGCTGAGATCGCGAGGAAGAGCGGGACATCCGTCACCGGCGGCATGCCGAGGATGTCGGCTCGATATTGGTCGGCCTCCCGCGCCCGCGAAAGCGCTTGCTCCCACCTGCCGGTGGCGCAGAACAGATAAGCTTCCAGGGTACGAGCGAGGCCGCCCGTGAACCCGTCCCCGTCGGCCAGGAGGGAACGCGAACCGCGCGACAACGGTTCGTCCTGCAGGAGCTTCGGGGCGCCGTCGGCGGTCATCAGCACCTCGCAAAAGGACGCGACCGCCTCGTAGTGGTGCCTTCCGACGGCATCTCCCGAGCGCTGCACGAGATCCCAACGAGCCTTGACCTGCGCGTCGACCTGAACGAGCGGCTGGCCACGCCAAACGCGGTGATAAAATAGCTCGGCCAGGAGCCCCCAGCTCGTGCCCGTGAACGAACCGATCTTCAAGCCGGCCGTGATGGCTCGTTCGTAGAGGGGAGCCGTCTCGTCGACCGGCCGCGAATAGACCATGTAGATCCCATGGAGCACCAGGCATTCGGGGAGCATCGGGGATCCCACGCGCTCCGCGGCACGCACCCCAGGCTCGACCCAGCGCAACACGCGGCGATACATGCCCGTGGCCACCGACCACACATTGGCGAAGCTGCAGATCATGAGGGTGGCCGCCGGCGTGAGGGACGCACGTCGCACCGCCTCGGAGACCAGGCGAACGATGATGAGCGTGTAAAGCATCGGCCGGCCGCCATAAATCGAGCAGAGCTGCGTCTGCGTCATCAGGGCATCGATGAGCCGGTGCTCCAGGGACCACTCGGGCGGCATTGGATCAAACGCGCCGAGATCCTTCTCCAGCCATCGATCGAGCGCGGCCGACTCCTCGACGAGCGCCGGCTGACACGCAGCGTCCGTGTCGGGGAAGGTCAACCCCCGCTCCGCGAGCGCCGCGAGACCAAGCCCGATTCCCCGCGTATACTGGCCCGTCGCCAGGCAGCAGCGGACGCGGATCTCCTGCGCCGACAGCCAAGGCACCACCGCAAGAGGCCGCACGAGCAAGGCGAGGGCGCGCGCTTCGACGTCGTCGAAATCGCGCAAGAGATAGGCCGCCTCCAGCCGCTCCAGGGCAATCTCCACCGACAACGCTTGCTCTTCCGGGGCGGCTCGCTCGCCGAGGAGCGCCTGCGCGGTCTCCAGCAGGGTGGCCATCAATCGGTAGGAGCTCGCCGCCTTCGCGACGCGCGCGGCCTCCAGGTTCATCCGCGAGACGTCCTTGCGCTCCTCCGCGTCCGTGATCCGCGCCGACCCCTGGTTCATGTGCCGCGCGAGCTCGAGGAGCTGCTGCGCCGTGCCCCCTTCGGCCCGATACCGCGCCCAGAGCCGCCGGCCAATCTCGAGATGCGCGAGGACGCGCTGCTCCGGCGAGATCCGCTCGTAGCTCGCTTGCTGCACGCGGTCGTGCAAAAATCGGTAGGAAGCATCCAGCGTTCCTGCGCCCACCTCTCCGAGCGCCTGCGCCGGGCGATACGCCCCATCCACCGGCACGACCAGCTCCTCCTGCAGCGCCGGCCACAACGCCGCCGTCACCCGGGCGCGCTCCCACCCGCTCAATCGCTCCAGATCCTGGAGATGGAACGTATGCCCTGCGCACGCCGCGAGCCCCAAGAGCTGCTGCGTCGCCTCCGGCATGTCGCGCACTTTGTCCGTCAAGAGCGCGACGACGTTGTCGGTGACCTGCGCTCGCTCCAGGTCCGTTTGATTCCAGCGCCATTCCCCGGTCTCCACGTCCCGCACGACGTGCTTCTGCCGGTGCAGGGAGAGGAGCAGTTGCTCCAGGAAAAACGGGTTTCCACGCGTCTTTTGCCATTGCACGCGCGCGAGCGGCGCCACGCGGCTCGGCTCGCTCTCGAGCGTGCGCGAAAGCCACTTTTGCACCTGCTCTTCCGACAGGGGGCCCACCGTCAGCCTCGATACCTTGGCCTCGCTCGCCTCCGTGGCCTCGACGAGCTTCCACAACGGATGCTCGGGGGGCGTCTCGTTGTCCCGGTAGGCTGCAATCACCAGCAGCGACTTTCGCTCCACGTCCGTCAGCAGCGTCTGCAGGATGATCAGCGTGGCGCTGTCGGCCCACTGCATGTCGTCCAGAAACATGACAAGCGGCGGGTTCGGCGTCGTGACCGCTCGAACGAAATTCAGCCACGTAAGCTTCTGCCGGTTGAGGACCTGCTCGCCCTCCACGGGCGGCACCGGCGGCAATTTGCCCATGACGAGGTCGAGCTCCGGTACGACATCCGCAATCAGCCGCGCGTTGTCCCCGACCTCGTTCCGGATCCGCGTCTGCCAGGTCTCGAGGACCGACTTCGGGCTCGAGAGCCATTGACGCATCAGCCCCCCGAAGGCTTGCGCGATCGCCGCGTACGGCGTCGACCGCGCGAGCTGGTCGTGTTTGCCTGCAATCAGGAGGCCACGCCCGGCCTTCGCGATGTCGTGGTAGACCGTGCGCACCAGCGCCGTTTTGCCAATGCCCGACGGCCCGCCGACGAGCAAAAGCTCCGCCGTGCCCCGCGCGACGCGGGCAAACGACTCGCCGACCCGCTCGACGTCCTTCTCCCGCCCCACGAGCACCTGCGGCAGCCGCAGCTTCCGTGAGAAGTCCTTTTTGCCAAGCGAGAGGGGCTCCACCGTGCCCCGCTCGTGGAGCATGCGGAGCGCCTCCTCCAGATCCTCCGCCACGCCCCTGGCGGTCTGGTACCGCCGCTCGGGATCCTTCGCGAGGAGCTTCGAGACGATCGCCGACACGGCGCTCGGCACCTCCGGCGCAATCGTATCGAGCGGAGGCGGGGTCTTGGCCAGGTGCGCGTGCACCAGCGAAAGCGGATCGCGATCCGTGAAGGGCCGCCGCCCCGAGAGCACCTCGAAGAGCGTCACGCCCAGCGAATAGAGATCGGTACGTGTATCGAGGGCGCGCGCCGTGCGCCCCGTTTGCTCCGGCGAGATGTACGCCAGGGTCCCGTCCAGCGCTTCGGGAATGCTCGCCTCCGTCGCTTCCTGCGACAGGAGCGAGGCGATACCGAAGTCGAGCAGCGTGACCTGCTCGTACGTTTCATCCACGAGCACGTTCTGCGGTTTGACGTCCTTGTGCATCACCCCGGCGGCGTGCACGCCCTCGAGCACCCGGGCCAGGCGTCGCCCGAACCGGAGCGCGGCCGCCACCGGCAAACGGCCCTGCTTGGCGAGCACCTGATCGACCGAACGGAATCCGGGGTTCTCGAGGACGAGCGCCACCGTGCCGTTCCGCTGCTCGAAGGCCTGCACGCGCGCCACGCCGGGCACGGACGCGAGCTGCCGGAGCACCTGATGCTCGTGGACCAGCCGCCCCATCACGCGCGGGGTCGGCACCTCGGCGACGGGGACCTTGATCACCACCTGCGCGCCCGAGGGACGATGCACCGCCCGATGGACGCGTGTCTCGCTTCCCTCATAGACGATGTCCCCCTGTTCGTACCCCGTGAGTTCCATCCTCGAACCCCTCCCGTGCGTCTCGTCGAGCGGCACGATATCCGAATCGTGCACCATACTAACCTCGGCAGGGCTGCAAACGTCAATGCAATTTTGAAAGATATTTCACGATGTCGTGGTGCGCCAAACCGTGTATGCACACGATGGGAAACCACCCCTCATGAACGGCGTGTCAGGCGCGTGACGCATAACCCGTGCATCCAGGTTTTTGCAGAACCGCCGGCTCCCGTTCCATGGCGCGACGTCGCATGCTTGGCCCTTTACTGCCGTGGTACTTCTTGATAGGGTCCACGCTCATCTTCTCGGGCGCGGGATGGACGATCTGACGCAATTCAATGGTCTCGTGGTCGCGGTCGATGACAACCCCATCAACCTCGACACGCTTCTCGAAGCCTTATCGGGCGAGCGCCTGGACCTCGCCGTCGCCACGGACGGCGTCATGGCGATGAGCCTGATCGAGCGCGAGCAGCCCGATCTCGTCCTCCTCGACGTCATGTTGCCGGATATCGACGGTTTCGAGGTGTGCCGGCGCCTGAAGGCCAACCCGCAGACCGCCGATACGCAAATCGTCTTCATGACGTCCTTGAGCAATCGGGAGCACCGGCTGCAGGGGCTGCATGCGGGCGCCGTGGATTACATCAGCAAGCCCTTCGATACCGAGGAGCTCCTCGCGCGCATCCGCCCGCACATCGCCGTCCGGCGCATGACACGGGCGCTGCAGGAAAAGAATACCAGCCTGGAGGCGGAGATCCGGCAGCGCGTCGCCGTCGAGGCCGCGCGCGAGGCGCTCCTCGTCGAGCTCATGTCCCGCACCGACGAGCTGCACGAGGCCAAGGAGCGGCTCGAACGCGAGCTCGTCGAGAAGGGCCGCGCCAATGCGGAGCGGACCGCGCTCCACGAGCAGATCATCGCCGCCCAGCACACCCGGCTCCTCGAGCTCTCCACGCCGCTCATTCCGATCACGGATCGCATCCTCGTGATGCCGCTCATCGGAACGATGGATACCGCGCGGGTCCAGCAGGCCATCGAGACGATGCTTCAAGGCGCCAGCAGCCGCTCCGCCGACTTCATCATCCTCGACATCACGGGCTTGAAGCGCGTGGACGAGAACGTCGCCAGCATGCTCCTCACGGCGGCCAGCGGCCTGCGGCTCCTGGGGACGCGCACGGTGATCACCGGGATCCGTTCGGAGGTGGCCCGAACGCTCGTCCATAGCGACGCATCGCTGCAAGGGATCGTCACGAAGGCCACGCTGCAGGACGGCATTGCCGTGGCCATGCAGGCGGCCCGTCATCGAGGGTAGGGCGCCTCGCGCTGCCGGAGCGCGATTTCAGTGCCGCAGCAGCGACAGCTTGCGCACGCCGGTCATGTTCGGGCTGGGGAGGAACTCCGGCGGCGCGTCAGGATCCAGGCGCAGGCCCGGGAATCGATCCATCAGGATGTTCAACGCGACCCGGCCTTCCAGCCGGGCGAGGGGAGCGCCGATGCAGAAATGGATGCCTCGCCCGAAGGCGACGTGCGGGTTCGGGTCGCGGGACGGATCGAACACGTTCGGATTCGTGAACTGCCGGGGATCCCGGTTCGCCGCCGCGATCCACACCATGAGGAGCTGATCGGCGGGAATCGTCTTGCCGCCGAGCTCGACCGCGCGCATCGTGACCCGACCGAGGACCGCGAACGGGCTGAAGAAGCGCAGCGATTCCTCGATCGCCGCGGGCACGAGCGACCGGTCCGCGCGCACCCGCGCCTTCTCGGCCGGGTTCGTGTCCAGGCAAAGCACCGTGTTGCCGAGCAGCATGGTCGTGGTGATGTGCCCCGCGATCAAGAGGATGTTCGCGAAGTTGGCGACCTCGGTCTCCGTGAGCCGGTCGCCGTCCACTTCGGCCTCGACGAGCTTGGTGAGCAGGTCCGCGCGAGGCTTTCGCCTGCGCTCTGCGGCGTGCGCGCTGAGGTAATCGGTCAGGTGCTTGGCCTGCTCGAGCGCGACCTCGACCATGCGGTCCTGCTCTTCGGAGCGCTTGACGAGGGAGAACTGCAAGGAGTTCTCGAGCATCTTGTCGACCCATTGCTTGAACATGTCGCGGTCGCTGCTGGGCACCCCCAAGAGCTCGGCGATGACGATGACCGGGAGCGGATACGCGAGATCGGCCACGAGCTCCAGCCGGTCCCGCCCGTCCACCGCGTCGAGCAGCTCGTGCGTCAGGCGCGCGATTCGCGGCTCGAGGTCCGCGACGACCTTCGGCGTGAAGGCGTGGCTGACGAGATTCCGGAGCTTCTTGTGCTCCGGCGGGTCCATCCGCACCAGGTTGCCCTCGTTGGATCGCTTGATCTCCGGGACCAGGCGCATGGTCTCGGACGAGAACAGGCCGGGATCGCCGAGGATCCGCAGCGCCTCCGGGTATCCGTAGACGTTCCACATCCCGAGATCAGGCGCGAACTGGACGGGTTCGTCCGGGATTTGCCCGCGTAGCCAGAACTGCGCCTTGTGAATGCCCCACGTATCAGCCTGCGTCGTCATGGCGTTCCCCTTTCAGCGCGCTTCCGGGCCCGGGATCAGCCGGGCTCGGCGGCGTAGATCCATGTGCGGTAACAAGCGATGAGATCATCGAAGATCGCGCAGAGCTCGGCGGCGGCCGCCGCCAACACCTCCTTCGGTGGCTCGCCGGCAGGCTCGAAGGCGTGCCGGATGACGTGCGCGAGGGCGTCGGCCCTGGCTTCCACGTCGAGGCCGACGCTCGTCGGGTCGACCGTGCCGAGCAGGTAAAACCCGGCCGAGGTGGCCCGCAGCGCATGAACGAGATTCGGGACGTCCGCGCGGAGCAGGCCGTGGCGGGCCAGGATCTCGAAAAACCTGTCGGTCACGAGTAGCTCCTTGCTCCCGACCGTGCCCTCCCGCAGCTTGCCGAGCAATTCGACGTTCCCGACGACCAGGGCCATCGTGAGTGGCCTTTGATGGACCGCCACGAACGAACTCCGCACGAGGCGGTGGGGCTTGATCTCGGCCACGTCGCTCCGCAGCCGGTCCCGCATCCCCTCGACGAGGACGATGGATTCACGCCGGAGCAGCGCCTGGAAGAGCTGCTCCTTGGAGCGCCAGTGCAGGTACACCGTACCCTTGCCGATGTCCGCCTGCTTGGCGATGTCCTCGATGGTCACCTTCCGGTAGCCCATGCGCAGCAGCAGCATGGCCGCGGCGTCGAGGATCCGATCGGCGCGGCTGCTGGCCTGGGGCGGGCGTTGGAACACGGGGCGCTCTCCTCGCTGACCCGTTGACCAATTTTGAACTTCTGGTCAACGGGTCAAACGAAGGTAGCAGCCTCGGATGCGGAGGCAAGGGAGAACCGGCGTACGCTTGTGAAGGCGTGCCTGGCGAGGACCCCCTGGCTAGAAGGATTGCACCACCTTGCCCTCGCGCTTCACCTGCACGAGGTGCTTGCCTTCGAACGCGTAGGCGCGGCTGGTCACGACCTCCGACGGGGTCTGCTTCACCGACTTGTCCTTCTCTTCGCGCGACAGATCGCCGTAGAACGTGATCTCGTCGCCCTTGGCGAGCTGCATCGAGGCAGGGAGGTCTGCGAAGGTGACCTCCGCGATGCGGATGCTCGTCTTCGAGCCCACCTTGCAGTCGCGCTTGTAGACGGGGTTGTTGTTGAGGTCGTACGACTCGATGACGCCCGTCGAGCGGCAATCGTAGTTGAACGGCTCGGTCTTGCGCTGCTCACCGACGACCGTGACCTTGGCCCCCTCGCGCTGGAACGAGGTGAGGGTGTAGGGCCCGGTGTAAAAGAGCTTGGGCGCCTTGGGCTCGCGGTCGAGGGTCCCCGTCTCGAGCCGGGGGACCTTCCATTCCTGCATTGCGAGCGCCGCCGCTGACGCCGATTGCAGGCTCTGGAGCTTCTTGTCGACCTCGGCGTGGCGCGCGGCGGCGACCGGCCAGCGCGCCGGCGCGTCGCGGCCGGGCTCCCAGCCGCCGATGTCGGGCAGCTTCGGCGTGCGCTGCGTGCCGCTCACCTCGGCGTAGGCGCAAAAGACGTCGCGATCGAACGTCTTGTCCTCGGACCAGGGCCGGCCGAAGCGCGAGAACTTTTCGACCTGATCCCCCACGGGCTTCACGAAATCGGCCAGCGCGAACTCGTGGCCGGTCTCGCGGTGCACCTGGAAGAGGGCGACGAGGATGTCGTAGCGCAAGCCCACCCAGGTCATGGGATGCGCGCCGTGCAGCTTCAGGCCCTTTTGCTCGGCCTCCTTCAGGACGTCGGACAGGAGCGTGTTCAGGCCCGAGGCCTGCTCGTAGTAGTTGCCCTGCTTGCGCAGCGCCACGAGCTGCGGGCGGTGCTTCTCCTCAATCGAGGCCCAGCCCTTGCGATAGTCCTCGTAATCGGCAAAGCATTGTTTTTGCCAGGTACGGTTGACGGCGCCTTGGGCCAGCGCGTTCGTGAGCTCGATGGTCGAGAGGTCGTTCGACCAGCCGGGGATCCACTCCGGATCGACGTTCCCGCGCTTGAACAGCCCGGTCGTATCGACGCCGGCTTTCTGGAAAAACGCCCTGCCGCTCGCGCGCGTCTGCGTGCAGCAGGTGTAATCGATGGACTGGTAGAGCTCGAGAAGCTCCTTGTCGGTGGACTTCGGGCCCGAGGCCTGGCCGGAGCCGGAGGCCTGGCCGGAGCCGGAGGCCTGGCCGGAGCCGGAGGCCTCCGACGGCTCGCCGGACGAAGACGAAACGGAGGAGGGCAGGCCCCCCACCTTGATGAAGCCGCATCCGGCGACGAAGGTGGCGAGCAGCGATGCGAGGAGCGTTCGTGTCATGGTCGTGGTCGATGGTCTTCTGGGTGGGAAGGTGCGGGCGCAGCCGCGCACACGTCTCCCGCTGCCCGAGGTGGCCCCCAGCAGCAGGCGCTTGCTCTAGAGGACGGAGAACCCGCGCGCGTTTGCGTGTTTTGTTTGTCCGGTACGCGCGCTTACGTGGGTGCTGCCCCTACGAGCGCCCGTCGAGCATGCTCCGGGAGACCTCGAGCTGGCTCTGGACAAGGAGCAGGATGTTGTCGACTTCGCGCCCGCTCAGCCGCAGCCGCGCCATCAAGGCGTTGCGCACCCGTCCCATGAGGGTCGCGCGTGTCTTCGCGAGGCTCCGGCTCACGGCAGAGGGCGAGACCCGGTAGAGCGCGGCGAGCGCCTCCAGGTTGGCGCCGTCGAGATAATACTGCTGCAGCAGCGTCCGCTCCCGCGCGGAGAGCGCGCCCAGGGCGTCGCGCAGGGCGAGCTTGAGCTCGGCGAGCGAGGTGCGCTTCAGGTGCGACAGCTCCGGATGGTCGGCGGGGACCTCGATGGCGTCGAGCAGCTCGTCCTCGACGGGGATCTCGCGCGCGGCGCGCAGGGCGTCGATGCTGGCGCGCACGGCGACGGCCCGGAGCCACCGGCGCAGCTCCCCGCGGCCCCCGTACTCACGAATCTTCGGCCCGGTCCCTGGCTCTCCGACGAAGAGCTTTTGCCGCAGCACCTGCAGGACGTCGTCCGCGTGGCTGCCGGATCGATCGACCTGCTGGATCGCGGCCGCGAGATCCGGGATGTAGAATCGCTCGAACGCCGCGAGCGCCGCGCGGTCGCCCCGCTCGCACGCACAAGCGAGGTAGAGGTCGCCGAGGCGCAACGTGCCGAGCGCCCGTTCGAGCGTCTCCACGTCCCCCGCGGGGAGCCGCGTCGAGAGCCAGCGCACGAAGGCCTCCGCCGGCACATCGATCTCCGGCCACGGGGTCCGGGCGGACGCGACGGCTCGCTCCAGGAGCCCCTCCAGCGCGTCCTGCCCCTCGTGTCGCGCCGCCCCTTGCCCGCTCTCCTGCGCCAGGAAGACCTCCGTGAGACGGCACGATGGAGCGGTCACGCGCGGACTTTACCGGATTCATGCGACCCCTGTACAGTCACGCGTGGTCCACGGCGCGCTTGCACGAAGCACGGCGTCGTGCACGGCAACGGCATCGGATGAGCTGCCTGAGTGACAACACGGTCGCCGAGTTCGCGGAGGGCCTGCTCGAGACCCGCGCGGCCGAGCGGGTCGAGCAACACGTCGCTTCTTGCGTGACCTGCCGGAAGCTCTTGTCCGAGCTGGCCAAGCAGATCTCCGGGCTCGAATTGCCCGATCATGAGGCGAGCGCCACGGACGAGCTGCGCGCCGGGGAGGAGGGCAGGGCGACCCCGCGAACCAGGGCCTTGGCGGCCGGGGCGGCGCCGGCCGGGGAGCTTTCCCGGGGCGCGTCCCTCGGGCGGTACATGATCCTGGAGACGCTGGGGGCCGGGGGAATGGGCGTGGTGTTCGCCGCCTACGACCCCGAGCTCGACCGGAAGGTCGCGCTCAAGATCCTGCGGCAGGAGATCCTGCAGCGGGCCCCGGGCGCCGAGCTCCGGCTCATGCGCGAGGCGCAAGCCATGGCGCGCATCTCCCACCCGAACGTGCTGGCCATCCACGACGTGGGCACGCTCGGGGAGGGTCTGTTCTTCGCCATGGAGTACGTCGACGGCGCCACGCTCGCCGGGTGGCTCTCGCAGAAGGAGCGCTCGTGGCGCGAGATCCTCGACCTCTTCGAACAGGCGGGCCGAGGGCTCGCGGCAGCACACGCCGCGGGGCTCGTGCACCGCGATTTCAAGCCGGAGAACGTCCTCGTCGCCCGGGACGGGCGCGTCCGCGTCGCCGATTTTGGCCTCGCGCGTGCCCTCGCCGCGCCCCCGCCGCCCCCGGAGGACGTGCCGGAGACACGAGGAGACAACGAGGCCCTCGCGTCGTTGACCCGCTCGGGCGCCGTCCTGGGAACGCCCGCCTACATGGCGCCGGAGCAATTCGAGGGCGTCTCCGTCGACGCGCAGGCCGACCAATTCAGCTTCTGCCTCGCGCTCTTCGAGGCGCTCTACGGCGAGCGGCCCTTCACCGTGAACACGCGCGAGACGGTCCTGACCGAGGCGCCCTCGGGGAAGTTACAGCGGCCGAAAGACGTCCCCGGCGTGCCCGCGCGTGTGCTGCGCGCGCTCGAGCGGGGCCTCCGGCCCTCGCCGGAGGAGCGCTTCCCGTCCATGGACGCGCTCCTCTACGCGCTCACGCAAGACGAACAGCGCACCTTCCGCAACCGCGTCCTCGGCGCCCTCGCCGTGGCGGCGATCGGGGGCGTGGGGGTCTTCGGCGCGCTGCGTGCCGCCGAGCCGAGCGCGCCGCTTTGCAGCGGGGCGCCGGAGATGTTCGCGGGCGTCTGGGGGGAGCCGCAAAAACGAGCGATCCGCGAGCGATTCCTCGCGACGGAGCTCCCGTACGCGAAGGATGCGTGGCTCGGCACCGAGCAGGCGCTCGATGCCTACGGGCGAGGGTGGTCGACGATGCACACCGAGGCGTGTGAGGCGACGCGGCTGCGCGGCGATCAATCCGACGAGGTGCTCTCGCTGCGGATGCTTTGCCTCGATCGGCGACGCGAAGAGGTGCGCGCGCTCGTGGGCGTGCTCGAGACGAGCGGCAAGGACCAGGTCGCGAAGGCCCCCGAGGCCACGAAGTCGCTCGGCGACGTCTCGGTCTGCGCCGACGTCGAGGGGCTCCGGTCTCCGGTGCGCCTGCCCGAGCGGCAGGCGGCGGCGGACGAAGCCCGAGAGATCCGCGCGCAGATCGCTCGCGCCTCGGCGCTCTCCGCCGTCGGCAGATACCAGGAGGGCCTCTCCGTCGCCGAGGCGACGGTCACGCGCGCGCAGACCCTCGCACACACGCCGACCGAGGCCGAGGCGCTCACGACGCTGGCCGATCTGCAGAGCGCCGCCGGGGATCCCAAGGCTGCCGAGGCGTCGCTCCGGCGCGCGTTCTCCGCGGCCCAGGCGGGACACGACGACCGATCGGCGGCGTATGCGGCCATCCAGCTCGTCGACGTCGTGGGCGCGCAGCTCCGCCGCTTCGACGAGGGCCTGCACTGGGCCTGGCTCGCCGAGGCGGTGCTCCGCAGGGGCAAAGAGGACGAGGGGCTCCTGGCCCAGCTCCACGAAAACCGGGGGGATATCTACCTGACGCAGGCCGATCACGCCCGCGCCGGGGAGCAGTACACGCGCTCGCTGGAACTGTGGCAGCGCGTGGTCGGGCCGCAGCACCTGCGGGTGGCCGCGGTCCAGTACAACCTGGGTCAGGTGGCGATGTGGCGGGGCGACATGGCCGAGGCCATGTCGCAGACGCGCCGCGCGAGCGAGCAACTCGAGGCCCTCCTCGGCCCGAATCACCCGAAGATCGCGTTCGTTTTGGGCGGGGTGGCGACGGCACATTTCAACGAGGGGCATCACGTGGAGGCGCTCGCGGTCTACAAGCGGGCGCTCGCGATCCAGCGCGCGGCGCTCGGCCCCGCGCACGTCAATGTCGCGCGCACCTTGCTCGGCATGGGCCACGCGCTCTCGGCGCTACACGAGAACACCCAGGCGCTCGCGGCCTACCAGGAGGCGCTCGTGGTCTTCGAAAAAGACAAGAGCACGCTATCGCTCTCCGCGGAGGTGCTCCTGGGAATCTCATGCACGCAAGTCGACGCGGGCCGCCTGGAGGAGGCGCTCGCCGCAAGCGAGAGGGCGCTTTTGGCCTTCGAGCAGGTCTTTGGGCCCGAGCACGACCAGGTGGGCGCGGCCCTCAACAACATGGGCGATGTCCTCCTGGAGCTCGGGCGATCGGAAGAGGCCGGCGCGCGTTTCACCCGCGCGCAGAAAATCTGGGAGAAGGTCAACGGCCCCGAGGATTTCCAGATCGGCATCGCGCTCACGGGGCGGGGCACGGTGGAGCGGCGGATGGGACGCTCCGCGCAGGCAGTATCCCTGCTCGAGCAGGCAGTGAAGAACCTCGAAAAATACGACGGCAACCCCGTGTTTCTCGCCCTCGCGCGCTTCGAGCTCGCACAGGCGCTCTGGGACGGCACGAAGGCGCGCGACCGCGCCAAGCAGCTCGCGACCCAGGCCGAGAAGGCGTTCGCGAATTTGGACGAAGCCCAGGCGAAGGAGCTCGTGCTTGTCCGGGGGTGGCTGTCGCGCGTGGCAGGCCGCTGATCGACCGAGGCTCAGCCTGCTTGCCTGGACACCCCCCCGACCTCACCTTCACCACGCCCATTTCACCCCGCAGGGCGCTGCCTATACTTTGGAGGTGACTCCTAAGCGGGTGCGCGCGAGCCAGCTTGAGGTCGAGCCCCCGCCTCCGCCGCTCACGTTGATCGAGCGTGTCCCCGGGTCGATCGGGGCGGGTTCGCTCTTCCAGGGTCGTTACGAGATCCTCTCCAAGCTCGGCAAGGGAGGGTTCGGCACCGTCTACCAGGCGCGCCAGGTCGCGACCAACCAGCTCGTCGCGATCAAGGTCATGCGCTCCGGCATGGCAGGCGACCACGACCGCCGTGTCGCGCGCTTCCAGCGCGAGATACGCCTTTGCGCCCGGCTGCACCATCCCAACATCGTCCGGCTCATCGACTCCGGCCGGACGGCGGAGGGGCTGCTCTACACCGTCTTCGAGTTCGTCCCGGGGGAGAACCTCGCGGACCTCCTCGCCAGGGAGGGCCCGCTCGATCCACGCGAGGCCAGGCACCTCATGCTCCAGGTCCTGGATGCGCTCAGTTGCGCCCATGCCCAAGGGGTCGTCCATCGGGACATCAAGCCAGCGAACATCATGGTGGTCCCGACCGGAGCGCGCCGAAACGCCATGGTGCTCGACTTCGGCATCGGCGCGCTCGTCGACGCGATGGCGGGGTCGAGCCCGGGCAGGGCGACCAGCCTTGAAGTCCTGTGCACGCCCGAATATGCCGCGCCGGAGCAAATCGAGGCGACGCGGCCGACCCCTCGCTCCGACCTCTACGCCTGGGGGCTCGTCTTCCTGGAGAGCCTCACGGGCAAGCCGGTCATCACGGGCGGCTCCTTGCAAGAGGTCCTCCTCAAACAGACGAGCCGCATGCCTATCCCCCTTCCCAGGCCGCTCTGGGGCCACCCCCTCGGCGAGATCCTCCAGAAGGCGACCGTGAAGGACGTCCGCAAGCGCAATGTCGACGCCGAGGGGCTCTTCTGGAAGCTCCAGGCCTGCGACGTCCACGCGCTGCGGCGGGAGTCCTTCCTCACGTCCGCCGCCGGGCCCGCGGAGCGGTCGGCGACGATCCCCCTGCGGACCCGGGCCGAGGGCCGCGGCCTTGCGCTCGTCCCGTCGAGGCACGCCCCCGAGGCCGAGCGGCGGCAGGTCACGGCCCTCTGTTATGGCCTGACGGCGCTCGGCCCGGGCCCGGCGTCCATCGATATCGAGGAGGTCGAGGAGCTCATCAGCCGGGAGCAGGCGCGCGGAGCCGACCTCGTCCGCCGCCACCAGGGCCGCTTCGCCGGTGCGCTCGGCGAGGAGGTGTTGAGCTACTTCGGCTGCGATGCGGGCCCGGAGGAAGGCGCCCTCGCCGCGGGTCGCGCCGCGCGGGAGCTCCTTTCGAGGGTGCGCAGCGAGAGCCACCGGCTCGAGGCCGAGCGCGGGATCCGCCTCGAAATTCGGATCGGCCTGCATACCGGTCGCGTGGGGAACCGCGACATGCGCGGCCCGGCGTACGCGCTCGGGACCACGCCCGGGATCGCCGCGCGCCTGAGCGCGCTCGCGGCCCCCGACACCATCGTCCTCAGCAGCACGACTTCCCGGCTCCTCGAAGCCCATTTCGCGCTCGTACGCGGCGGAGCGTTGCCCGTCGAGGGGCTCGACCGCCCCGTCGAGGTCTTCCTCTTGCGAGGCGAGCAGGCTGTCGGGTAGACCGAGAAAAATTGTCGAATACGGTGCCCGTCCGTCCGGAACAGGGCACCCCATTCTCGGCGTGCGAGAGGTGCGCCCCGGCCTCGCGGGGGCCACGATTTCTGTTAAGCTCCCGCACCTTTTGATTTCGGTCGCGGGGCGCCACCGGGCGTCCCCGTCTCCTTTCTTTGGTCAGCCATCTGCGACGGATGTGCGACATGAACAGAGTCTTGCGATTCGCGCCGCACGTACACCCGGCGCTCCTGGGCCCGGATTGCCTCGCGCTCCTCGGGGAGCATGACGAGACCATCCTCCAGGGACGCCTCTATGCGCTGGTCGCGCCCCTCGTGGACGGCATACGCACGAATGCGGAGATCATCGCGGCCCTCCGGGGAAAGGCCACCGCGCCCGAGGTGTACTATACGATCACGCTGCTCGAGCAGGGCGGCTACGTCACCCATGCCTCCCGCGAGCCTCCCGCCGAGGACGCCTTCTGGCGCTCGCTCGGGGTCGCGGGGGACGTCGCGGCCGAGCGCCGCTCCGGAATGCCCGTGACGGTCGAGGCGCGCGCGGGATTGAATGCGGAATCGTTCTGTGAAGCGCTCCGGGCGGCCGGTTTGAGGGTCGAGCCCGGGGCGGGGCTGCGGGTCGTCCTCGTCGAGGATTACCTCGCGCCCGAGCTCGCGGAGATGCATCGGCAGGCCCGCGCGGAGGGCTTTTGCTGGATGCCCGTGAAGCCGTCCGGGGCAGCGCCCTGGATGGGGCCGATGTTCCGCGCAGGGGGTCCTTGCTGGGATTGTCTTGCCTTCCGGATCCGCGCGCATCGCCCGGTCCAGACGTTCCTGCGGCGGAGCGCCGCGCGGGATGCATTCTCCCTCCCGCGCCCAGCGAGCCCCGCGGGGCTCGCCGCGGCCCACGGGCTTGCAGCGCTCGTGCTCGCGAGGTGGATCGCCGGCGGCGCGTGGGCTGAGATCGAACACCACGTCCTCGTCCTCGATTTCGAGCACCTCGCACTCGAAAAACACGCCGTGCAGCGCCGCCCGCAATGCCCGACCTGCGGAGACCCGGACCTCGTGAAGCGGCGCGCCGCGCAGCCACCGAGTCTCGAACGCCGCGCGCGCCTGGCCGCCCAGGAGGGGGGCAGCCGCGTGATCTCCCCGGAGGAGACCTTCGCGCAGTATCGGCACTTGATCAGCCCCGTGACCGGTGTCCTTTCCAGCGTGGAGCCCGTCGCCGGGCGGGAGGGCCCGCCGTGGTTCGTCCAAGGCGCGCGGTATCCCGTGGTGCCGGCCGCCGACGCGCGGCATCGGACGGACTTTCATGCCATGGCGGGCGGCAAGGGGCGCAGCGCCGCGCAGGCGCGGACGAGCGCGCTTTGCGAGGGAATCGAACGGGTGAGCGCCCTCTACCAGGGAGACGAACCCACGCTCCGCGCCCGCCTGGCCGAGCTGGGGGACGAGGGCGTCCACCCGCACGATCTCCAAGGCTTCAGCGAATCCCAGTACCGGACGCGCGACGCCTGGAATGCCTCCGCGCGCAGCCGCAAATGGCATGTACCGCTGCCCTTCGACGAGCGACGCGTGATCGACTGGACGCCCGTCTGGTCCCTCGGGACGCAGCAGCGGCGCTACCTGCCGACGGCCTTTTGTTACGCGCAAGCCCCGGTCGCCCCCGAGGAGCGATTCTGCGTGTACAGCTTCAATGGTCACGCCTCCGGCAATTGCCTCGAAGAAGCCATCCTGCACGGATTCTTCGAGCTCGTCGAGCGCGATGCCGTGGCCCTTTGGTGGTACAACCGGCTGCACCGGCCCGGGGTCGATCTCGCGAGCTTCGACGACCCCTATTTCGACGAGATCGAGGCCGCGTATCGTTCGATGGGCCGGCCGCTCCAGCTCCTCGACATCACGAGTGACCTCGGGATTCCGGTCCTCGTCGCGCTGGCGCAGGGCAAGGAAGAAGGACAACTTCATGCCGGCTTCGGCTGCCACCTCGACATTCGTGTGGCCGCGCAGCGCGCCCTTACCGAGCTGAACCAGGTCCACGACCCCGCGGGCCATTTCCCCCCGCTCCTCGACGTACGAAAGCTCGAAGATCGGAGCTTTTTGCGCCCTGCCGAGGACACGCTCCCCCGGACCTGTTCCCGGGCCCCGCGCCTCCCCGGGGGGAACGACCTCGCCGAGGACGTCCGCGCATGCGTGGCGCTCGCGGCCCGCGCCCACCTCGACATGCTCGTGCTCGACCAGACCCGGCCCGACCTCGGCCTTTGCGTCGTCAAGGTGACGGTGCCGGGGCTCCGGCATTTCTGGCCTCGCTTCGGGCCCGGGCGCCTCTATGACGTGCCCGTACGTATGGGGTGGCGGAATCGCGCGCTCGACGAGACGGAGCTCAATCCCGTGCCTTTCTTGACTTGAGGAGGGAGCATGCTGATCGACGCAGATCGTCACGTCATCGAGCCCATCGACCTGTGGAAGAGGTACCTGGAAGAGCCCTTCCGCGCGCACGCGCCGTCTTACGAGGACGTCGGCCGCAGCGGGCGGACGCCCCGGTTGATGCTGCAGGGGGAGCCGGTCCATCACAAGCTCTCCGAGCGCGCCGTGCGCGAGCTCTCCGCCGTCGGATCCCGGCGAAGCGACGAGTTATGGGCGGGGAGGGACCCCGCCGCGCAGATCCGGGCAATGGATCGAGCCCACGTCGACATGGCCCTCTTCTTTCCGACGACCACGCTTTTCCTGCTGGGAATCGACACGATCGATCCCGCCTTGGCCGGTGCTTTCACCCGCGCCTACAATCGCTGGCTGCACGATTTCTGTGCGCACGATCCAGCGCGGCTCCGAGGCGTCGGGGTGGTGAACGTCCACGACCCGGCCGCGATGGTCGAGGATCTCGCGTGCATCGCGGCGTGGGGGTGGACGGCGGTGGTATTGCGACCGAACCCGGTGAAGGGGCGGCTCTTGAGTGATCCCGCCTATGAACCTTTCTGGGCCGCGTGTGAACGGCTCGACGTGGCGGTCGCTCTCCATGAAGGCGCGCACGCGCGGGTCCCGACCGCCGGAGCGGATCGATTCGAGAGCCGCTTTGCGCTGCACGCGTGCTCGCATCCCATGGAGCAGATGATGGCGTTCCTCGCGCTGGTCGAGGGGGGCGTGCTGGAGCGCCACCCCGGTCTGCGCGTCGCGTTCCTCGAAGCCGGCTGCGGATGGCTGCCGTATTGGTTGTGGAGGCTCGACGAGATTGAATACCGCAACCTTTCGGGCGAGGTCGCGGAGAACGTCCGGAGGAAACCTTCGGAATACTTTCGGCGACAGTGTTTCGTCGCCATCGAGCCCGACGAGCCCTACCTGCCGGAGCTGATTCCATATATCGGCGAGGACAACCTGATCTTCGGGACGGACTTTCCCCACCTGGATCACGACAGCGACATCACGGAAAAACTCGTTCCCTTGGGGCAAAAGCTCCCCGGAAACGTGCTTCAGAAGATTCTGCGGGACAATCCGGCCCGGCTCTACAGGCTGGAGGGGGTTTAGCAACCCTCCGCTCTCACGGAAACCCTGGCCCGCGCAGGCTTCTGCGGGAGCGTCACCGTCAGCTTGTAGGATGGGGTACCATCAGGTTGGCTCTCCACGAATTCGAGACGCACGTCCGGCGGAAGCTTGTAGTTGAAGTGCGCCTCGAGCGCCTGCGCAGGGTCTGCGAGCAGCTCCTGCTTGAACGTCTCGTCGTGCCACGCCTTGGTGATCACGTGGAGCCACAGCTCGGAGGAATCCTCGACGGGATCGGATTCCGTGACCGAGTCCCCCTCAGGGACCTCCTTCCCCTGCGCCTCCGACGTGGACGTCGACGAAAGCGCGAGCGCCACCGCCACGAGCGCCCACAGGTCACCTCTCGTTTTCATGCCTCGTTCTCCTTTCCACGGTCTCCGAACGGCGGCGCCCCACGTCGTCCGCTCGCTCGCCATGGCCGAACATGGGACGACCCCTCCGCCGGTCAAGCGACCGGCGGTTTCGCCGCGAACGCCGCTCCCTTCGGATTTCAGCGGCTCCGCTAGAGCATCGAACGGTTCGATGCTCTGCGAGATCGCGAAGCGAGCTCGCCTCGGGGGGTGAATCGACCGGGCTTTGCCCGGGCGAGAGGGGGACGCGAGGCGTCCCCCTCGGGACGAAAGAAGCCTAGAACATCGAGCGGTTCTTGAACCGATCGATGTTCTAGGAACGACGAAGCTCCGTGAGGAGCACGCGAGCCGCCTTCAGATCCGCGTTCTCGAACCCCTCCGTGAACCACCCATAGACCTCCTCCAACATCCTCCGCGCCTCGTCGTTCTGGCCCTGGGTCCGCAGGATGCGAGAGAGCGCCATCGTGGCGCGCAGCTCCGGCATCCGCGCGCCCTGCCCACAGGCCACGTCCATCGCCTTGCGAAAGTGATGCTCTGCTTCCCCCATCGCCCCGTTGCCCTGCGCGAGCAGGTACGTGCCCAGCAACCGGTGCAGCTCGGCCACGTAGTAGGACTCGCGTAGCTCCGCTGCGAGCACCAGGCCCCATCGGAGGCGCGCGAGCGCGTCGCCGATCCTGCCCACAGCGGCCTCGGACTCCGCGACCAGCGAACTCCAATAGGGCATGGCCGTCTGCCCACTGGAGGCGTGGAGCATCGAGAGGCATCGGGATCCCGCTTCGACGTCGTGTTCGACCCACGCGCCGAGGACGGTGCCGAGGATCTTCCAAGGAGCGAGGCCCATTCGTTCGCCCAAATCGATGAGCTCGGTGGCCAGCTCCCGCACATGCTCCGGCTCACCCCGATAATGCCGAAGGCCGGCGAGGTACACGAGCGCGAGGCCGAGGCTATTGGCGTGCTTGAGTTCACGCGCCCACGCGAGGGCCGCCATGCCCTGCGCGAGCGATCGCTCCGGATACCCCAGCAGCCAGAACACCAGGGAGAGGACCGATTGGGCATGGACCTTGGGATCGATACCGAGCGTCACGGCATACGAGCGGTGCTCCGTGGGGTCGTACAACAAGAGGGCGCGCTCCAGGCTGGCCCGCGCCTCCTCCAATCGGCCGGCAAAAAAGAGGCATTTTCCCAGCGCGATCCATGCGGCCGCCTGCTGCGCTGGCTCCTGCTTGCGCTCCGCAGCGGCGAGCATCTGCTGCGCCATCGGCATCGGCTGATTGTCGTGTCCCAGGTTGTGATAATAAAGAAACAGCGCCCATGCCGTGGCAAACGCGAGCGGATGGTCCCCCACCTGGTCCAGGATCTGCTGCGAGCGCCGCGCGACCGATGCGGGCTCCGGGGCCACGTTGCCGTGCGTGGCCATCAGCGCAGGCAGCAGGAGCCCATTCAGCTCGAGCTCGACGGTCGCCCGGTCCCGCGCGTCCTTGATGGTGGGGAGCCAGTCGAGCGCCTCTCGGGCGTGTTCGATCGCCTCCCGGTTGGCCGACCGCTGCATCGCACGCATCGCCGCCTTCTGCGCATATCCAATGGCCCGCCGTTTCTGATCCGAAGCCGCGAGGTGATAGGCGAAAAGCTCGGGCTGCCCCTCGGGGACGTCGGGAAATCGCTCCTCCAGCACCGCCGCAATCCGCGCGTGCACCTCCCTTCGTGATCGCTTCAGCATCGACTCGTACGCCGCGTCCCGCACCAGCACGTGCTTGAACAGGTAGACCGGGTTCTTCAGCCGCCGCTTGCAATGGACGAGGTCGGAGGCCACGAGCTGGTCGAGGTGCTCGCGCAGCTCGTCGGGCTCGAGCGGATCGACCGCGCTGAGGAGATCGAGCGAAAATTCCCGGCCGATCGCCGAGGCCACCTGGGCCGTCTCCTTGGCCTTGCCGAGCCGGTCGAGCCGCGCCGTGAGCAGATCCCGCAGCGTGCTCGGAATGCTGAGATCCGAGAGCCGGCCCGCGAGGTGATACCGGTCCGCCTGCTCCACGAGCGCGCCGGACTCGATCATCATCCGCACGAGCTCCTCCACGAAGAGCGGCACCCCGTCGGTGCGCGTGGCAATGCAGTCGAGCACCTCCAGCGGGAGCGATCGCCCTGCGGTCACCGCCGCGGCCAGTTGCTCCACCTCGGGACGACCGAGGCGCTCGAGCTTCACGTGGTGCACCGCGGCGGGCGAAAAGCGCGCCACGAGCTCGGGGCGCGCGCAAAAGAGCGCGAACACGCGGGCCGACGCGAGCTCCGCCGTGAGCTGGGTCAGCAGTTCGAGCGTGCTCGGGTCCGCCCAGTGCGCGTCCTCCACCACGAGCACGAGCGGCTCCCGCTCGGCCATCTCGAAGAGCAACGAAAGGACGGCGTTGCGCGTCAGCTCCCGCGACTTCTGCGGCGAGAGGTCGAGCGGCGCCCACCGATCGGGCAGGGGGAGCGAAAGGAAGGACGCGAAGAGCGGCATGGCCTCGGCGAGGTCGAAGCCATGTTTCGTGAGCAGCGCCTCGAGCCCCTCCGCGCGGCCCTCGGCGGCCGCCTCTCGCCCCGGGGAGAGGAGCCGCGTCAAGGTATCGATGATCGGGTAAAAAGGGCTGTTCATCGTGTGCGGCGTGCACCGGCATTCGAGCCACGTGGGCGCCTCGCCACGGATACGCTCCCGCAGCTCGCGCACCAGGCGGGATTTTCCGATGCCTGCCTCGCCGCTCAGGACGACGGCCTGCCCCGCGCCGTCGAGCACCCGGTGAAAGTGCTCCAGCAAAGCCTCGATCTCCCGCGCGCGCCCAATCAGCGGAGCCGCCCGTTCGCCCTCCGGCGGCCCCGGCTGGAGCAGGTACAGCTCCACGGGGGCCGCGGCGCTGTCGAGCCGCAGCTCCCCGCCCTCGTCGAACGCGAAGTGGCCGCGGAGCAGCCGGTAGGTCTCTCCGCTGACCACGATGGCCCCGGGTTGTGCCAGCAAGCTGAGGCGATACGCGAGCTTCGGCGTCGCCCCGAGCAGGCGCCCGGGGTCCGTGCTCGTCGGCTCGCGCAGCTCACGCGCGACGACCATGCCCGTGTGCATGCCGACCCGAAGCTCGGCGCGCACCCCGCGCCCGGCCTCGAGCGTCGCGCTTTGCCGGCAGATCTCCTCCATCGCGGCGAAGGCCGCCTGCGCCGCTCGCTGGGCGTCGTCTTCCCGCGCGGCCGGGTAGCCGAAATGGAAGAGCACCGCCCCGCCGAGCGCCCCCGCGACGTGCCCGCCGCGCGCCCGCGCGATCCGCACGCACGCCTCCTGCTGGTCGCCGAGGATCCGGTCGAGCTCCTCGAGCTCCACGGCGCCGGGCTTCACGCTCACGACCGTGAGCGAACAGCACACGGCCGTGATCTGCCGCCGCTCCCCCTCGATCAGCCGCGCGCGCCCCTCAGCGCTGCCCTCCAGGCCGTCGCTGCCGAGGGGCAGACCCCCGACCGTGCTCGCCTTCGCCTCCGCCCCGACGCTCGGCGCGAGATCGCCGACATCGAGGCCCTCGAGCTCGCGAAGCAGCTCCTCCGCCGTCACGCCACGCGCGGCCGGGTCCTTCTGGGTCACGCGCCGGAGCAAATGCCCGAGCGGGTGGTCCGCGATCCTCGCGGGGATGGAAATGGGCTCCGGCGCGAGCTGCGCGGCCATCACCTCGGCCACCGTCGCGCCCTCGACCGCCCGCCGGCCGGTGAGGCATTCGAGGAACACGAGCCCCCACGCATAAAGATCCGATCGCTGGGTCAGAGGCAGCCCGCGGAGCTGCTCGGGCGCCGCATAAGCGGGCGTCCCGAGCGACTCGTGTGTCATCGTGATCCGGCTCTCGTCGCCGCGGACCTCCCCGAGGAGCGCTCCGACGCCAAAATCGAGCACGAGCACGTTTCGCCGCGCGCCGGTGGTGGTCACGAGGAGGTTCTCGGGCTTGAGATCCCGATGCACCACGCCGCTCGCGTGCGCGCAGGCGAGCGCGTCGAGGACCTGCAGCATGAAGTGCTGCGCCTCGAGCGGGTGCAGGCTGCCCTCCTCGGCGAGCACCTTGGCGAGGTCCTTGCCGGGCACGAACTCGAACACCGAGTACACGAGCCCTCCGTCGGCCCGCCCCGAGTCGAGCAGATGCACGATGTTCGGGTGGTGCATCTGCGCGCAGATGTGCACCTCGCGCTGGAAGCGGGCGAGTCTCTTGTCGTGGAGGGGCGCCCGCGGGTCCTCCGAGAGCCGGAGCACCTTCACGGCGACCGCCTGGTGGGTGGTCCGTTGCCGTGCCTTGTACACGGTGGAGAACGCGCCCTCGTTCAGCGTCTCGAGGAGCTCGTAGCGCCCTGCGAGCGCCGCGCCGACCGCCGTTTTTGTTCCCTGCGTGCCGCCCATCTCGAAAGCTCCCCCTGGGGACGCCCGTTCGGGTTTGCGCCCTCGGGTATGTGGTGTTCCACACTAGAACGGGCGCTGCGAACGACAATGTGTAGCGTCATCGGCGCGCGGGGAGGTGCGAGCGGGCAGGGGGGAGCGCTGCCCCGGGCGCTTGCCGCGGGCGCCCGGGCTGGTGCAGCGTTGAGGACGTCGGTGGGAGAGCGAGGGGAGTCGCTCAGCCGCGCAGGCGCGGTCCGCGCTCGCGGCCGTTCGAGCGCCCGCCCGAGCGACGACGAGCGAACAGCAGGGCCGCGAGCAGCGCGCTCAGGCCGGTGCCGCTTGCGGTGGGGGCCGCCGACTCGATACGGCAGCCGCAGCTCCCGGACTCGCCGCTCCCGGGCGGCGCGCCGCCCGCGGACGTACCGCCGCCCGCCATGACGCCGCCTGCGCCACCTGCGCCTCCCTCGCCGCCCGCGCCGCCGGACCCGACGAAGTTGCCGGTGGACGACGAGCTCGTCGCCGAGGGCACGTCCACGGCGCATTGACCGGCCTGGCAGGCCTCGCCCGGCGGGCACGTCACGCCGTCGCAGAGGTCGACACAGGCCCCGGCCTTGCAATGGGTACCGGCCTCGCACGTCACGCCGAGGCACGCGCTCTCCACGCACTGACCGCTGTCCACGTGGCAACTCTCGCCCGTGGCGCACGTCCGGCAGGCGCACCCGGGGATGCACACGCCGCTCACGCACACCTGGCCTTCTCCGCAGGTCACGCCCGTGCACGGATCCACGCAGTGATCCCCGCTGCAGACCTGGCCCGCGGGGCAAACGACCCCGGCGCAGGGCGCGCGGCACGCGCCGCCGTCACACACCTCGCCCTCCGGGCACACCACGTTCGCGCAGCTCTCCTCGATGCACAAGCTCCCTTTGCACACGAACGAGGGGAGACAGGGGAACTCGCCCGACTCGCACGACGCGACGCAGGTGCCGCCATTGCACACCGTCTCCGGCGGGCACGTCGCGTCATCGTCGATCAGGCCGTCGCAGTCGTTGTCGATGGCGTCACACGCCTCGCCCTGGCTGCCGGGCTGGAGGACGGGCTTGCAGATGAGCGTCCCTTGCGCGTCGCAGTCGGAGATGCCCTTGGCGCACGCCCCTTGCGCGCCGGGGACGTCGCAGGGCTGGCCGGCGCCGGGACACGCGACGCCGGTGAAACGGAAGAGAAAATCCTCGTAGTCGAGGTCGTTGCCGTTCACGCCCGCCGCGCCCGCCGCGTTCATGAAATCGAGATCCTCGAAGCCGAGGTAGAACGTGTTGGCGAGCATCTTCGACTTGTAGATGAGATCCGAGTACCAGGGTCCCGGGTTCGAGCAGAGCGTGCACGTCACGTTGAACCGGTGCTCGGTGTAGTGATACTGCGTCGCGTTCCCGTTGCCGGTGCCGTTCGGGTTGGGGATCAACACGAAGCCGATGTAGCCGCCCTTGTAGGCCGGGTTCTCGCGGATCGAGACGGCGCTCAGGTTGACCTGGTCGGGAGGCGGCAGGGCGCCCGAGAAGGGGAACAGGATCTGGATGTCGCTGTTCGGCGCCGCCATGTTGAGGTTCGCGCCGAGGTCCACGGGGACGTACTTCGGCGGGTTTTCGCTGGGGACGCTGTCGTCGACGTTGTACCAACCGACGGCGAAATTGGCGCCGCCGCCCTTGGCGATGTACTTGCCGCTGAAGTCGCAGAGCGGCGAGAACACCTGGGGCTCCACGGCGGCGTCCTGCACGACGTCGATCCCCTCGTTGATGTTGTCGTTGTTGACCGATCCGTTGATGTAACCGCTGAGGGCAGCGCCTCCATTCACGGGGATGACGGTGCCGTTCGGCTGCGTGACGGCCGCGAACGCCGCGCCGCTCGCGCAGAGGACCGCGGCGCCGAGGAAGGAGGAAACAACAACGGGGAACATGGGAGAGCTCGAACCGAGCATGGGATCCTTTCCGGCGCGGCCACCCGAGCCAAGGTGAAGAAATGCTTCGTGATGTTACCACGGGAGCGGCCCCGGAGGGCCCTCCTCCGGCACCCGAGCGGCGCGAAGCACGGAGACGAGAACCCAGGTCCACGCGCCCCCGGCTCAGGTCCACGCGCCCCCGGCTCAGGTCCACGCGCCCCCGGCTCAGGTCCACGCGCCCCCGGCTCAGGTCCACGCGCCCCCGGCTCAGGTCCACGCGCCCCCGGCTCAGGTCCACGCGCCCCCGGCTCAGGTCCACGCGCCCCCAGCTCAGGTCCACGCGCCCCCGGCTCAGGTCCACGCGCCCCCGGCTCAGGTCCACGCGCCCCCGGCTCAGGTCCACGCGCCCCCGGCTCAGGTCCACGCGCCTCCCGGTCAGGTCCACGCGCCCCTCGGTCAGGTCCACGCGCCTCCCCCTCGACACATGCACGCCCGTACACGACCCTTGCGGCGTATCGGGGGAGGCCTCCCTGGGAAGATATGATGGGCTAGACGCCGGCGGTCGTCACGCGGGCGATGTCCACGAGCGGCCCGTCCGCGTTCGGGATGGCGGCGCTCCCCCTGTCGGCCTGCGCCTGGGCGGAAGGGCGCGGCGAGGCGCCTTCGAGGAGCTGCGCGACGAAATCGTTGATGAACTTGCCCGTCGGATCGAGCGCGCGTTGCAGCTTGCGAAACCGGGTGAGGCGCTCCTGGTACATCGCCTCCATCTGCTTTGCATTCGCCCGCGTCGCTTTGCCGAGGTGGAGCTGCCCGCCGTACTTCCAGAGGATCTTCTCGACGTCGGCGAACACGTCGGACGCGTCGACCGAAAGGCTGGGCGCGAGCTCGATGAAGCAGGTCCTCCGGCCGACGCCCGGGCCGAGCAGGCTCTTTGATTGATCGGGCGTGAAACGGACCTCGACGATCGTCAAGAACCGCCTGTCCGCGAGGTGATCCATCACCTCGGCGAGGCACGCGCGGTGCTTGTCGTAAGGGACGCCGTACTCGAGCTCGTCGTGATTGTAAAAGAGCTTGCGCGGAAAACCGTCGCGCGCCGGATAGACGGTGTGATGCCCGTTCATGGTGAGCTTGAAGAAGAGCAGACCCAGGCTCGCGGTGATGTCCGAGATATCGAGGACCTTGGCGAGGCCGAGCAGGTACCCCGAGACCAGCATGTCGACGAGCTCCAGCCGCATCTTGTGCAGCCGAACGATCGATGACGGGGGCTCCACCGTATGATCCCACGTGTTCATGCGGACGTGCTCGGTCTGGACGCCGGCGATGTAATAAAAGCTGACGTGGTGGTGCTCGGCGAGGATCTCGTCGATGTGCTTCGCGACCCAGTCGCATCGGACGACGGTGACCGACTTCCGCAGGTTGAAGGCATCGACGCACGCGATTTCCGCTTCGATGACGACGCCGCAGGCGCCCATCCCTCCCAGGACCGCGTGGAACGCCTCCTCCCCGGCCTCGAGCGTCCGGGCGCGGCCCTCGCCGTCGACGAGGCGGATCGAGCGGATGTTGGAGGATAAAAAGCCGGCGTCGCGCCCGGTCCCGTGGACATCGGTGGCGATGAGCCCGGCAATGCTCTGCGCGTCGGTCGAGCCCTGCACCGGCAGCGCGAGGCCGTGCTTCAGGAGCTCCGCGGTGAGGTCACGGAGCCGAATCCCTGCCTGCACGCGGACCAGGCGGTTCCTCGCGTCGACCGACAAGATCTTCGCGTATTTGTCGAGGGAGAGCACCGTCCCCCCCGTCAGCGGGGATGCATTGAAGGAATGGCCGCCGCCGACCGCCCGCAGCCGGACGGACTCCTTGACGATGCGGCAGATCTCCTCTTCGCTCTCCGGTGTTTCGAAGCGCTGCGGCTGGATGTTGAAGGCCCGGTTCCAGCTCGACCAGAGGCCGGTCCCCGGTGAAAAGCGCCCCTCGTGGAGCACCCGCTCCCCCCCCGAAAGGATGTAGACGGCCGTATTGACGGTGTTGATCGACCACGTACGCGCGACGCGCCGCACCTTGTCCGCCACGGCGTGCACGCCGCGGCTGACGGAGTCCGAGCTGCTCATTGTACACCTCCCCTGTCGCTAGGGGAACCGAACTCGTGTTCGGTGTCAAGCGTTACTTGACTCCCAAACACGCATCGGGCGGAAACCGCGGGCTTCGGGCGCGGAGGAGACGTGTCGACCGGACGATGCTGGAGACGTACGACGAGGGAGACGCGACGGGACCCGTCGGCGGGTAGAGTACGTGGCCCACGCACCCCGGCGAGCAACCGCGTAACGTGGGTCGTAGGAAGGTCGAGCCATGTCGTTGATCGTCTGTGCTTATCGCCGCGACGCGGGGGGAGCGATCGAATGGATCGAGGAGGAGCCGCCTTTCCCCTGCAACGACCTGGCCGGCCCGGAGTCCTGGCGGCACAAGATATGGGGATCGCCCGAGCTACGTCGCCTCGGCCTGCGGATGTTGCCTTCGCTCGCCGAGGCCGACGTGTACGCGGAGGACGACGAGCTCGACGCGATCGAAGCCGAGCTCGGGATGCTCCGGGAAGCGTTGCCCGCGCTCGCGGCGGTCCTGAAGGTCGACGCGGAGGGCCTCCGGTTTCGCGTGGAGAACATCGCCGCGGCGGTTCGTATTGCGCGCGCCCACGGAGGCGGGGTGTACATGGGCTGAAATGCGGTCGGGCGGGGCAGGGGAGATGCACGGCGCGTGGCGTTCGAAATCGCAGCGTCAGCCCGCCCCGCCGACCCGTCTTCCAGCGACCCATACCTCGGCGAGATTCGCGCGGGAGGCCGTGTAAACAATCTTCGCGAGCACATCCTCGGGCGCATCAAGCTCGTCGAAGAGCCGGATCGTGCCGTTCGGCGCCGTGGTGTCGACCCGGACAGCGTCGAAGTGGCAGCCGGGCTCGAAGCGGCCGACCGGGAGATCCAGCGCGTCGGCGCCCGCCGCGGTCGCGAGATGGAAGGCGTCACGGATGTCGATGCGGGCGGAGGGCCGGCCGCGCGTCTCCGGCGGCAACGCCGGGTCGACGCCGCTCTCCAGCATACGCGAGGCAGCGACGGCCAAACGGCACGCGTCGAGCATGGAGGCGCTCGGGCCGCCGGAAATGTCGGTGCCCAGGCCGACGCGGACGCCCTTGGCGAGCGCTGCACGGAGGGGGAAGACCGCATTCGAGAAATAGGCGTTCGACAGGGGACAGTGCGCAACGCCCGCGCCACGGGCGGCGATGCGGGCCATGTCGGAGGCCGTGATCAGGTTCGCATGGGCGAGGATCGAGCGTCGCGTGAGGAGGCCGAAGCGATCGAGGCATTCGGCGTCCGTCACCCCGTGGCGGGCGAGGACATAGCCGTGCTCCCAGTCGCTCTCGGAGCAATGGGTCTGGACGTGGCAGCCGTGTTCCTTGACGATGGCGCCGAGGCCTTCGAGCATCGCGTCGGTGCAGGAGGGTAGGAATCGCGGCGTCACGACGGGGTGGACGAGGCCGCCTTCATTCGCCGGATGGGCGCGGACGTAGTCGAGGAGCGCTCGGGTGCCTTCAAGGCCGGCCTCGGTCGAGGCGTCGCGGTAGAAGTCCGGGCATTCCTGCGGGTTATCCATCGCGACCTTGCCGACGAGGGCGCGCTGGCCCTGTTCCAGGCAGGTGTCGACGAGGAGGCGGGTCGCTTCCTGGTGGATCGTGGCAAAGTAGAGGGCCGTCGTGGTGCCACTCGCGAGGAGGTCGGCGACGAGGGTTTTGTAGACCTTTTGCGCGAAGGCCACGTCGGCGTAGCGGGCTTCCAGCGGGAAGGTGTGGCGCAGCCAGATTTCCAGCGGCACGTGGAGCGCCTTGCCGAGCTGCGGGTATTGCGGGGCGTGGATGTGGAGGTCGACGAAGCCGGGGAGCACGTACGAGCCCGCGGGAAGTGTCACCAGGGCGCCGGCCCTCGACGCTGCGATCCGGGCGCCCGGGTGGTGGGGGTCGCTCGATCGGGTCACGGTGGTGATCCGGCCCGCCGCGTCGATTTCGACGAGGGCGTCGTCCAGGACCTCGATGCCGCCGAGCACGGGCGCGTGGAAGAAGGTGCCGGCGAGGGTCTTGCCGCGGAGGTCGGTCATTTGGGTTGCTCTTCGTAGCATGCTCTGCACCGAAGCGGCCTCGACCCTCTGCCCCGGGGAGCCCGTGCCGTACCCCCGACGAGCGACCGTCCCGGATGCCTGGTGCCCGTCACGATCCCCAACGACGTCGAGCGCGTTCGTCGTCACAACATCGGATTGGGCCGAGCTCGAAGCCTCCCATCTCCCATGAGCGCGCGATGCCTGCTGAGCCGACCGAGGCCGAATCGGAGCCTGCTAGCCTCGTACGACCCGCAAAAACACCTCGATTCGCAGCGCGTCTGCCCGTGTTTTCGCCCCCGATCCCGCGAGTGCGGGCTCGCTGCGCCAGGCCGCGCTCGCGAGCGCCGAGGCCTCTGCCGCGCGGCCCATCCGCTGTACCTCGTAATCGACCGCCTCCACCGCCTCCTCGATCCGGCTGAAGCGGGCCATGCTCTCGCCGTCGACGAGCACCTCCCAGCGCTTGCCGCGCACGCCGCGGCTCACGACGAGCGCCTCCGCGAGTTGTCCAGGTCGACGCTCAAAATGTAGAACGAGCCCGTATTTGCCGAGAGACGACCACGCATGGCCGGAGAGCGCGCGGACCTCGTCGGAGATCCCGAGCCCCAGCGGATCGAAGCGCGCGGCGCGGTCCTGGATCTCGCCCAGCGTGATCGCGCCCGCCTCAAGCTCGAATCCAGGATGATCGAAGGCGATCCGATCCCAGGTGCGCCTCGCCGCGGAGGCGTCGCGGCCCTCGAGGTCCACATCCCGCGGCATGCCGAAGAGAGACGGGAGCGTGCAGAGATCCAGGGCCGAGAGGTCCACGAAATCGAGGACCAAGCAATCGGTTTTTCCAGGGAATAGACGCGTCCCGCGCCCCACGCATTGCGCGTAGAGCCCCTCGTTCCGCGTGGGACGGGCCATCGCGACGCAGCTCACGCCTGGATCGTCGAAGCCCTCGGTCAAGACGCCGACGTTGGTGAGCACGATCGTGCGGCCTTTTCGAAAATCCTCGAGGGCCCTTGCGCGGTCTTCGGGCGTCATCGTTCCGTGGACAATGCCGGCGGGGACGCCGAGGGCGTTGAGCGCGAAGCAGAGGTTTCGCGCGTGGCGCACGGTCACGCAGAAGGCGATGGTGCGCCTGTCGCGCGCGAGCTCCTGGATCGCGCGCGACACGAGGGCGTTGCGCTCCTCGATGTCCACGGCGAGCGCAAGCTCGTCCTCGGCGAAGTCGAGGCCGTCGCCCGAGAGGCGCGAGAGGTCGGCGGTGGTGGCGATGCGATAGCCGGAGAGCCGAGCGAGATAGCCTTGCTCGATGAGCTCCGGCAAGGTCTTCGCATAGACGATGCGCTCGAAGACCGTGTCGAGGCCCTTTCCGTCGCCGCGGGTGGTGGTGGCCGTGAAGCCGAGCAAGGTGCCATTCCAGCCGAAATCGAAGGCGCCGAGGCGGCGGAGGACGCGGAGGTTGTCGGCGGCGGCGGCGTGGTGGCATTCGTCGTAGATGACAAGCCCGATGTCGCGGCCCGCGAGGAGGTCTTCCAGGCGCGCCTCGTGAAGCGAGCGGATCGAAGCGACGAGGACCTTGGCATCGCGCGAAGCGCGGCGCGCGGCTTGCTCCACGGCGACGATGGCTTCGCCGGCGAGGGCGCGGTGGATCTTGTCGCGGGCTTGCTCGACGAGTTCCTCCCGATGCGCGAGCACGAGGACGCCGCGGCGCGCGAGGCGGGACAACTCGGCGAAGATGACGGTCTTGCCGGCGCCGGTCGGGAGGCAGACGACCATGCGGCGGACGCCTGCACGCCGGGCGGAGAGGACAGCGCTCACGGCTTCGCGCTGGTAGGGGCGGAGCGAGGGCGCAGGCGGGGGAGAAGTCATGCGGGGGGCGGGGAGTGTAGCCGGTCACGCATGAAAGATCTCCCGATCCGCGCCCTCTTCGATTGCCGAGAACGGGTTCAGGGTCGAGCCCGCCGGCCAGGGGCCAGAACGGCTCAGGGGAAGGCCTCCTCCCTCTTCGGCGGCCAAGTGACCGACGCATGACGGTCTTCGCCACGGGAGGGTCGGGGTTCGTCGGGGGGATACCGTGTGCACCTCCCACCTTTCGGGTTGCGATTCCGTCTTGCATTGCGCGGCGTACGTGGAGGAGTGGAGGCGCGGGAGCAATTCTGGAAGGCCAACGTGGATGGCACGACGCAGTGACGGAGGCGTTCAGGCCAGCTACCCGGGTTCTCCAAATGACTCGGCGCCCCGCTTCTACCGCCAGTTCAAGAAGGGCTGCAGTTCTCGAGCCGTGCGTGACATCGGCGGTAGGTCGATAGAATGTCATCCCTATGGGTGAGATGCCTGGGTATGGCATGTACGCGTATCGCTATCGCCTGCCCGTAGGTGGATAGGTATGTGATAGGGTTGCCGGGATGGACGTCCTGTCGCTCTGTCCGCTGCGGGCTCGAGGGTTTATCTGGCAATCGCACGCGGGTACGCACGCGCAGACGATCGTCGTGAAGGCGACCTTCGTACTCGTGCCGGGCGTGTCGTTGCTCGCGCCAGAAGAGGATCAGGAGCCGCCGAATGACGACGATGCTCACTGGGACGACGATCCGGCGCGCAGCGTCGTCGCGCCGAGCGACAGGGTGCCCTACAAGCCGCGAGCCGACGTGATGCTGGTCGGGCACGCGTACGCGCCCGGAGAGCAGCCCGTGCGGTCGCTGGTGGCGCGGCTCCTGGTGGGCGAGCTCGACAAGTCGCTGGAGGTCTGGTGCGACCGGGGTTTCCGGCTCCAGGATGGGCAGCTCCGCGAGGGACCCCGGTTCACGAAAATGCCGCTTCGGTGGGAGCGCGCAGCGGGGGGGCCCGACACGAACAATCCGGTCGGGATCCCCTTCGGCGCGGCCCCCGATCGACACGGATTATCGATACTTCCGAATCTGCAGCCCATGGGAACTTTCGTGTCCGAGCGGTCGGACACCTTCGCGCCGGTGGGGTTCGGTCCGGTCGGGGCGACGTGGCCAGGGCGGTTGATGTGGCTCGGGGGCTCAACGGGACATTTGTCACAGGCGGGATGGGAGGAGAAACCCCTTCCAGAAGGTGTGAATTGCGCCTATTTCCAGGCCGCGCCGCCGGATCAGCAGGTACCGCGAATCCGGGCGAACGAGCGGATCGTGCTGGAACACTTGCACCCCGAGCACGCGCGACTCGTGACGAACCTGCCAGGTCTAAAACCGCGGGTGGTGGCGGAGCGAGCGAGCGGGGAGCGGGAGGAGGTCGCGCTCGTCGCGGATACCCTGTGGATCGACACGGACCGCGCGATATGCGTGGTGACGTGGCGCGGGAGCATCGGGCTTCGACACAAGGGGGAGGCGGGGCGGATCGTGGTGACCCTCGAGGCGGAGGGCGGAGCCGCGAAACAGCGGGAGCAGGAGGGGGACGCGGAAATGACGCTCGCCCCGGGTTTCGGTCCGACCGATATCGCAGGCCCGGTGCTGCCGTTCGTCGGCGGAAACAAAACCCCAGAATGCAGGCAACGTCGGTCCACGGCGACGCCAGAGGACGTGGCCTTGCCGTTTGGTAAGGGCGGGATTTCGGCGCTCAGGGCACGCCCGTCGTCGCCGCTGCCGTCCGGGGATGCGACCTTGTTTCCATCGGGAGATCCCAAAGCGGCTTCGGCGGCGCCTGGCGTCGCGCCGCCGCCCTTTGTTTTCGCGCCGGCGCCGACGGGGGCGCCCATCACGTCGAGCCATGCAAGCCCGTGGGCTGGGGGAGATGGTCCCGACGGCCGCGCTGCACCGTCGTTATCGATCGGTCAAAGGGTCGCCCATGGGAACGTACCGTCGGCGCCTGCGAAGGCCGAGGACGTGAAGCTCGATCGGGTGTCGTCACCTGCGGAGGCCCAGGAGAAGCCGGAGACCTCGATGGCCGATGCTGCGCTGGGCGGCGCCGCGGCCGCGTCCCATGCGGCTGCGCGGGCGGGAGCGGGGCTTCGGCGGCCCGTGCTGGCGCGAGCCTCGGTCGAGCTGATCTGGTTGAACGCGGGCTCGATGCAGCGAATCCGGAAGCAGGTTGCGTGGAAGGAGCTCGTTGCAGGGGTGAAGGTACGTCCCGAAGACGAGGACCTGGAGGACGACGTACCGGCGCCGCGGCGCACGCCTGCAAAGGATCGACGGGAGGTCTTGACGATCCTCTCCAAGGGCGAAGCGCTGGACGTGCCGGGGGTGGAGGGGGCGCTTTACCAGGCCATGGAGGACGAGGGGGGATTCACGCCGCCTCTCGTGCTGGTCGGTGGCCTGCTCGAAATGCAGTTCGACGAGCTGGAGCTCCTGAAGGCGACCTTGGCGGCGTTATCGCCCCATGTGCTGGGGGACAAACGTCTCGAGGACGCGGTGGGTCGGGTGCAGGAGATGATGAAGATGCCGTGGTCCTCGGGGGCGAGCGGCGTGCTGGAGGAGGCGGCCGTCGGGTTACGGGGGCAGTTCCTGGAGGGGAAGAAGGGGGCGGCAGCCGCGGCGCTGGACGTGCAAGTGGAGAGGGCGCTGCTCGAGCAGAGGCATTGGCGGAAGCGGGCGGCGTTCGGGCAGATGCGGGTGGTGGGGCACCTCTTGGAAGCAAGCGGCAAGGGACGGGTGCCGGTGTATTTGCCGGAGAGCTTGGGGAAGGAATTGCCGGCGATCCGGAGGATGGAGGTGCGGGTGATCGGGGAGGTGCGGCCGCGGGTGGAGCAGGGGGAGATGCATCCGGCGGCGGTGCGGGGGGTGGCGGTGGGGAGGGGCGTCGGGTAGGTTGAATTTGCAAACGGGGACAATATCAGGGGGACATGCCATCCACCCCATCGGCGCGCGTCAGTAAATCAGCCAGCGCCAACGCGACATCTTCCTTATGTAAATCATATCGTGCGATATCGAACGGATTCGAGAGGTAGCAGACTTCGACGAGTACGTTGGTTCCTTTGGGCCTCATGATGCCCAGCGTCTTGTGACGCGTCTCCCTTTCCGACCACATGCCAGCGGGCTGGCCGGGCTTCGCACCTGGGACTTTGCGGAGGCCCATGATGGAAGAGAGCGTATCCGCGATGTTCTGGGCCAACTCGAGCTCCTTCTCGGTTGCCTTTTCTGGATGGATGGCCAAGACCCCGCTATCGGTCCTGTTCCCGGAATTGAAGTGCAATTCACACACAACGTCGTCTTGAGTGCTTTTTATCTTCTTTATAACCCTCCTCAGGGAATCATTGTCATCATCGATCGCGACCGTCGCCTTGCGCGCCTGAAATTGCGACAATGCTAGCTTCTGAACGGTCAAATTTCGAAGCTCCTTCGTGAGTGTCGACTCGTTGACGAGTTCCGTATCAACCCGGATATACGGATACTGTGGCAGCCCGACTAGCACATGCCTCTTGCCCGATGCGCCGGGATCGAAATTATGGTGACCGGCAAGTAAGTATATCATGAATCCGAATCCAATATCATGTTATCTGCGCGAGAAGGATCGCCGCAATCAAGAATGCTACCATGTTCGCTTCGTCGATCGTGGCTGTTTCCTGGGCCATCACGACAATGACGGCGCGCGCTCCCTTGGACAGCATCCACCGATGAACCGATTTCACCGTTTATACAAGCCTCGAATCCGAGGTGCCCAGGGCACGGCTCCGTGGGGTGCAAGCTTAGCGCGCTCTACTCAGTCAGCGAATGCGACAATGCCGCAATCTTTGCCAGCAGCCTCGTCGAGCACCCTCATCATCTTCGTCGCAGCGTTCGATTTTTCCACATCAATATCATTGGCAATTTGATGCTTTAGAATATCTAACGCCATTTTTACTTGCCGTGAATCCAAGCGCGAATCCGTGAAGTAGCTCCAGTCCGATCCGAGATCCTTCAGCTTCGTCCATAGGGCTTGAAGGGACACAAACTCCGCCATGGACATGGACTCCATATAGAACTCCTCGTCAGGGTCGCTGGGGATATCGGACGGGTCGTCAATCAGGTAGATGTCCAGCATGTTTGATTCCTAATCGAGCGGATGGAACGTCTGGATCGTGTTGTCGAGGTCCATCGTGGCGCGGTAGTTTTTGTAGCCTGTACCCTTGAGATTCATGCGCCACTCGAATACCCTGCGGCCTTGGTAACTCGACTCCTTGCCGTGCTTGATCGTCTGTGCCAGCCCGTCGAGGATATCATCTTTGCTCAAGCGCGAGTCGAACTTGGACTTGCGTGGGAACCGGACGGGGTCGACATGTCGATCGTAGATGTGTTTCCAGCCGGACGCCGCTGTGCCCGGATCAGTCAACTCGAACGCCTGGCCTCGCCTGGTGAATCTACTCGAGCCTTTCGTTACTACCGTGCCGTCGGCAGTCTTGGCAACATCGACCGCGTCTTCTGCCTTGTCGACGGCCTTTGCGGCATCCGCAGCCTCGTCGACGGCCTTCGCGACATCGCCCATTCTATCCGCCGTTGCGCCGACGTCTGCAATTTCGTAAGCTACTTTACCTGCTTTCCCGAGCTTTTCCAGCCCCTTGGGACCAATGAGCATCGAGAGCGCCTCGAAGGTACCACGACCGATCGCCTCCCCATAATTGCCCTTCGACCATGCCTCTACATAAGGCGCGGTCATCCCATCCCATACCGCGCTTGGGTTTTCTACGATGGTCCCGACGGTGCTGCTGAGGTTGGTCCAGGTCTGGTTGGCCGCATCAGGATCGAAGAGCCACCCACCTGTCAAATTCCAGGCCCCAACGCCCATGTTACCGAGCCCCTCGGCCGTCTCTACGGCGCCATCCCTTAGCCCTCCGAAGAAACCGCCCACCTGGTCGAGGAACCCCTTCTCGGGTTCCGTTTCCGGAGTGACAGGCGGGTTCGTCGCCCCCTCGATCATCCCGAGCGGCCCGACATGGACCGCGCTCACATCCTTGACGAACGCGACGATACCTTGCGTATTCCCCGGCCCATCCGGCCCGTCGCAATTCATCCAGTAAAGCGACGAATGATACGTGATGTGGTGCCCCTTCGCCCGCACCGTCGACGAATGCGTGATCGGCCTGCACCACCCCGTGTTCACGCCACTGAAGATGCCACCCCCGGTGCCGGCCTCGTCCCCGTACACCTTGTCGAGCCGGCTATCCATCGTCATCACGGGGAGCCCGGCCATCCGCACGGTATCCGCATACCGGACCCCGTCGCTGAACCGCCCGATGATCTGATACGGCACCGGTACCATGCCCGGCGGCGTCAGGCACACGTCGGGCGTCATCGATACGACGATCGCCTCTCCCGTCGTCCGGAGCCCTTCGTTGTCAGCCACGCGCCCCTCCACCGGGTATCGTCATCCGCGGCTCGAGCACCCGGATTGTCTTCCCCTTCGGAATCGGCGCTCGCCACACTAGATGTGCCTGCCCCGCCGGCACGTCCACGTGCACCGTGTCCAGAAAAACTGGCGCCGCTGCCATCGATCCATCCTTGTACCGCAGCAAAATTGCCAGCTTGTACCCAGGTAAGAATACCGAAAACGCGCCCTCCGGTGACAACCCTTCCAGCCGCACCTCCTCGTCGCCGCTCAGGAAACCCGGTGCAACGAGATCCGGATGCGACGCATTGTAGAACGAGAACTCGAAATCCAGCGGCAACGCCGGCCACCTCGACCGCTGCCACTCCGCGTCGAACGTCCCCGCCCTCTTCAGCCGCGGCTGCCACGACCTTGCGAGCGGCCCGAAGCCCTCCGGCCGATACGGCTTTCCGAGCTCTACTACCGGCTCCTCCGGCGACTCGATCTGCGGCGCCGGCACCTCGTCCACCCCCCAGGGGACCTCGCCTCCGACAAACCCGACGCCCATCGGGTTCTCCTCGAAGATCTGCTGCTCCCCCCAGCTCCCCTTCCAGATCCCGCCGAACGCGTGCTCATATCGGATCGGCACCTCGGCCACCGGCTCCGGATCCCGCAATCGCCATTCGCCACCCTCGCGCACCCACGATCGCGGACCGGTCACCCGCAATTCCTTGCGGATATCCCCCACCTCCACCCGCGCCCGCCACTCCGGCAGCGGTCTCCCGCCGGGCGCGTGCGCCACCGCATTCACCATCACGTCAGTGCGGGGCTTGAACGGCGCAAGATCACTCTCCAGGTGCACGCTCGACGCATTGGGCTCACCGTGCCAGACATCTGCCTCCACGATCGGCCGTTGCTTCGGGTTCGGCCGGAGCGCGGCGCCGGGGATCATGTCGAACGTCCCTCGCAGCACGAGCACCCCGAAGTCGCGCCCGGACACGTCCCGCGCCTCGAAATACAAGGGCGGAAACGGCGTGTAATTCCGCAGGATCACCCGTGGCCTCAGTTCAGATCAATGACGCAGCCGTTGAGCGCCACGGCCCCGCTCGCCGAGAAATCGAACTCCAACCCGTTGATCTCGACCCTCCCGCTCTTGTCCATCACGAGCTTCGCCTCACCCACCGTGATCTCGAGCCGCTCTTTCACCTCGATCCTCATCACGCCCGCGGGCACGTCCTCGGAAGGCTCCTCGACCCCGCGCCCCTCCGCAGTCGGATTCGGCCCCACCGTCATGCTCATTCCCTGTCCCACGTTCTGCGTCATGCTCCCGCCCACGGCGATTGCGTGGTTTTGCCCGATCGCCTGCCGCAAGTTTTCGCCGACCGTGACGGTCTTGTCCGCGCCCGTGGTGTGCGTCTCCTCGAACATCACCAGCGTCGTCAGGTTCCCGCCCACCGTCATCCGGCGATTTGCCTGCGTGATCTCGGTCTCGTCGCTCTTCACCAGCTTGCGCAGGTTCTTCTCCGCCTGAACGTAGACGAGCTCCTTGCCTTTTTGATCGTCGAACAGGATCTCGTTGAAACCGCCGCCCCCCGGCGACGAGTCGCTCCGCCACGCCGTCACCGTCTTGTTGTCCGGCAGCTTGTGTGGCACCGGCGATGTCGTGTTGAACAGCCTCCCCACCACCACGGGGTTGTCCGGGTCGCCCTCCAAGAACGCCACCAGCACCTCGGCCCCGACGCGCGGAATGCCGATCATCCCGTATCCAGGCCCCGCCCACCCCTGGCTCACGCGCATCCACATGGAGCTCTCGTCGTCGAACGCGCCCTCTCGATCCCAGTGGAACTGCACCCGCACGCGCGCGAACTCGTCCGTGTGGATCTCCTGCCCCTGCGGACCCACCACGATCGCACTTTGCAGGCCATCGATCCTGGGCTTCGGCGTCTTCTTGATCGGCCGGTAGGGCTGCTCCGCGAACACCGCGTGCCCCGACATCGACCATTCCCCGTCGTGCGTTCCTTCGACCGAAAACGCCACCACGAGCAGGCGCTTCGTCGGCCCGAGATCCGTGCGAGGGTGACCGAGAATTGCGAACACCGTCCCGGGCCGGAGATCGATCGCGTTCGTCTCGAACCCGAGGCTCCGTTTCCCCGTCCGCATGCTCTCGAGCGTGCGCGCCGCGCGGGCCTTGCCTTCCTTATCGTCGTGCCGGACCGCGCCCTTGTCGTCGCCGGCCAGGAGGAGCCCTGCTACAGGCGCGCCGGGGCCGAGCTGCTTCGCGAGCTTGTCCCCGCCGCCATTGCCGTTTTTCTTTTCGTTGTCCCCGAGCAGCGCGTCCAGGATCTTCCCGCCGACCGCCGTCGTGACCTCCTTGGCCGCATCTCCCGCGAGGTCCCCCGCCTTCTCGGCGAGCTTTCCCCCGAGCTTGCCGAGCTTCTTGGTGACGAACTTCGTCACCTTCTCGTCCACGAAACCCCCGAGGCGCTTATCGACCACCCCCTTCATCTTCTCGCGCAGGATCTTCTCGAGATCGAGGTCGAGCGAGTCGCGATCCCCGCCCACGATATCACTGGCGAGCTTGCCCGCGACATTGCCGGCGACCTCACCCGCCAGACCTCCGAGGATATCTCCGGCGACATCGGCCGTGAGCTGCCCCGCGACGTCCTTCAACGCCTTGTTCAGCAGCCCGACGACCTGCTCGTTCACGAGCTGCGTCACCTTGTCGTCGACGACGTCGTCCACCTTGTTCCGCCAATCGCCGAGCAGGCCGTTGCTCTTCTGCCCCTCGCCGCCAGCCGCGCCTGCGCTCTGCTTCGCAGCCTTGCCATGAGTGTCTGCCCCAGGCTGGATGATGGAGAACGAGCCTGGACCGAACTCGTACTGCTCGAGCGGATCCTCGGCCGTGCCCTGCGTCGGTGTCTCGCCCAGGAGCTTGAATTGCGGCTGCCTTCGGAAGTCGTGATCACGCACGGTGAAGCGACCTGGTCGCACGACATCCGACAGGCGAACTCCCGTGACGAACTCGAACTCCGACGCCTCGTTCGGCTTGTCGACGTATTTGATGGGCATCGACCGGGGCTCGTTCCGCTGCGGTGCGTCCCAGAGGACGAGCCGCGAGCCCTTCTCCTCGTCGTCCTCGAACCCGAACGTGATGCCGGCGTCCTCGAGCAGCCTGGTGATGAACGCGTAGTCGCTCTCGCCGTACTGCACGCGATAATCGAGCTTCGGGTAGGCCGCCCGATCGACCTTCCACGTCGGCTCGATCTGCCACTCGCCGAGGACTGCGTCGACGATGTCCGGTACGCTTTTTCGCTGGAAGATGCGGTGGTTGCGGCGCTGCGTCAAAAGCCACAGCCGCGGGACGATGCGCAGATAGTAGGTCGACAAACCCGACGGTTCGGCCTGCACCTGCTCCATGTGGTTACAGATCCCTGACCAGAGCCTTGCCCCGGACAGGAGGAACTGGGTTCCGCTCACGACGCGGAGGGACGCGGGTTTGCCCACGATGGCATCCGTATCGAGATCCTCGTGCGGCGAGCGCGCCCAGACCGATATCGAGAACAGGCTCGACAGCTCCTCGTGCACCGAGAACCGGCGCACGGAGAGCGAGCTTTCCCCCGACGCAAACGAGAGCTCCAGGACCGACATGAATTGTATACCTCCCGCTGGGATTGCAGCGGTCGCGCGACCTTACGCGCTCAGAAATTCAGTTGAACGGATGCGAACGTGCGGCTCGGCGTGACCTGGGGGGGCAGGAGACGAAGCTCCATCCCCGCGGAGGTCGATGGTTTCGCCGGATTCGAGCTGCTCGACCAGAGGAGCACCGATCCGACCGTGAGCATTCCGCCGACCGCGAGGCACGCGCCCAGAGGAACGAACAGATCCGACCGCTGCGTCTCGTTCTCCATGCCGATGACGCCGACGCCGACGCCCGTGAGGAAGGTCAGGATGCCGAGGCCGGCGACCGGCAGGACCCAATCCTTCTTCGACGCAGCCTCCGTGACGGGCGCGGGCTGCGGAGGCAATTCGTCCGCGAGCCGAGGCACGTGGATGGTGATCGGCTTGTCGGGCGAGCTCATGAGGAACGACTGGCGCCAAGGCACCTTTCCGGGGGCGGTCGCGAGCACGACGTGCTCCCCGATATCGAGCATCTTCGTTGCTGGCGCCGAACCTTGCCACGAGGCCTCGTCGAGCCGGACGCCGTCGAGGTGTATCCCGAGGCCTGCCTGCCGCATCGTCGGTGACGCTCGAACGATCGTCAGCTTGACGAGGTTCGGCGCGATAGTGGCTGCAATCGCGCGGGCGCGCTTCACCTCCGCCGGGTCCTTGGCCGTCTTCTGGATGTCCTCGAGAAGCTCGAAGGCGCGCGCGTATCGCTCCGTTTCATAGTAACACTTGGTGAGCGCGAACTTGGACAAGATGACCGGATCAAGCTTCACGCTCTCTTCGAAAAAGGGACATGCCGAGCGAAATTCGTTCTTCGACATGTACTGCTTCCCTCGCTGGAAGAGCTCTGTCGCCAGCGAAATCCCTCCACGCGAGTCTTTACGATCCGGATGCCGGACGACCGCCTTCGAAGGCGCCGCGATGGCGTGTGACGTCGTCGCGAGGTGGCAAAGGAGAACCAGCCCCAGGATATGCGTGGATTGCATCCGAACTCTCCTACGATCGTCCTGCATGCTCTCGGCACAGGGCTTGGTCATATCCCGGCCGGCCATGGGACTCTCTTGTCCTTGGTGGATGGGGGCGCGTTTCCGCTCGGCGGCAGCCGCGGCATCGGTTGGGTCGAGGCGTGGGGGACCACGGGCGGTGTCGGTGTGGCCGTCATGATTGCCGACACTGTCGGGGGAGGTGCTGCGGCCGACGCCGTCGGACTCGCCGAGGCCGAACTCGACGGGGCTGGGGGTAAGGTCGCGCTCGCCGTCGCCGGCGGTGGAGGGGGCCGCGGGCTCCCCGACTCCTCCTTGACCCATAGCCGCGAACCGGTCAGGACGAACGCGATCGCCCCGAGCAGGAAGAGAATGCCGGAGGCCGCCAAGATGCCGGCCGATCGGAGGCGCAATCGCTCTTCGGCCATGGGCGTCTGGAGCGACGGATGGAACAGGGGCATCGTGCCCACGGCGCCCCTCTCCGAGCCCACCGCTGGCGCGCCGGACGGTCGAGCCTGAGAATCGGGCTCGGTCGGCGACGGCGGGGGGACGGACGAAGGGAACTTTTCCCACGCAGTCGGCGGCGGCATGGAGGACGGGATACGGGCGAATTCGGCTCCTGGAGGCGACTCCATTCGAGGCCGGGGCGTCGCTGGCGGCCATGGCAACGCCGGAGCTACGGGCAGCGGTGTCGTGATCGAGGGGCCACTCGGTGGCACGAAGGGTTTGGGCAGATAAGGAAATTCCGCCTCGAGGTCGCGTGAGGCCGGTGGGAGCGCCCGCAAGGGCGCTGGCCGCGGAGCGCCCCCGAAACAATTCCGGATGGGAATCGTGTGCTTCAGGTCGCCGAGCTTCACCGGGCGCTGGAAATGCTCGGGTTGGGCTTCCCGGCGGAGCTCTTCGAGGATCGTCGGGTGTACGGCCGATCGTGCCGTGGAGTTCTCCCGTTTGGGTCGGGGAGGCATGTGCAGCGTAGGCCCCTCGTCGTCGTCCTTTTCCTCGGTAGCCTCGGCATTGCGAGGCAAATACGGCTCGAGCGCGTTCATGAGCTCGAGCGCGCTCGGCATGCGTGCGTTCATGTCGTGCTCGAGGCAGCGGAGGATCACGCTTTCGAGCCCGGGTTCGAGGTCGAGCCTGTACTTTCCCGGCGGCTCGCAGCGAGTGCCGTCGAGGACAATCGCCAGGAGTTCGACCTGATTCGACGCCTCGAAGGGGACTCCGTTCGTGATGAGCTTGTAGAGGACGGCTCCAAGGGCCCACACGTCGGTGCGCTCGTCGACGTTTTTTGCCGAGCGCATCTGCTCGGGGGACATGTAGGACAACGAGCCCATGATGTCGCACGGGCCGGTCACGTCGACGGCCTCGACGCCTGGAATGGGGAGCTGCTTCGAGATGCCGAAGTCGACGACCTTGACGCACGGCGAGCCGTCGGGGCGGGTCGTCAAGAAGAGGTTCGAGGGTTTGATGTCCCGGTGAATAATCCCCGCGGCGTGGGCCTGAGCGAGGGCTTTACACGCTTGATGGACGTAGAGCGCGGCGAGGTCGGTCGGGAGGGGCCCGGTCTTGCGGAGGAGCTGCGCGAGGTCGAGGCCGTGGAGGAGTTCCATGACGATGTACGGCGCGCCGGAGTCGAGGCGCCCGACGTCATACACCTGCGTGATGTGCTCGCTGTTCAGCCGCACGGAGGCGCGCGCCTCGCGGAGGAACCGCTCGACGGCGACGGCATTGCCGAGCTGATTCGGCAGCATTAGCTTGATCGCGCGTTTCTCGTGCAGATCGAGGTGCAAGGCGGCGACGACGATGCCCATGCCGCCTCGGCCGAGGATCCGCTCGACGCGATACTTGTCGGCGAGGATGTCGCCAGGCTGTACGTCACGAGGTGATAGGTCCATGGTGGGTCGTGCCGCAGGTCAGGGGAATGGGGCTACTTGCAGCAGAAGGTCACGGGTTCCTGGGGTAGGAATTCCCCGTTGCGCGTAGCGGTCGAGCTGCATTGGCCTGGATTGGGCGGTACGACGCTGAAGGAAAACTTTTCTCCATCGACCTGGTCGGTGGTTTCCACGCAGTCTCCTCCAAGAGCGACGAATTTGTCGCCGTTATTAGCTCCCGATTTACATTCGAGCCAGTCCCAAACCATAAAGCCGCCGCCTGTACACGCCTCGGCTTCACACGCACACGAGCATGAACGCGTGTCTTGCACGTTCTTGTAAGCGGAGAGGTGGGGCTCTCCCCAACCTCCGGGGCAGGTCTTTTCTGTAGCGCTCCAGATACAAACCTGGGTACCCGTCGCTGGTGCGGTTTCTATCCTGCACGTCTCGACTTGCTTACCCCACGTCGGAGCAGACTTGATACCTCCGCTCGTGGTGAGTTTGCATTCGGGGGTCTGAGTGGGAACCGCAGCCTTACATACCGTGCGGTATGTCCCATTGGTGCTCGCGAAGAGTCCAGCATCGATACCCGCTCCGGCCCGCGTACACCCTTGTGACTCATTCACAGAGATGGCGTCTCCGGTGCCGGGTTTCCCGCAGGCTGTGTAACCAATCCAGCACTCCAGGCGAGAAAGAGGACAGATGGTCTCGCAGGTGCACGCCTCGCACTCCCAGTGAGCCTCGGGGGGCTCAAGGAAGTAAAGCTTCGGCTGGTCCCCGCTACTGCACGGGGCGGGCGGTTCTCCGTAGTTCGACTCACGAATACGATAGTAGCCATTCCAACCAACCGGTGCAGCGACGCAAGGAAGAAAATCTCCACAATCGGGGTCGGCGCAATCGACCAGATCGTCGTGGTCCTCATCAACCCCGGTCCCGCAAATCTCCGCGCTAGGTGCCGCGCCTTCCGCGGCCTCTACCGGGCCCTGTAGGAGGCACGTCGCATCATCCTCGCAGTCATAGAAAGCCGAGCATCCGACCGGGTGAAACGTGAGTACCACCGCCGGCAAGACCATCCATGCACCGAGATCGGCCAATTTCACGTTTTTCCTCGTCCTTCAAAAAGAGCCATGGATTTGGAGGTACGGTCCCGGCGAGATGCCCACGCCGACGCGCGGCGCGGCGGATTTCCCGCTCGGCCGCAGGAACAGGAACGTCGCGACACCGCTGCCTGCCGCGAGTGCGAGCGCGCCAACGCCGCCCCAGAAATACGGGATCTGCTGCACGGCCTTTGCATGGACGTCCGCGCACGCTGCACGCAACGATTGCTCGGGATTGATGCAGGTTGTATCGGTCGTGATGCCAGACTTGGCCCTGAGCGCGTTGGTTTCCGCGCCGATGATGTTCGCCCGCGCAAGAAGCCCGATGCCTGCGCCGATCCCCGCCGCCGTCAAGACCCCGCTCGTAATCGCCTTCCAGTTGGTCGGCGCCGGCTCAGGTACAGGCGAGGCCGGTGGCGCGGTCAGCACGAGACGCACCGTGTACGTGCTCCCTGCGCTCACCTCTACCGTCTGCAGCTTCGCTGCCGGGCCCCGTTGCGCTTCGACCAACCGGCTCCCCGGATCCACGAACACTGGATCCACGAGCGGCGACTGTCCCACGGGTTTACCGTCCACGAGAACGTCCACCCCGGGCTCGTCGACACGGATGACGAGCGTGCCGACGTGGCGCTTCGCCTCGTCCAGCAACTCGCGCGCCCGCTGCACCTTCGCCGTCGGCCGGCCCTTCGGGTACTCCCTCACGTAATAGGTGAGGTGCTCGGCCGCGTCCCTGTACTTGCCGACGCGCATCTCGCAATCGCCGAGCATCCCGGCGATCTGGTGGTGCTTCTTCAAGCTCCACGCCGCGACGAATGCCGCGTGCGCCTCGTGAAATCGCTCGGCGCCGTAGAGCACGAGGCCCTCCTCGAAGAGCTCGCGTGCACGGTTCGTCGCCACGGGCTGCGCCGTGGGCGCCGGATTGGCAACACTCGTACCCGGTATCGCGAGAGCGAGCCCAAGGAGGCAGATCGTAAGGTATCTTCGCATGTTCAAAACTCGGGCTCCGTCTCCAGCCCTGTCGTGCGAGGCCCCGTTTGGCGGCCCATGGTTTTTACGGATTTTTGCGTAGACTGCGAGGCCGCCGGTGGCCGCACCTTTTTCTCCTGCTTGACGGGCTCCTCGGCCTTGGTCCCCATCTCCGCTTTCGCCTCCGGCCTCTCCGCCGGTTTCGTTGTCGCCGCGAATAGCTCCCTTGGCAGCCGCTGGGCTTGCAGCACCGGGATCGCGCCCCCGTTTCCCAACAGCAACCACGTCAATGCAGCTCCCACGACGGCCCCCGCGATCGCCACCACCGGCGCCCGCCTCCGCGGCGTCGCTTCCGCCACGACGACACGCTCCACCGGCGCATCGCTCCTCGTCAGCGGCGCGTGGATCCCTTGCGAGTCCGCATCTTCCTCCACCCCATCGAAGATCCACTCCGCGCCGTCGTCCGAGCGCCGACCCACGATCGTCAGCTCCGCGCGCGGGTCCACGCCCTTGCCGACGATGATCTTCGGCGCCTCGGCTTCGTCCGTGCCTTTGCTCGTGGGCGGCAGGAGCCCCGTCACGTGGACCGAAGGCCCCTTCGTCTCCGCTGCCGCGGCGAGCTCCGTGGCGAGCTCGACGCGCATCTCCTCGATCAGCGCGTCGAGCTTCACTTCCAGCGATTCGCGATCCACGGGCTCAGGCGACGGCCCCGATATCCGCTCCGGCTCCGCGCGGAGCTCTACGGGCCCTGCGCAGACCCGAGGCAACGTGTCCTCGGTACCCTCCGGATCCGGATGCTCATCGCATTCGACCTGGATCTCCTCGTGAAGCACAGGAACTCCTGGATTGTCGGAATCCGCGGAAGAATCGAGACCCTTCATGCTGCTCGTTCGCTCTCGCGTCGTCACGAACACGATCGGCGACGATCGGCTCTCCCGGACGCCACGCGATGCATAATCGACACGAATGACCGGAAGCAACAGAAAAGCGCGATCCAACGTGGAACGACCTTTATGGCGTCGCATCACCCACGTTCGATGCAACCGATCACGGGAATCCTCGATCCGTTCAATCTTGGAACACCCGGACTCGGTTTGAGAGCGCTCCGCGCATTCCAGGTTCGAGCGCGAGAGGGATTGCCACGACACCGCGTTCGCCCGTGGGCAATACGACGAGCGAGCGTCCCTCGCGCATCCGCGTCAGCCTTTTCCTATTGCTTCGCTTCGTCCGCATCGTTTATCCATCGAGCCCCGGCCGTGGCGATCGGGCAGGAGACCGACGGAAATTCGGAGCATGCGACGATATCTTGCGTTCTGTTTACTCGCTCTCGCCACGGCGACGCCGAGCCCGGGCCTCGCGCAGCCGGCGACTGCGCCGCAGGCAGAAGAGGCCACGATCCGCGCGAGGAAGCTACACGAAGATGGCCTCGCGTTGTACCGCGCCGAGCAATTCTCCGAGGCGCACGCGGTGTTCAGCGCGGCGTGGAACTTGAGAAAGCAATACCAGATCGCCGGAGTACTCGGCGATTGTGAGATGCGCCTCGGCAAGTACAAGGACGCGGCCGAGCACCTTGCGTACTACGTGAAGGAGTACCCCCAGGATCGGCCAGTGCAATACCTGGAGCGGGCGCGGGCGATGCTGGAGGAGGCGAAGAGCCACCTCGGCACGCTGAACATCATCGTGGACGAGCCGGGCGCGGAGGTCTTTCTGGATGGGAAGCTCGTCGGGGTGTCCCCGCTCGCGGCTCCCGTGTTCGTCGAGCCGGGGACGCGGCGCCTCGAAGCGAAGCGGGGGGATGTCCGCAAGACGCAGACCGTGGAGGCGAGTGCCGGGAGCATGCTGCCCGTAGAGCTCGCGGTGAGGTCGCCCGTGGTGGAGGCAAGGCCGAGGCCTGCGTCGGCGCCGTCCGAGGAGACGCCCAAGGCGGTCTTCTTCCTCGGAGCGGGGGTGGCTGCGAGCCTCGGCGTGGCAAGCTTGCTCCTCACGATGGCGAGCGCTGCGGACGACGTGGCGGAGGAATATCGGCGCACGCACTCCATCGGGAGCTCGACGTGCACGGCGAACACGCAGCTTCCCATGTGCCGAGAGCTCCACGACCTGGCGGTGAAACAAGTGCCGTATTTCTGGGGTGGCGTGGGCACGATGGTGGTGGCCGGCGCCGGGTTCGGGGCGATGACGTATCTGCTGCTGCGTCCTTCGGGGAAGGCGACGGCGCCGCGGGCGGGCTTGAGTGTGTCGCCAGGGCCCTTTTTCCAGGTGCGGGGATCTTTCTGAAGGGTCGGGAAACGACGTGATGTGGAGCAAGCTGAGCGCTCTGGCGATCGTTCCTGCTGCGGTCGCGCTGGTCCTCCATTCGATTGGATGCGACGGGTACTATACCTGCGAGGACGACGGGACGTGCCCGGGAGGGCCGAACATCGAGATCCCCGAGGGGTTCGTGGGGTATGGGTGGATGCGCGTCCAGGAGGACATCGGCCCAGCGCTCGATCCGTGCGCGGACGGGACGATGCCGGCGCGGTATGTCATGGATCCGCCAAGCGACCGGCGAGCATGCCAAGCGTGTAGCTGCCTGCTGTCGGATGAGAAAACGAGCTGCCAGCTCCCGGAGCTCGAGTGCTGGACAGAGCCCACGTGCGAGAGTCTGGAGCTCCCAGTGAATGTCGTTTCTGGCGAATGTAGGCCGCTGAAGCGTTATGGCAAGCGCCAATATTGCCGCACGAGAGGAGAGCCGACGCCGCCTTCGTACGAGGTCGTGACGGGCACGCCCACCCCTCCATGGACACAGGTGCTCGACGTTTGTCAGGTCCCGGCCGCCGCCGGAGCATTCCGCGCAACGAACGAGCAGCTATGTATTCGCGCAGAGGGGCACGACATCGAATGCCCGCCGGGCTGGCAGGTTTCACGCAAAGCGTACGAGAATGGCAGCGACGGGCGTCAATGCACAGCTTGCGCGTGCGAGGTCCGGTGTGACTGGGACGGCTACCTGATTTTCGAGGATGAAAGTTGCGGTAACCCCCACCGCACCGTCCGCACCGATTGTAGGGAGATTACGAAGCACCGAGCAGACTACATCTTCTCCGTCACGACGGACGCTCCTGTCCTCTTCCAAAGGTCCACCGGCGGCATGTCCGTCGGAGGCGAGGTCACCGTCGAAGGCCCCGTAACCTTCTGCTGCAAGCCGACCGAATAACCCGACATGTCACCTCGCGACGTACAGATCGGCGACATCCTCGCGGACAAGTATCTCGTCGAGCGGATCCTCGGCCGAGGCGGCATGGGCGTCGTCGTTGCCGCCTTGCACCTCGATCTGCACGAGAGGCGCGCGATCAAGCTGATGCTCCCGGAGCAGCTCGGCAATGCCGTCGCCGTCGAGCGCTTCCTCCGCGAGGCGCGCGCCACCGTGCGGCTGCGGAGCGAGCACCTCACGCAAATCCACGACATCGGGCGCCTCGACTCCGGCGCGCCGTACATCGTGATGGAGCTGCTCCACGGCCTCGACCTCGCGCAGATCCTCGAAAAGACGGGCCCGCTGCCAACCGACCTCGCCGCCCTTTACGTCTTCCAGGCCTGCAAAGCGCTCGCCGAGGCCCACGCCGGAGGCATCGTCCACCGGGACATCAAACCGTCGAACCTGTTCTCGACGAGCTGCGCCGATGGATCACCCTGCATCAAGGTCCTCGATTTCGGTATCTCGAAGCAGCTCCCCCTTCCAGGCATCGAGCCCGTCGACGTGACCGGACAAAACGACGTCATGGGCTCGCTCCTGTACATGTCCCCCGAGCAGATGCGCTCGGCCAAAAACGTCGACGGACGCACCGACGTATGGTCCCTCGGCGTCACGCTCTACAAGCTCGTCACGAACCGTGCCCCCTTCGAGGCCTCGAACCAGGTCGAGCTGTTCACGAGGATCCTCGGCGGCGCCCCGTGCGAGCCGCCGCGCATCTACAGGCCCGATCTCGATCCCGGCCTCGAAGAGGTGATCCTCCGCTGCCTCGTGCATGACGTGGGCGCGCGTATGCCCAGCGTGGTCGACCTCATGAGCGCGCTCAAGCCGTACCTCCCGGGCAACGCCCCGCGATCCGAAAGCCCCACGAACCTCCGCCCCCCTCTTCCTTCCGCGCCGCCGGTGACCGCCGAGCCTTCGGCGGACAAGGCACGATCGAGGCTGCGCGTGCCGATCACCATGGCGACGTCGGGGCTCCTCATGCTGGCCGGAGCGGCGGCGCTCCGCTGGCCCCTGTCCCCGCCGCCCGAGGCCCCGGCGATCCCGGCAGCGCCGCCCCTCGCCAGCACGCCGAGCCCCGCCCCCCGCCCGGAGCCAACCCCGACGATCTTCACGACGCCGCCAGTGCCGGCCCCGACCGCGTCCACCTCCGCGATGGGGCCCTCAGCGTCCCCCGCGGTGTCCCCCGCGGCATCCCCCGCGGCGCCCTCTACGGTCCCCTCCACGAGCCGTGGGTCGTCGACGGGAAAGGCGCCCAATCCCGGGACGCCGCGCCCCACGACGGAGGAAGGGAAGAAGCCTCTCAAAGGCGCAGAGCCGTTCGATCCAGAGATCTTCTGACGAGCGCCGCCGCGAGGCGCGTATCCGTCCGGGCGGGTCACACAGCAGGCATCAGCCGCGCTCGGGCAGAGAACAGCTGCCCTCCGGCCGAGCGGTGGCGGAGCATAGGAAGGACGTGTGGTCCCGGCATCTTCTGGGTGGGCCTGGTTGCTACCTCCCTGGTTCCCTCCATGTCCCTCTCCGGAAGCATGATCAGCGCATTTGTGAGCGTATAGATACACAACCGATAGACGGGAAGGTGGTGGTCCCGGAGGTGCGTCACCCACGCGCCGGTCGGCGCGTCCGCGGCTTCCTTTTCGCCCGCGCGCACCGCGAGGACGGCGAAGTACGACGTCCACGTGGTGGGCTCGAAGATCCACGCTGAATACTGGATCCCCGCGGAGGAACTCGAAGCCTTCAACGACGCCATCGTCGGGACGATCGAAGTCGTCAGCGAGCATCGTGCCGAGGGGCAGGGGAAGAGCGAGACATGAGCATCGAAACGCTCGCGGACACGGCCTACCGTTCAATCGAAAAGAGCGGTATTTCACGGGGACCGTCCTCCCGATGCTCGTCTGCGCGCACGACTTCGCGCACTTCGGACGGCTCACCGAGCTCGCTCGGGCGCGTGGAGGTCGACGGGAGCCCCCGCCGGGCGAACATCCAGTTTTTCACGGAATATGGCTTCGGGAATCGCTGCTCGGTGAAGAGGCCGAACGTCGATTCCCCGATGCACCGACGACCCGCGACACTCCCGACGTCCTCGTCTACGTGGACGGCCCGCGCCGCGTGCTGCTCGCCATCGAGGCGAAGATGTACGATCAGCCTTCAGCCGCGGACCTCGAAGAGCAGCTCCGCGCGCAGGCGGGGATTGTGGCGTATCTCCGGGAGAACCTCGGCGTTGCGCAGGAGAACGTCGCCCATGTCGCGTTGCTCCCCGAGGGGCTCGCGCGGCGAGTGGGGGGATTGTCGGTCCGAACGATCACGTGGGAAACATTGCTCGACGTCTACACGGACGTGGGCGCGCCGTACTTCGTCGAGGTGCTGCGGGTGGCGCTGGCGCGCTACCCAGCCCTCCTGGCCAAACGCGAAATGGTGTTCGGCGCGAATGCGGAAGCCAGGTGGACAGGCGAGGAGATCGTGCGGCAATACCAGGCCGGGACGCTCACGCACCCGTGGATGGGACGACGCAATGGCCTCGCGGGTGCAGAGCTCCGGGAGGACATCACGTCGGGCGCGTGGCGGACGGTCCGGTACGAATGCAGCTCGAAGGGGGTCGACAACCGGAACTGGTTCGCCGTGGCCGAGTTCGTCGCCAGGGTGCAGCCGGTGGGCGCGCCCGAGGGCGGGTGATATCTCTTCACTTCACGCGAGGCAAGGAACGCTCGGGCCCCCCTGATCGCGATCACCTCCGCTCGCGCCCGTCGCCGATCGCGATCATCACCGAACTCTCGACCCCCTCGGTCGCATCCTCCGGGCGAACGCTTCCTCCCCGCAGGTCTCGCTCCTGGAACCTTTCTTCCGTTCCACCGGACGAATCCCCCCGCCCGGGCGCCCCGTTCGTCTCCGCCGCGCCGCTCCTCGTGACGCCATTCCCCAGGAAACGCGCCCACACCAGCGCTTCGCACCTCCCCGGCACGACTCCTGCGATGGGCCTCGCACCCCCATGCAGAACCCCGCGTCTTCCGCTGTTCGAACATGGTCCCACTTCCGCCTCCGCGCCGCGCAGCGTGGCCTTCGCCGCGACGTACGCGACTTCATCCTGACGTACGGCTGCGAGCACCGTGCCGCCGGCGCGACGCACCTCGTCATCCTCGAGCGCCGCTTGCCGCCCGAGATCCGCGACACGGACCTCGCCCGCCGCGCGCGCGGCTGGATCGTCCTCCTCGCCGACGACGGCGCGCTGATGACCTGCTATCGCCGCTTCGACGCCACGCGCGCCCTGCGCCGCAAGGCCAAGCTCCGTCCCCTGCCTTCGCCGTGAACGCCTCGGGGCGGGCCGGAAGCTCGTCGCCGGGCCCCTGGAAGTTTTTCTCCATGCACCCCCATGGGCTGGCATCCTCGTTCCCGTGAAAACAGCGTGATTCCAACCTAGGTGGGCCTTCTGGCAGCTCAACGGAAAGCGCCCGCTCTCTGAACCCCAAAAGCAAAGCGGCCGGCGCCACGGGGCCGGCCTCGACGAGCCAGAAAATACTGCCTCCTCGATGCCATGCTCGGCCTGCAGCCCCGCGAGCGAGGAGGAGAATATCGTGTAGGTTTCCGAGTTCAATGCTTCTGCCGACGCTTCCCCATGGGAACCGCAGCCACCGTCACGTTGAAGGCCATCCGGTGGATCTGCTCGATCGCGACGCCCGCCTCCTCCTCCGTCATCGCGAACCCGACGAACCTCGTTCGCCCCTTGATCTTCTCGGGATCCACCCCCTCCGCGTTCACGTACAGCCGACCATCACTCCCGAGTGCGAGCTCGGTCGGAAGCTCCTCCGGAGCCTCTCCCTCCTGCTTCGCAACGGGTTCGCCGCTCCCTCTCGCCATTTTCCTACCTTTGGCCGCCTTCATGACCACCTCCGCACCTCCACCCGTCCCAAGCCCCCAAAACTTCCCTCTTGCAACGCTGTCAGCGCGTTTCGGCCAGCATGCTCATGGCCGCCGCGCGAAGCGTCCGCCGTTGCTTGACATGCGTCGAATCCGTCATCTTGGACTCGTATTCATCCAGGAGCACGAGCGCGCGCCGCGCGTCCCCCCGGTTCAAGGCCGCCTTGGCGTGGACCAGCAACGAGAAGTTTCCTTCCTCGACGACGTGTAGCTTCGGCGGGGCATTTGCGGGAGGGAGCGTCGTCGACGGAGCAGCACCTCCCGATCTGGCAGACCGGGAAACAACCACCGTGTCATGCCACTCGGCACGCGCCTCGCGCTCGCTTGCTCCCGGTTCGACCCCTCCAGCGCCCGGCCCGGACGGGGAAAACCCAACCACCAAGGCGCCCACCGCCACGCTCACGGCAAACCGAATCGCAGGCTCCAGAACCCGAGCACACGCGCGGAGGATCCCACGATCCCATCCCTCCCGCGCCGGCATCTCCTCGTCCGCAGAACCCAAACCGAAGCATCCAAACGGCAGCAGCATGCCCAGCCGCCGCTTGGAATCGTCGAGCAAGTCCTGCAGCCGCATCCGCAGCTCCTCGCGCGCCCGCTGCAGCCACGAGGAAAGCGTATTTTCATTGACGCCCTGCTCGGACGAGAGCTCCCGGACGGTCACACCCTCGACGCAACACGAAAGCACGAGCTCCCGCCGCTCCGGGGACAGACCCTCCAATCCCAGCCGGAACCACTCGCGCTCGGCCACATCCACCACGTCATGGATGGGCGCGGCGACCGCATCGACGTCGTCGGGGTTGTCCCATAACGTCTCCAGCGCCCGCCTCTTTTGCTGCTTCCAGTGTGCTTTCGCGCGCAGGTGCACCAGCCGAAACAACCATGCTTTGACGCGATCGACCTCCTCCGCAGGTGGCCTCGTCCGCGTGACGTCGTACGCATCCCGCAACGCCTGGATCGCCACGTCTTCCGCGTCCGCGTCGGGGACGAACTTTCGCGCGCGTTCGACCATCCAGGGCAGGTACCCGGGCAAGTCGTCGACTTCTTTGGTTTTTCGCCCGTTCACGGTACACCCTCTCCCGTTCGTCCCTGCGTCCCGCTCCGGTTCGTCTTTCGCCCCTGCTCCGTGAGGAGCCGTTTTCGAACGTTTCCGTGCAGCAAATCGACATGACCCCGAAGATTTTCGACCGGGGCCTGGAGTCTGGTGATGCGAACCCCTGAAGCAGGCGGCAAGGTCGGCCTGCGAGCCCTGCAGGCTGTCATCGGCGTGACGATGGCACTCGCGGCGCCGCTCGATGCGCGCGCCGAGCCACCCCACTACCGCTTCGAGCTCGTCGCGCCGAAGCACTTGCCGGCCTGCAACGACCCGGAAGGTTTTTTCGAGGAGCTCGACCTCGCGCTCTCGCAACCGCTGCTCGACCCTCCAGCATCGCGGGTGCTCGAGGTGCACATCGAGCGGCCTGCCGGGGGAGCGTATGGAGTGAAGGTCGTCTTCCGGGAGCCCGGGGGGCAGGTGCTCGAGACGGTGCGTCTCACGTACCCAGGCTCGATGGAGTGCTTCAAGGTGCTGCACAAGGTCGCGCTGGTCGCGGCCATCGAGATGGAGGCGGAGGAGGGCGCTCCGGAGGAGCCGACGCCCCCACCGCCGCCTCCCGCAGCTCCGCCGCCGGCGTCACGTCCGGCTCCGCCCAGCGAGCCTTGCCCGCCGCCACCCCCCGCGGAGCCCCCCAAGCCCCCCGCGGCGCGGCGCGGGTTCGTGGGCGCCGGGCTCGGCGCCTTCCTCGGCTTCGCCCCGGAGGCGTTTTTCGCTCCGCGTGTGATCGTGGGCTGGCACGTTCGCCCGCGCCTGGTGCTTGAGCTCGATATCGCGGGGCAAGCGTGGATGACGGCGAATCCACAAAACGGGCCCACGGCGGTCGACGTGCAGACGGGCCTCGGCACCCTCGCAGGGTGTTACGCGCCGTCGTCGCTTCGGCTGTGCGGCTTCATCATGGGTGGGGTGCAGCGGTCGGTGGGAAATGAGCGAGCGTTCTCCCAAGCGACGACGCGATCGCTCTTCGGCGTGGGCCTCCGCGCAGGTTTCGAGCAGGTCATGGTCGGCTCGCTGCTGCTACGCACGGACCTCGATGCCGTGTTCAACCTCGCGGGTCGTGACATCTACGGCCAAACGTGGCCTCTCTGGGAGCCGATCCCGCTCGCCGCGAACGTGACCACGTCGCTGCTCTGGTCGTTCTAGCCCTTTAGCTGACGGGCGCGTAGCAGCACACGGTCACGGCCTCCGCGAGGACGAGTTCTCCTTCCACCTCGCCGCCGCTCGGCGTGCACGTGCCCTTCGTGTACTCGAGGATCTCGGCGGTCTTGCCCGCGAGCGCCGTGCCCGGCATGAAGTCGCGGCAGGGGGCGATCATGCCGGTGGAGACGTTTTCGGCCGACTCCTCGACCGTGCACATCGGCCCGCTGAAGATCCGGTACTTCACCTTGCACGAGCCACCACTCGGCGCATCACACGTGCAGGCCGAGCAAGCCCGGCTGTCGTCGACATGCGCGTAGAGGACGTGCCGCTCGCCGCCCCAGCCCTCGGGGCAGGTGTGCTCACCGGCGCGCATGATGCACGAGGAGGAGCTTGGTGCGCCGGGCACGCACACCTTGCCGGGCTGGTCCACGCACGTCGGCGCTGGCTTGCCGCTGGCGCAGGCGCGGCCGATCGGGGTGGTCGGCCCGCCAGCCCACGCATGGGCGGGCGGAGGAACAGGATCCCCTACGAGGTGCGGCGTGCAGGGTTCCTCTTCGATGACCGGGGGCGAGACCGTGATCGAACGGACGCACGGCACACCGCCGCAGAGGAAGCTCCCCGGGATCGACTTGTCCTGGTTGCAGGTCCCGTCCCAGTTTGTCGGCGGATCGAAGTTTGTCTTGACACCACCTCCCGGGCATGCGTGCGAATCCACGGTCCACGTCTCCGGCAGCTTGCACGTCCCCTCGGGCGCATCGCACGCGCATGCACCACAGGAGGGCGCAGGCGGCGCGGGGATGCCTTCGAACGCGAGGATCGGAGCATCCTCGGAGCAGGGCGGGGGTTCCTCGGGCCACGACGACACGAACGCGATGTGTGCCCACGCATCCGGGGCAGGGGAGACGCAGGTTCCTCCGGCGCAGAACGAGGCCGTCCCGCCTGCGCCGCCGTCGCCGCCGTCGCCGCCATCGCCGCCATCCGTACCTCCGTCGCGTACGCAACGCGGCGGGATCGGAGGAGGACCGTTCGGACACGCCTCGGGAACGGGGCAGAAGCAGCAATCGGTCGCGAGTTGCTCAGGTGAGCAATCGCCCCCAATGTCGGAAGGCCCGAAGCTGCACGCAACAACCATGCTGGCCGCCGCCGCAAACCCTGCCACGAGCACGAGCCCCACACGCAACGTCTGACGCATGACGCGCACGCTACCGCGGTTGCCACGTCGGGGGCAAGCTCGGCGACAAACCTGAGGCGGGACGAGCCGGGAGACGACAAACGAGCCGATGGATGCTCAGCGTGCCTGACGGAACACATCGATGATCCGATCGACGTGAATCCCTTCATTACGGAAAAAGCGGTCTCCCGATCCCGGCTCGGTGATCCAACCTCCGCTGTGGTGCAGCGCCACGAGCCGCCAGTCCTTGTCGAACACGGGTGCTCCGGAGGAGCCGGGGAGCGTATCCGTCAGGTATTGCACGCGCCCATGGCCCACGTGGACCACGTGGTTGTGAAAAAACGAGAGCTGCTTCTGATCGCCGCCCGGGTGCTGGATGATGTTGACGCGGTCGTCGACGCGGACATCGGCCGTTCGTAGCTCGATGGCGCCCCACCGCGCCGACGGGCTCCCCAAGACCTTCACGATCGTGCAGTCGTCCTCGCGGGAGGTGACGAAATGAGCATCGGGATCGAGCCGCAGCTCAGCGGCGGGGTCGCACGGCCGCTCGTTCACGCCGCGGTGGTGACTTCAACGTTCCCTGCACGGCGTTGCAGGGCGCTCCATGAAGCTGCGGGTGGAGGCCACAGCGCCAACGTGATAAACGTTGCGCATGATAGATCCTGTCACCGCTGATCTCGCGGCTTGCGTGCAGGCCCTCCGCGCGGATCCGATCTTGACCGAGAACACCCTGGGCATGATGGAGTTTTGCCGCGGTCTCCTGTCGCGTGGAGAATCAGGTCTCGCGCTGGTGCGCGCGGTCGTGCGAGACAGCAGCTACAAGGCACGGCTCCGTGCGTGCGCCGCGCGCGTCCTGAGCCCGCACCTGGAGCCGGCCGACGTCGAACATACTTGCTCGCTGCTGCTCTCGGGAAAGCCTATGACGCGCTACACGGCCGCGGTGGCCTTGTGCCGCACGGCGTCCCCTGCGTCCGTCGACGCGCTGATCGAGGCCCTGGACGACGACGAGCTCATCGCGGGCATGTATTGGGGTTTGCACGTGAGCGATGTTGCCGCGCTGGCGCTCACGCGCATCGGTGGAGCTGGCCAGCCTGCGCTTGCGGCCTGGGGCGAGAGGCGACGGCAAGAACTTCATCATCCCTCCTCTCGCCTGGTGGCCGCCTGTGCCCTTGCGCGGGTCGGAGATGCGCAGGGACACGCGGTCCTGGAAGAGCTCGTCGCGACGCAAAATGACTACATGGCCAGTGATGTGCTCGAAGCTTTGCGTGAGGGCAGGGAAACATATTTGTAAGGCGTTTCGATGATTCCAATCGCGGAGCCCCCCCCCACCGCGATTGCCGTCGCGTGGATACGACTACTTTATCCGTGTCTTCCCGTGGACCGTCGGTCTTTCGACGTTGCGTGCGAGGAGGCCCTCGTAGTCGATCGACGTGATGATGCGAACACCCATGCCGGTCTCCGGATCCGTGCCAGGGTACCCCGTGAACACCGTGGTGTCGGTATTCTCCAATTTGGAGCCGGTGAAGATCCGCTCGTCGTAGAGCACGAGTGCCGGTCCAGCTTCGCCAGTATACACAGTTGCCGTTCCGATTTGCTGGCCCTTCGAGAGGACGGGAACCGCTCGATTCTTGTGTGCGTTCCATTTCTCTCCTAGTGGGCTTCTCGCGCGAATCTGTCTGCGAAACCCGTCGTACGCCGTCTCCCATTGCGATGGCATGAGGGTGGCTAGAATACGATTGGCCTCACTGCCCATGACGGGACTCTTGTCCGGTGTCAGAAACGGAACGTTGTCAGGCGCCTTCAGTTTCCACTGGCCATTGGTATCTACGACGTACTGTTCGCCCGGCAGAGGCGGAGGATAACCGTCTTTCACCGCCTGGCGATTCAGTTGATCGGAATTCCAATGCCGAAAGTGTTTTCGCCTGGATGTCGGCGAGGTTTCCCGGGGGACGAGGTTTATCTTCCCTGATGTCGGGTCCCTCTTGCCCGATGGGTCGACCATCATCGGGTTCTCCGGTGTGCTGCCCGGCTTGATGTAGAGCTGGTACGCTCCCTTGTTGTTCGGATCCTGCGTGTAGAAGTGGCCCTCGGGTGCGGGCGTGTACTCCGTGAGGGGCGTCTTCTTGATCTCGGACCCATCGAACTTCGCCGCGACGAAGTCCGGGCCTGCCTCGAAGTTCGTGAGCTTCTCCTCGTGCTCACGCACCTGCGCGCGTAGGTCCTCGAGGAGCTTGTTGTGCTTCTCTTCCTGAGCGGCGTCGAACTTCTTTCCGGTCGACTCGTTCCCGCGTATCTCGTGGCTGTACGACTGGATGAGATGCGCGAGCTTTGCGAGCTCCATCGCCGAATAAAAGGCCTGCGAGCGCCAGGGCTGGCTGCCCGGATCCTTGGGGTCGGGCTTGCCCGAGAGCAACGCTCCGGCTCGATTGATCGCATGACGGACCCGGCCCGACAGGCCCATGTAACGGAGCAACATCTTCGCCGCGACGGCGTGGCCGACGATCATCTTCGTGTCGGCACGGACGCCGGCAACCACGTAAATGTCCCTGATCAATCCGTAGGCGTCGAACTCGGGGACGGCCATGGCCTCCAGCGGCCCCACCGATTCCGACCGATAGACAGGGATCTCCCTTCCCGTGGCCATCTTCAACAGGGAATGCACCGTCGGATCGGCGCGACGCCCCGGGACGTGCGGCGCTTGTTCGCCGCCGCGCGCCTTAGCGTTTTTCCCCTCCATCACGAGGTGGTGCCCGGCGGCAATCCCGAGATTCAGCAAATGAGAGCCGAGGAGCTCCATGATCTGCGCCCGACGAATGCTGTCGGGCAGCAATTCATCTTCGGAGATCGTCTTGATCTGCGCATAGAGATCGGCACCGGCCACGGCGACGCTCAGCCCGTCGAGGCCGAAGCCGAAGATCATCAAGCCGAGCTGGCCACCTGCGGAAACCGGGATCAGCTTGAGGCTGGCCGCCGCCCGCACGGCGCCGACCGGGGCGCTGAGGACGTTGATCACGTCCATCCACATGCTGAGATCGTTCGCGCGCAGCGTACCCAGGGCAGCGCGGTCGGCCAGTCGATAGGCCGAGGGAATGGCGCCGACGACGCCGACCGGTATCATGATGGAGAGCATCACGCCGGGCGCGAGGAACGGCGCGGCGGCCACCGTCGCCACGGAGATCGCCAGCGTGATGTTCTCGATGCTCTCCAACGTCAGCGCGGACCGGTCCTTCTCGATGCGAATCGTTCGCGTCGTTCCGGCCCCGCCGAACTCCCCTGCCATGTACGGAGGGATGTAGAGCGTACAGGATCCACGGCCATACCCGTGGTCGCTCTCGAGCAGCTTCGTCGCCGCGGCGACGATGGCGTCCTCGCGGTTCTCCCTGGGGGCGCCCACCTCGAAGCTGCTTTTCTTGGTGGTGGAGTCGAGCACGGCATAGACGAGTTGGTCCCCGTCCGCGGGGCGCTCCACGGCCTCGAGGAGGAGGCGGTGCGTGACGCCGTCGCGCCCCACGAGCGCCGCCGTGATGCGCACGGGCGGCTCCAAGGACGCGCCTTCGTTCTCGCTCTCGAGGTCGAGGAGATGCGCCTGGCGCCGCATGAGGATCTCGTCGATGTCGGCGATTCGCTGGGTCAGCGCCTCGATTTCCTTCGAATCCGGCGCGGGCTCGTCCCGCTTCGGATCGATCGCGCTCGTCTCACCGGTCTTGCGGGTCTGGAGCTCCGTGAGGCGGCGATCCAGCATCGCGCGCTCGCGGAACAACACGGGCAACGCGTTGCCATGGAGCGTCTGGCGAATGTCCTCGTACTCGCTGAGCAGGGCCATCCGGGTTTCGGGGGCCATCGATTTGTCGTTGCTGAAGAGCTCCTTGTAAAGGTCTTGAAGACGGCCTTCCTCCTCGAACATCGCCCGCACATCGGCATCGACCCGCAGCTTGGACATCTCCGCGGACGGTCGCACCCATACCGGCATCCACGCGACGCTCGGGGCGCGCTCGATGACACGACCCTCGACGGCCATCGGCGACGCGATGCAGCGGACGATGTAGAGGCCGCTCTTCTTGAAGGGCAGGGCATGCGCAAAGGACGGCTCGGCCAGGGTCTGGATGCCCGCTCGCACGAACGTCCCGATCGGCCGCAGGATCGCGTTGAGGGAGACCAGGGTGGCGGCGCCGATGCTCGGGGCCCCGATATCGCTGATGAGCGCCTGGAGCGCGCGCTGGATATCGACCGCGTTGTCGTCCATGTCGCGCCCGAGCCGCTGCCAGAGCACCGCGCCCATGCCTGGCGCCTCCCCTTTGGCCTCGAGATCGAGCGCCGTTTGCGCGAGCTTCTTGATGTCGTTCTCGGGGACCTCGAGGAGCTGCCACTCATAGTTGAAGAACGTGGTCGCCGATTCCATCAGGCTGCTGATGTGAAGCTGCATGAAGAAGGTGGCGTCCGAGCCCTCCGGCAGGTCAAAGAACTGCTGATCGAGCGCGGGATAACTCATCAGGCTGGAGGGCAACGGCGGCATCGTCGCCTTCACGGGCCCGTCGAGCAGGTGATCCTCGCCCTCCGCGTCGACGAGCCGCACCTTCATCCGCAGAGCGAAATCCAGAAGCAGCTTCTTGCGGACCTCGTGGTTGTCCACGTCGAGCGCCTCCACGGCGAGCTTCGGCGCCCTCTCGATGTCCAGGAGGAGCTCGGCCGCGAGGTACTCGTCCGGCACGCTGTTCGCGGGCGCGGGCTCGTACACCCCGGAAGCCAGGGGGCGGACAGGGGGCATTCGCCACAACGCGCGGTACGCGGGCTCGTCCACCAGGCCCGGGTCCTGGCGAATGCCGTCGACGGCGTACGCGGGCACCAGCAGGGTGTCACGAATCGCATCCTGCGTTCGGCTCATCCGGCCCGCCAGTCTCTTCTGGTTCACCAGTCCGGGCTTCCGGGCGTCGATGAAATCCCTCAAGAGCCCCCGATGGCTCAGAATCACGCGGAGGAAGATCGACTCCGTGTACCAGGGCGGGAAGGCGAGCGCGTACCGGAGCTTCTCCCAGGCTCCCCGCGCGTCGTCGACGGCCAGGATGTAGGCGACCCGCTCCTCCTCGAGGGCGAGCTCGATGCCTCGGGCGAGGAGCCATTTGACCAATTTTTGCGGGATCGACTTGTAGAGAGCGAAAGGGGGAGCAAGCTGCGCTACCGGCGTCTCTGCCTGCATGCCCACGACCGAGAAGCCCTCCTGCCGCAACGCCTGGTACGCCTCGACGGCGAGGCGGGGGCTGTAGCGCTTCTTGCCGACGAGATGCCATAACGCGGCAGCCGTCATCTGGAGCTGCTTGTTGGGACCGGCGAGCCATCGCGAGCCCGGCTTCGGCGTGAAGTAAAGTCCCTCGATCCGCACCTTCATCGAGGTGAGCATCGGCTCGGCGAGAAGATCCTCCACGTCTCCCGTGACGGCGTCGTTGTCCGCCGCGGGCCCCGGCCCGAGCGGGGCCAAAGGGCGACTCACAGCCGCGCCTCGCGCGTGTGCCTGGCCGAGTTGCGCAGCCTCGGCTTCGGCAGCCAGCCGCGCCCGTGGGCCCGCTCCGCCCACGGGCGCGGCGTTTCGCGCCTGTGCCAGATGGGCGAGCTCGTGCGCGAGGACGTATCGCCCCGTATCCGTTCGCGGGTCGACCTTCGTGGGATGCAGATACACGACGCCGCTGTCCACGAGCCCCCGGGCCCCGCGCGATTCGAGCTGCCGCTGGGCCTCGCCATCCGCCCGCACCTTCACGCCCCCCGGCTCGATCCCGAATGCCGACGCGAGTGTCTGGATCTCGCGCGGCATGGCCGCATTCAGCGTCGAATCCGTAGCCGGCTCGGATTCTTCCGACACAGAGCTCACCCCATCGGCTCCGCGCGCATGTGCAGAGCTGCTTGAAGCGTTCGCAGGGGATGCCTTGCGGCTGGGATAGACTTGCCAAGAGGGAGAGAGCCTCCATGCCACAGGCGTCCAGGGCTGGGCCATGGTGGGCATTTCACTCGACAGCTCGGGCACGCCCCGCCCCGAAGCAGGCGCCTGTCGCCGCGAGACATCCGTTTTTTGCACCGGGGAAGGGATGGCTGCGCGCGATTTTCGCTCGAAGGTGGACATGCTGTGGCCTCCAGTGGCGCTTGCTCCAAGGATACCGCACGACGGGCGAAATGGGCAGCTCCCATTCGCATGAACTGCGCCGCGCACGTGCGACGACGGGAGAGGAAACCTATCGTCACACGCGATAGCAACAACTCGAACCACACGGTGACCGCCCTGCCGCGCACCGCATACGTCTCCGGCGCCGTCACGTGCAGGCGTGGGATTCGTGCTTCGTCGACCACGGAGGCCGCGTCCCCCTGCTGCGGGAGCCTTCCTCCTTCTCTACGCCCCCATCGCCGCCACGCGGTCGTCAAAGGCCGTGCCAGCCTCCAAGCAGCAGCCACTCCTTATAATAGATAGCCGCTCTCCATGGTCGCCCAGAAGGAGGTGCCGCCAGCCCGCGAATACACGTTCGCGCTCCTTTCGAGGACGCCCTCGCCGGTCGTCCCATGACGCCCTGCGACGCAAGATCCGCTCCGCAACCCCTGAGGAGCGAACCCAGCAGCAAAATCGCAACGGCAAGGAAGAATGCGCCGCGTGACGAGGTTCTCGAATGCATGAGCCGCCCTCCGTACGCTGCCGCGGAGACCGCTCTCCTCATTGATGAGCCCAGCCAACACACGAGTGAAGCGCACATCACCCCACGGACTGTGCAAAGTATTTTTGGGTACGCGCGTTAAATTCACCAAAAATGGGGTTGCATTGATGGGTTGATATGTTGTAGTCTACACCCCGTCCGAGACGGAAGAAGGGAGTGCTACGGCCCGGTGGTCGCCCCCCCTGGTGGCCTTCCCTTCCATTCAAGGAGGGTCTCATGTCGCTAACGACCGCCGTTGCGTATGGTCCGATTAGCTTTCTTACGACGGGAGGGCAACAATTGCTCATTCCCGTGACTGCATTCGGGTTCGACACGAATGGTCAGATCCAATTCGTCACGCCCGATTCGCCTTATTCGGCAGCGTTGGATTGGCTCAATCATCTGTACGAAACCGGCTATATCAGGCCGGGAAAGGCGCCCGCTCCAAGCCTGGCAATGGTGATTCGCGCAGCGGATCCCGGGGCGTGGGGCAATCAGATCCAGATCAAGGTGACCGCCGCGGAGGAGACGTTCGACCTCGAGGTCACGGCGACGACGACGTATACGAACGTCTCGCGCGAGACGCTCCTCGATGAGCTCGGGACCGAGACGCGGCCGGGCTCCAAGCCGGGGCTCGTCCGCTTTCGTGACGCCGATTTGCCGCTCGTTCTCCCGGCCGCGCTGGCGGGGGCTTCCCTGGCCGGCGGGACGAATGCCACCCCTGTCCCGGCCGCCGCCACGAGCGGCACGCAGATCCGCAAGTACGGCGAGGATGTCGCCGCCTTCCAGCTTGTGGCGCGGAAGCCCGGCTCGCGTGGGAACGACATCGACATCGTTATCGAGAATGTCGTGAGCGCCGACGGCACCTTCTCGCTCGAGGCCGTCTGGAACGTCAAGTTGACCGCGCTCAATCCGACCACCGTGGGCATCTTGACCACGATCAACGACGCATTCGGCTACGTGGTCTCGGTCGCGGCGCCCGTCGGCGGCTCGCTCGGCATCCCGCAGACCAGCACGTTCAACCTGACGGGCGGCACCGACGCGACCAAGGCTTCGGCGAGCCCCATCACGCAATAGGCCTGAACCCCTACCGCATCCAGAAGTCGAGGGTCCCGTCATGCCGGTCACCACGAGTTACCCTGGTATCTACATCGAAGAGTTGCCGAGCACCTCGCGCACCATCGCGGCTGCTCCCACCTCGATCACGGTCTTCATTGGCTACACGCACCCGTTCAAGACGAAGCAATTCGACAAGCCAGTCCGAATCTTCAGCTTCGCCGATTACGAGCGCGAGTTCGGAGGTCTTTACCGGAACGTGTACCTGGACAACAGCGTCCCGTACGCCGTCCAGCAATTTTTCCTGAACGGCGGCTCCGATGCCTATGTCATCGGTCTGAAGCCCCAGCTCCATACGTCGGGGAGCACCACCGCCTTCACGAAGACGGAGGCGAGCATCGGTACGAATGCCGTCCTCCGGGCCCTCGAGCCCACGGATGCCTCGTCGCCGATGACGGCGTCGGTCAGCAATCTCGTGGGGAACGTCGCCGACATCACGATCTCGTACGGAAGCCGCGTGGAAGTGTTCCGTGGGGTCAAGCTCGTCAAAGAAGCTGGCGATGCCGTGAACAGCATCGAAGTGCGGCTCGCCAACTCCTCGCTGGCGGAGCTCGTCGAAGTCGCGGATTACGGGGCGTATGTGTCGACGTCGACTCCGGTGCTGTTCCAATACGCGGTCGTGCCCGATCCGAGCGCGACGACGTTTTTTGAGAATGATTTCCTGCCGATCTTCGGCGATGGACAGCTGCTCGACAAGGTCGACATCTTCAACCTGATGGTGATCCCTGGCGTGGCCCATCAAACCGTCCTGAGCCATGCGCTCACGTTCTGCGAGCGGAAGCAGGCATTCCTGATCGTCGATGCGCCGCCGAACTACAAGGTCAACGACATCGTGGACGATCCGACCGTGCTCGACGTCATTCCCAAGAGCACGAACGGCGCGCTGTATTTCCCCTACCTCAACTCGCTCGATCCCCTCACCGGCAGCACCATTTTCATTCCCCCGAGCGGCACCGTCGCCGGCGTCTTCGCGCGCACCGACACGAACCGCGGCGTCTGGAAGGCTCCCGCCGGGCTCGAGACCACCCTCCGCAACGTGAGCGGCGTCGTCGCCGACGGGCGCATGACCGACAAGCAGGCCGGTGTCTTGAACGACCACTCGCTCAATGCCATCCGCACCTTCCCTGGGGTCGGCTCGGTCGTCTTCGGCGCGCGCACGCTCGTAGCGAACAACCTGTCGTTCCAGCAGTGGAAGTACGTATCGGTCCGGCGCATGGCGCTCTTCATCGAGCAGACCCTCTACCGGAACCTCGGATGGGCGATCTTCGAGCCCAATGACGTCCCGCTCTGGACCGCCCTGCGCACCAGCGTCGAGGCCTTCATGCTTTCGCTCTTCCGGCAGGGCGCCTTCCAGGGGACCAAGCCGAGCGAGGCGTTCCTCGTTCAGTGCGATTCCTCCACCACCACGCAGGCGGATATCGACCTCGGCAGGGTCAATCTCATCGTCGGCTTCCGGCCCCTCAAGCCGGCGGAGTTCGTCATCGTCAAGATCTCGCAGCTCGCCGGCCAGGCGCAGGCGTAGGAGAACCCATGGGCAAGCCTTTCGCGATCAACACCCGCCGGTACGATCCCTACAAAGCGTACCGGTTCCTCGTCTACCTGGGCGAGTCGACCGCGCCCGTCGCCGGCGTCAGCAAGGTGGGCGGTCTCAAGCGCTCCTCCGACGTCATCGAATACAAGGAGGGCGGCAGCGCCCTCATCCTGAAGGGCCTCGGCCGCACCAAGTACGAGCCCGTCACGCTGGAGCGCGGCATCACGCACGACAAGGATTTCGAGGAATGGGCCAACGCCGCGCAGGTCCTCGACAAAGGCGCGCCCTCGCAGTCGCTCGACAAGCTCCGCAAGGAGGTGCGCATCGAGCTCCTCAACGAGGCCGGCCAGCCGGTGCACCGCTACGTCCTCCACGACTGCTGGGTATCGGAATACCAAGCCATGCCCGAGCTCGACGCGGGCGGCAATGCGGTGGCCATCGAGACCATCAAGCTCGAGCACCACGGCTGGGAGCATGACCTGAGCCTGGGCGAGCCAAAGGAGATCTGAGTTGATCGGCTTCCGCCTTCCCGTCAGCGAGCTCCGCGTCACGCTGCGGCAGCCCGGAGGTGCCGAGGACATGCTCCTCGCCGAAGCCTCCGACTGCGACGTGGGGCTCGCGCTCGCGCTCGCCTCCGCCCTCGCGCGCTCCGCGCAGGGCGAGGCGATCGCCTGGGAGGCGCTGCCCCTCACGGATCTCGACGCCACCCTGCTCCGCATCCGGCAAATGGTGATTGGAGATCTTGTGCGCACGGATATCCAATGCCCGGCGGAGGGGTGCGGCGAGCGCATCGACATCGCATTCCGCGTCACCGATTACCTCGCCCACCACCAGCCTCGCAAGCCGCGGGGGATCGAGCGCGACCGCGAGCCGGGCTGGTTTCGGATGACGAACCCTGACGTATCCTTCCGCCCCCCCTCGGGCGCCGATCAGCTCGCCATTGCAGACGAGCCCGAGGGGGCCCGCTTGCTTGCCGAGCGCTGCATCCGGCCCGCAGATGCTCCGGCGCGTGTACGACGGCGCGTCGAAGCTGCCATGGAGGCGCTCGCCCCCAGCCTCTACGGCAAGCTCGATGGCACCTGCCCCGTATGCGCCGCGACGGTGCGCATTCCCTTCGACCCGCAGCGTTACGTGCTCCTCGAACTCCGCGCGCAGGCAACCTCCCTGTACGAGGAGGTCCACCTGCTCGCGGGTCATTACAAGTGGTCCGAGCAGGACATCCTCGCCTTGCCCAGGCTCCGACGAACCCGTTATGCCGAGCTCATCCACGCGGAAAGGAGCGCAGGATAGATGGCCAAGGGTTCCTATCTCGGCGCCGTTGCCCGTCGCGCGCGTGCGGACGCCCCTTCGCTCATGCCGCCTCGACGCTTCCCGCCCGCGCGAGGCGCCGAGCGTATGCCTGTGGCCTCGGCGGAGCCGGAGGTCCGGCGACCTCAGCCGCCCCGCGCAATCGCACCGGCTGCCGCGGATGCGCAGGATTTCTCGCCGTCACCGCATGATACGGTGCCCATGGAATCCCCATGGCCCGGGGTTCTCGATGCATCCATTCCGATGCCGCGGCCCGCAGCCCCCGAGCCTCGCATCACGGTCGGCGAATCCGTCGTGACGCCGTCACGGCCGGCACCTGCCTTGCGATCGCCGGTGCCGAAGCTCCGCGGCGCCCCGCCCGAGGGGGAGCGCCGCGACACGAGCACACCGCCACCCGCGGCCATGCCCGCGCCGCCGGAGGTGCCGGGGCCTGCTACGCGCACGCAGCCCCGCACCCCCGTCGCCGATGATCCCATGGCTGCTGTCGGCGCAGCATTGCATGCTGCAATGCAATGGGTTTCGCAGCCCGCGCCGGAGGCGCACGGCCCGCGCCCGTTCCCTCCTTCGACCGCGGCGCAATCCTCCGTGCCCATGGCGTCGCCCGAGCCCCGGGCCGAGCCTCCTGGGGCCTCGCGCGTGCCCGACGCGCCGCCCCGCGCCCGTGCGCAGGTCCTCACGCGCCCGCCGGGCGAGCCGCTCCCCCGGCCGGCGTTGCCGAAGGCCACGAGCGGACGATCGATTCATATCGGCACCATCGAGGTGCATGTCGCGCCCCCCCCGCCGCCGCCCGCGGCCCCGTCCCCGAATCGCCGGGAGGAGCGGCGCGCGGCGTCGGAGACCACGAATGTGGCGCCGACGCTGCTCTCACGCGGCTTCACGACGACGATCGGCCTGCGGCAAGGATGATGCATGGAAGCGGCCCCGAAAGGCCGCTGAGGAGATGTCACGATGCAGGAGGTCCACATCGACCGGCTCGTCTTGAAGCTCTCGGGCCTGACCGAGGACGAGGGGCGGCGCCTCGCCATGAAGGTATCCGAAGGGCTCGCAGCGGCCGACATTCCGAATGCTGCCGTCGAGAACCCCGGGGCCCTGCGGCTCGACCTGCGAGCTTCGCCGCGGGAGCAGAGCGACGTCGACTCGCTCGCGCACCACATCGTCAGCGGTATCGTACGAGAGCTGTCGCGCTCGGCATGACGGCCGTGAAGAAAGGGAGTTGAGAGCATGCCGGGCTATTTCATGAAGGGCGCGTTGGTTCAGCTCGCGAAGAAGGGGCCGATCCCCGTGCCCAATTTGATCATGTTCCAGTACAACCCGGAGACCATCGAGCACACGTGGGATCAGCCCGATGGAGGGGGCGGCGGCTCCAAGCCTGGCTCCTATTCCAATCCGCAGGCGGCCTCGGGAAAGCCGGGCGAGTCGTTCTCGTTCACGCTCCAGATGGACGCGAACGATCAGATCGCCGAGGGGAGCCGCATCGCGGCCATTTCGGGCGTCTACACGAGGCTCGCTGCCCTGGAGATGCTGATCTTTCCGGTCGAGGTCAAGGAAGAGCTCGTCGGCGCGACCGGAGCGAAGAATGCGTGCGAGGTGCCGCAATTCCTCCTCCCCACCGTCCTCTTCGTTTGGGGCCCGGGGCGCATCCTGCCCGTACGCGTGACGAGCCTCAGCGTGACCGAAAAGCTCTTCGACAAGCTCCTCAACCCCACCCAGGTGGAGGCGAAGATCGGGCTCCGCGTGCTCACGCCCGAGGAGCTCGCGGTCGCAGCTCAGGCCCACGACCCGCTCGCCAAGGTCGGCATGGTCGCTTACTCGTACTCGCATGGCCTTCGCCAGGTCCTCGCAATCGCGAACCTGGCCAATGCCAAAGGGGACGTCGGCATGCTGCCGGTCTGATTGGAGGATATGGATCATGTTCTCGCCCGGAAGCCGTTACGCCAAGGAAACCACGTATACCGTGCAGACCAAGCGCGGCCTCGTGACCGCGACGACGATCCCGCTGCCGCGGCAGCCCCAGCTCCTCGGCTTTCATCGGAGGCTCGAAGGCGAGCGTCTCGATTACATCGCAACACGCCATCTCTCGGAGCCGACGGCTTTTTATCGTCTCTGCGACGTGAGCGGCACCATCGCGCCGGACGCTCTCGCCGCGCGTGAGCTCGTGGGCGTCCCTGTCACGGGTACTTGAGACATGGCAAACGCGCTTCAAATCCTCACGGACGGCGTGGAGGCGGGTGAAGATTCGCTCTGCAAGTCCTTTGGCTCCATCGAGATCGAGGAGAGCGTCGACTTGCCCGGGGCCATCGAGATCTCGCTCCCGCTCGACGGCACGCCCGCTGGCGAGCTGACGCGCTTGACGGACCCATCGATCCAGCCCTACGCCAATCTCTGCCTCGTGGCGACGGCCGAGGAAAAGCCGCCGGAGTGCATCTTCGACGGATACGTTCTTTCCCACAAGATCCACCTGGAGACGGGGACGACGAGCTCCACCCTGAAGGTATGGGGTCAGGACGCCTCCTGGCTCATGAACCTGGACGAGAGGGCCCGTGAATGGATCGGCATGACCGACGGCGGTGTGGCGAACGAGGTCTTCAAGGAATACGGCATCACGCCTGCGTCCGAGAATACCGAGGATGACTCGCCGGCGCACACGGAGTCCGGCCACACGCTGATGCAGCGAGCCACGGACATCCAGTTCCTGAAGCAGCTCGCTCGCCGCAACGGTAAACTTTGCCGCGTGGCTTGCGCGGATCGTCCCGGCGCGCGCATCGGCTATTTCGGAAAACCGAACCTCGCGGCCGCGCCCGCCGTGACCCTCACGCTGAATCCCTCGACCACGGCCACGGTGCACGCGCTCGATTTCGAGTGGGACGTGGCGAGGCCAAGCGAAGTTGCCGCGCAGCAGGCATTGTTCAGCGACCCCGACCCGAGCGCCGCGCGCGTGGAGACCAAGGACAGCGGATTGCCCTTGCTGGAGGCACGGGGGCTCTCGGACTTCATTTCCCCAGGGCTCGGCAGCATCCAGGCGATGGGCGACCGCAAACCCAAGGCCTTGTTGACGACGACGGTCGACGACGCAGGCGAGCTCGCCCTGCGCGCGCGTTCGCTGCTCCGGGAGGCCGGCTTCTTCGTTCGTTGCAAAGGCGAAGCCGACGTCTCGCAGCTCAAGGCCGTCTTGCGCGCGGGGATGGTCGTACAGATCGACGGGGCCGGCAGCATCCACTCGGGCAAATACTTCGTCTGGAGCGTACGCCACACGATCCAGCCGAGGAGCCACAAGATGAGCTTCGTCCTGGTACGCAATGCGGTCGGTTCGCCGCCGCCCGGAGGCGCGTGATGCTGAACGAGCAGGCGATCCTGGACATCCTCGACCGGATCCGAAACAGGTTTTACGGAAAATACCGCGGCATCGTCGTCGAGGTCGAGCAGGGCGGGCGAGGTCGCATCAAGGCGAAGGTCCCTGCTGTGCTCGGCGAGACGATCACGGGCTGGTGTTCGCCTTGCGTGCCCTATGCAGGGCCCGACGCAGGCATCACCTTCCTGCCCGAGGAAGGCTCGGGGGTGTGGATCGAATTCGAGGGCGGAGACGTTTCCTACCCCATCTGGAGCGGGTGCTACTGGCACGACGGCGAGATGCCCGCCGACGCCGCGCCGGCGAGGAAGGTGATCCGCACGGCGGCGGGTCACCAGTTCCTCTTCGATGGGAGCTCGCTGCTCCCATCACTCACCATCACGGATCCCAACGGCAATCGCGTCACGCTGGACGCGATAGGGGTGACGATCAGCCGGAGCGCCGGGAAAATCGAGGTCCTCGAAGCGGCCGTCAAGGTCAACGACGACGGCATGGTGGTGACGTGATGGGCGCGTTCCTCACCGAATCGAGCTTGCTCTTGTGCCCGCATTTTGGAAGGGTCAAAACGACGGCCCCCGCCGTGCGTGCGCAAGCGGTGCAGGGCACCCTTCTTCACGCCGCCGACGCCACGCTCGTGGAGGGCTGCGTACTTCAGACGTCGAACGGGCCCCATCCGTGCGTCACCGTCGTCTGGTCGGAGCCGACGACGAGGTGCCTCGTGGGAGGACAACCCGTGCTCACGGAGAGCAGCACGGGCCGCTGCTTTGCGGCCGACGGCACGCCCCAGGGCACAGTGATCGTGAGCATGCAACAGAGGGCAAGGGGGCAATGAGGTGGTCATGAAGCGATGCGATTACGCCTTTCCGTTCCGCATCGACGGCGTCTCCGGTCAGGGGGCACGCACGCCCAGCTATGAGGCGCATGTCGAGCAGATGATCCGCCAGGTGCTCCTCACGACGCCAGGGGAGCGCGTCAACAGGCCCCTCTTCGGCGCCGGGCTCCGACGCCTCTTGTTCGCCCCGAACGCCGAGCCGCTCAACGCGACCGCGCAGATGCTCGTCCTTCAGGCGTTGACCGACGCGCTCGCCGAGCACATCGACGTGAAAGAGGTGAAGGTCCATGGGGCCGGCGAGGTGGACGACGAGGGTCAGATCCTGATTCGCATTGATTACGTGATTCGCCAGACGCGCGCCCCGCAACACACGGAGGTCCTGATCCCATGAGCGGTATTGCCGACCGCGCGAAACTGCTCCGGCTGCACCCGGAGCTCAACGGGATCGATTTCGTCGAGATCGCGAACATCGCGCAGACGGAGATCCGTATCCATTTCATGAACCCCGTCGACGACCTCGTGGGCGTCGTGACAGGCGCCACGATCACCGGAGGGGACGCGGTTCCGAAGGTGCCCGTCCTCCCGATCGACGACGCCAACGACTGGGACGTCCCGGCGAAGGTGCTCACGCTGCGCGTCGCAGCGCCCGGGGATTTTTCGACGTACACGCTCGCATTGCAGAGCGCCTCCGGTGCGGGCACGCAATCGCTCGATCCTTATTTCGATCATGCCCCGTTCTCGTTCAAGGTCGGCTGTCCTGCGCTCGTCGATTGCGAGGCGCAGGCCGCGGCGTGCGCGCCGCTACCCGCGGATCCGCCGCCCATCGATTACCTCGCCAAGGACTTCGAGAGCTTCCGTCGGGCGCTCCTCGAGTTCTCGGCGCGCCGTTATCCCGCGTGGGAGGAGCGATCCCCGGCAGATTTCGGCGTCATGTTCCTGGAGACCCTCTCGAGCGTCGCCGACGACCTCAGCTACCTGCAGGACCGCATCGCCGCCGAGGCGTGGCTGGAGACGGCCACGGAGCGGCGTAGCGTCGTCCGACACGCGCGCCTCGTCGATTACGAGCCGCGGCCGGCGACGGCCGCGCGCGTGCTGCTCCAGTTCGAGGTCACGGGCGGCCCGATCGGGGCGGGGCTCCCCGTGAGCACCCAGGGTCCCGACGGGACGACCCTCTTTTTCGAGACGGGCATCGGGCTCGGCGACCAGACGAAGTACCCGGTAAACCCGCTCTGGAACAAGATCGAGCCGCATTGGTGGAACGACGACGAGCGATGCCTCCATTCGGGCGCGACGGAGATGTGGGTCGAGAAGCACGGGCTCGGCCTCACGGCAGGGCAAAAGATCTTGATCGATACCCTGCCAGCCACCCCCGGAGATCCACCCGTGCGCGAGTTCGTCACGCTCGCGGTGGATGGCGAGGAGCGGATCGACCCGCTCGCCGGAGGCGGCGGCAAGGTCACGCGCCTCGTGTGGCGCCCCGAGGACGCATTGCGGCGTGATCACGATCTCACGCGCACGTCGCTCGCGGCCAACCTCGTCCCCGCGACGCAGGGGCAACGTTTCACAGAGACCTTCGCCACGGAGAGCGCGGCGATGCTCGGTCAGAAGGTGGCCCTCACGCGGACAGGTCCGGAAGGCACGCCGCAATACCTCTTCCCCCTCGACGGCGCGCCGCTCGCCTGGCTGTACCGCGAAGACGCCCCGGACGCGCGGCCTTGGCCCGAAATCCGGGTTACGCAGGTGAATACCAGCCCCGCCCGCCCGTGGGTGTTTCGGCGTAACCTGCTCGACGCGGAGAGCTTCGATGAGGCATTCACCGTCGACCCTGTACGGTATGCTCGCGTCGGATTGCCCGGCCCCACCGGAGCTGCGCCCATGGAGTACGACGGCGCCGAGGGGGATACGATCCGATTCGGGGACGGCTCTTTCGGCGTCATTCCCGAGGCCAAGTCCGTCTTTCAGGTGACCTATCGCGTGGGCGGTGGAGCCACGGGCAACGTGGCCGCCGATAGCATCACGCGTATCGTCCCGGGTGGGATGCTCGAAATGGTGGCCGCGAAGGTGACGAACCCCTTCCCGGCGACGGGTGGCGCCGATCCGGAGACGGACGAGGCTGTACGAAAGCTCGCGCCGCACGCATTTCGCGCGAAGACGCGCCGCGCGGTCCGCAAGGAAGACTATGAACGGATCGCCGGCGAGCTGCCCTGGGTGCAACGCGCAGGCACGACCTTCCGCTACACGGGGAGCTGGCTCTCCGTATTCACAGCGCCCGACCCGCGCGGCACGGGCGAGCTCTCCCTCGATAGGCGCATCGAGCTCATCGAGGAGCTCGAGCGCGTGCGGCTCGCGGGCTACGAATCGCACGTCCTGCCGCCGCATTTCGTGGCGCTCGATATCGTCGTGGAGGTCTGCGCGAGGCGAGACGCCTTCAAGGCGGATGTCCGGGAGGCGGTGCTCGAAGCGCTGAGCGCCGCTCGCAGGCCCGACGGATCGACCGGATTCTTTCATCTCGATCGCTTCACCTTTGGCCAGGGCCTGTGGAGGAGCGCGCTCGAGGCCGCGGTGCAGCGCGTCCATGGCGTCGACGGCGTGCGCGTGGTCCAGTTCCGACGGCGCGGATCGCCGATCGGCTTCATCGATATGCCGGCGCTCGTCAAGGTAGGAAAGGCGGAGATCCTGCGCGTGGACTCGAACCCGAGCCGACCCGAGCGAGGAAGCGTCGACGTGCTCGTGGAGGGCGGCAAATGAGTGACGACGAGAAAGTCTGCCCGTGCGACACGGTCGTGCATCCCCGGACGATCCACAATTCGCCGGGGCTCGACGTGATCGAATACCGAACCGGCGATTATGTGAGCTTTCGCCAAGCCCTCTTGCAGGTGCTGCCAGGTGAGCAGGCGCTCGAGAGATGGCAGCCGAGCGCCGAGGGTGATCTGGCGTTGCAGCTCCTCGAGTGGTGGGCATACCTCGCCGACATCCTCACGTTCTACAACGAGCGCATCGCAAACGATTCTTATTTGCGGACGGCCTATCAGCCGGCGAGCGCCTCGCGCCTGGTCAACCTCCTCGGGTATCGCCCGAGGCCGGCGCTTGGCGCGACGGGCAAGCTCTCGGCGCTGCTGTCGGCTGGCCACACGAAGGTCACGGTGCCGCAGGGTCTCTCGTTGCAAAGCAAGCCCCCTCCGGGCGAGGTGCCGCAGATCTTCGAGGTCGACGCGGTCGCCGCGGCGAGCGCGCCGGGCGTGCTGGAGGTGGACCCCGCCGTCGACACGGCGATCGACGGGTCGAGCGTGCTCCTCAGCGGCGTCATCAGCAGCGTGAGGCCATTCGACCAGCTTCTCCTCGTGGCGAAGAGCTGGAACATGTCGACCACCGGGTATGCGTGGGTCACGGTCCAATCCGTCGCCCACGAGAAGGATCCGCGCGAAAATATCAATACGCGGGTCACCTTCACCGCACCCCTGAGCGGATTCGGCGATGTGAAGGCGAAGGATTGTCGATTGCTCCGGAGCACGCTGGAGACGAAGCTCTACGTCAGGACGAATGCCCCTGGTATACTCGTGTTCCTCGAAGGGGTCGCGCACCTCACGTCCGTCGCTCGCGATCTCGCGGTCGGGGATCTCGTGTTGTTTGCATCGAGCCAGCGCAAGCACCTCGCGCAGGTCACCGAGTACAAGGAGGTCGTCTGGTACGAGAATGCGCTCAATGGGTATCCGGGGGAGCCACCGGGAACGCCGGAGGAGCCGGTCATCCCGCTTCCGAACCTCCATGCGGACATTTACTTCGCCCCCGGGGTCGGGATGCCGGTGTATGAATCCGATCCCCTGTCGGGTTACCGCGTCCTCTACGGCTTCCGCGACGTGGGCTCGCTGATCGACAACCCACCTGCGGAGATCAGCGTCGAAACGCTCACGTTGATCCCCCGCGCGGCGGTGCCGACCTCGCTCAAGCCCGGCAGCGAGGTGCTCGTCGAGGACGCGACGGGGGCTGGCTCGCTCGGCAAGGTGGATACGATCACAGGCGGCAAGATCGTGGTCGAGCTGTCCGACACGCTGCTCACGCTGAAGCCGCCGCTGCGCCTTTTCTACAATCTGCTGACCGTCTCCCGCGGCCAAACCGTGCCCCGGGAAGTCATGGGGAATGGCGACGCAACGAAGGTCGGTCAAACCTTCGCGCTCCAGCAATCGCCGCTCACGCACTTCGCAGGGGCCGTGCCCGGCGGGACGTTGCCCTACCGCAATACACTCCGGGTATGGGTGAACGACATCGCCTGGACCGAAGTGGAGAGCTTCTACGGGCAGCCGCCCGATGCGCACGTCTTCACGACCCGGCAGGACGAAGAAGGGAAGACGTTCGTGATCTTCGGCGATGGCGTGAATGGCGCGCGGCTCCCGACGGGGAAGGGCAACGTCGTGGCTTCGTACCGATATGGCGCCGGCGCGGCCGCGCCCAAGGCGGGGGCGCTCACCGTGCTCTTGAAGCCGCTCACGGGGCTCTCCGCCGTCCGCAATCCCGTGCCGGTGGGCGGAGGCGCGGACATGGAGTCGCCGGCCGCGACGCGACGCGCCGGGCCGCGCTCCGTGCTCACGTTCGGTCGGGCGATCTCGGGAGACGATTACGAAGCAATTGCGTTCGCGGCCGGTGTGCCGAGGGTCAAATCCATTTTTGCGTGGGACGCGGAGATGCAACGAGCCGTGATCAAGCTTTACGTGGGTGGTGATCCCGGCGCTGTGGGTGTCGCCGTGGCGGCGCTCGAGCCGGCGATCGACCCGAACCGACCCCTGCTCGTGCTGCCGGCAATACCAAAGAAATGCACCCTCGCGCTGGTCGTGGTCGCCGATCCTCGATACGAGGCGGAGGCGCTCCGCACGGCGGTGGAGAGCGCGCTGCTCGACCCCGACGCGGGTCCGTTCCGCGCGGGCGTCGGCCAGATCGGCGGCGCGATCTACGATAGCTGGATCATCGAGGTGTGCCTGCGCGTGCCCGGGGCCATCGCCGTGTCGTCCCTGGTCTTTGCATCCTCACCGTCCGATCCATCCGACACGCAAAAGCGGCACGACCCGGGCGAGGGCGGTTTCTTCACCCTCGCAGGCGAAGACCTCGACATCGTCATCGAGACGACGGGAGCACAGCCGTGACGACGATTTCAGACGGCTACGAGGCTTATTACACCGAAAAGCTGTGGGGCCTCTTGCCCGAGGTGTACCGGGCGGAGGACTCCACGGATACGAGCAAGAAGGGCCCGCTGCGCGAGATGGTCCAGCGCATCGGCGTCCAGGCGGCCGTCCTGCGCCGGAGCATCGATCGGATGTGGGAGGACCAGTCGATCGAGACGTGCGACGATTGGGTCATCGCCTACGTCGGCGATCTCCTCGCGACGAACCTCGTCGCGAGCCTCGACGCGCGTGGGCAGCGGCTCGACGTGGCCCGGACGATTCATTATCGGCGCCGCAAGGGCACGCTCGCGGTCCTCGAGCAAATCGCATCGGATCTCACCGGGTGGGACGCGCGGGTGGTCGAGTTTTTCCGCCGGATGGCGCGAGCGCGGCACGGGCTCGATCCCGAGATAGGCTGGCCCGCGGACAGCCCCGATCCCGAAAAGGCGCGCAAGCTCCAGGCGGTGCAGAGGCTCGTCGGGCGGCTGACCCATACCACTGCGGGGGGCTTTGCAGACCTCCGCAGCCCGCACGGCGCGCGCTTGACCGGGACCGCATTCGACGAGTTCTCGTATACCGCGGATATGCGCGTGGGCCGAGGGCACACGGGATGGTACAACATCCCGCGTCTGGGCGTATTTCTTTGGCGGCTGCACAGCCTGCCCCTCGAAGCGGTGACGCCGGTCCAGGTTGCAGGGTGCCCGAATGAATACACGTTCGATCCGACGGGGCGGAGGAGCCCTCTCTTCGCGGCGTCTGCTCGGACCTATGGCGATGAATGGATCTCCCCGGACGAACACCAGCTCCCGGGACCCATCAGCCGTCTCTTGATGCTCGTGTCGCTCGAGGAGCTGTACGCGGCCGTCGATCCGGCGGAGCCGACGGCGGTCGAGCAGCGCTCGTTCGGCATCTTCCGCCAGAACGGCGACTTCGTGGATCTGATCCCCGTGGAGCACGTCATGGCCGATCCGGGCGCGGATCCTGGAAATGACGACAAGAAGATTTATATCGATCCGGAGCAGGGCGTCTTCTTCATGCCGGCGAATCCGGATCCGCCCATCCCCGGGAGCGGGCCCCTCCGCGTCGCGTACCATCATGGATTCCCATCCACGATCGGGGCGGGCGCTTATGACAGGCGGGTGCGCGGGCAGGTGACCCCACCGCCGACGAGCGCGCCGATCGACGTGAAAGGCGGCGGTTCCGCGCTCGCAACGGCGCTCACGTCGTCGAGCGGCGAAGGGACGGTGCTCCTCCGAGATTCGCTCACCTATGGCACCATCGTCGACGTGAACGTGACCGATCTCGTGCTAAAATCCGAAAATCGGAAGCGGCCCCTCGTCAGGCTCACGCCGGAGGGCACGTTGTGGTCCTTCACCGGTGCGTCGGGTAGCTCGCTCGTGCTCGACGGTATCTTCATGAGCGGGGGCGAAATCGTTCTGAAAGGCACGTTCGAATCGGTGGTCATCGTGACCTCGACGCTCGATCCGGGCAACCTGGATCCCGACACGGACACCTACGAGAGCAGCGTCGATGGCCGGCTCCTCGCTCCTTGCCGACTTCGGATCGAGGGGCAGGTGCGGTCGTTGACGATCGATCGATCCATCACAGGCCCGATTGTGGTCGCTGCCGGCGGCGCGGTGGAGCACCTCCTCATCCGGGATAGCATCGTGCAATCCCTCGGCGCGGAGAAGGCGCTCTCGGTCGTGGGCACGGGCGAGGTCGAGATCGAGCGCGCCACGATTCTCGGCCCCGGCGAGGTGCACCGCCTCCACGCGAGCGACACGATTTTCCACGACGTCATGACGGTCGCGGACACGCAGCACGGCTGCGTGCGCTTCAGCGCGTGGGCGGAGGGCAGCATGCTGCCCCGGCGGTATCATACGCAATCGATCACTCCGGCCGCGCCGATCTTCACCTCGACGCGGTTCGGACAACCCGGATACGCGCAGCTCGCGCTCTCGGCACCCGCCGCCATCACGGAGGGCGGAACCGAGGGATCGGAGCCCGGGGCATTCTGGCGCGAGAAAAATGCAATCAAGGAGCGGAGTCTCCGCATCCGGTATCAAGAGTATGTGCCGGTAGGGCTCGCTCCAGTGTTCATTTACGTGACGTGAACGAGACCGCCTGACGATCGTCCGATCGCCAGGTTGCGACGCGGCAGCAGGGAAGGCAACCATGGGCAGCGACATCGCACGACGAACGTACGACGAAGGCAGGCAGTACCGACGGGTGATTGCGCAGCAGGGCCGCGCCGTCATCGAGGCAGACCTCAACGAGGCGCAGGAAATCACGACCGAGGAGCTCCGGAAGGAGGCGCTCGATTTCGTGGGTCCGGTCGGGACCCCCGATGACGGCTACAAGCTGAGCATCCAGGCGCCCGAGGAGGGCGCGCCGCAGGACATTCATATCGGACCCGGAACGATGTATGTCGGCGGAATGCGCGTGTTCCTGCCGTCGCCGGGGGTCTTTTATTCGAAACAGCTCGATTGGCTCGAGGACGCACCTTTGCCTAGCATGGCCTACGCGCAGATCAGCCTCCACCTCATCGAGCGGGAGGTCAGCGCCGTCGAGGATCGTCGCCTGCGGGAGGTGGCGCTCGGCGGCCCGGACACTGCGCAACGTACGCGCCTCCAGCAGCACTTCTTGCGGCACAATATCCCGTTCGCACCGACCTGCAAGAGCGCGTTCGACCACATGCTGGAGCAGTTCGAAGAGCTGGCAGGTCTATATTTCGACCCGAAGACCATGCGCGTCGGGTCGAAGGCCACGCTCGCCGCGACGTTCGTGCCACCGTCCCCGCCGCCCGACGAGTGCTCGCCCACGGCCCAGGCTGGCTATCTGGGCGCAGAGAACCAGCTCATCCGCGTGAAGGTGTGCAGCCAAAACCAGATCCTCTGGGGTTACGACAACGCATCCTTCCTCTACCGTGTCACCAAGGTGACGATCGACACGGCGACGGACACCAGTGTGCTCACGCTCGCGTCGAGCCCCGTGGATGCACAACACCAGCCGCGCATCGATCAATGGGTGGAAGTGCTGGTCGCGAGCGCAGACCTCGGCGACGACAACTACATTGCCGCCCAGGGTGGTGTCATCACGCAGGTCAAGGCGCAATACAATCCCGTCGACAAGACGATCAAGATCGGCGTGGCGCTCCCCGACGGATATCCGGAGGCCATTACGTCGAGTGCGCTCTTCGTGAGGGTATGGGAGGAGCAGCTCGACTTCACGCCGGACGCGGCCACGCCGATCGGGGATACGGGTCTCCAGGTGACGCTGAGCGCACCGGAGGACTTCTTCGTGAAGGGCGACTACTGGATGATCGCGCTGCGGCCCGCCGCGCCGACCAAGATCTTCCCGGAGCGCTACAACGAGGGTCCGCAGCCGCCCGATGGACCGCGGCAGTGGATATGTCCTCTCGGCGTGGTGCGCCTGACCGACGGAGGTCTGGTCATCACCGAGGATTGCCGCCAGCATTTCGATAATCTCGTCGAGCTGACGCGCCGGCGAGGGGGCTGCTGCACGGTGACGGTGAAGCCCGAGGACGTGGAGGGCGGCGCAGGGCTCCAGGAGCTCATCGATGGCTTCATACCGACGTTGGATAGCGGCGTCGCAGTGCGCCTCTGTCTGCTACCCGGCGTGTACGTTCTCAATGCCCCCTTGCGGCTCGGGTCGGACCATGCAGGGCTGACGATCGAGGGTTGCATCAAGAACAGCGCTGTCCTCCGGGCGAACACGTCGTTCCAACATGACTTCGTCGACGGGCTCGTCGTGCTCGTCGACACTTCGTCCGTGACCTTGCGCGGCTTGAGCTTCATTCTACCGCGCGTGCATTTCGAGGGAGCGGGTGCGTCTTTCGGCTACTTTACGCCGTCGTCGCTCTATACGGCGGCGGCGGAGGACGGGGAGGAGATCGACCTGCGCACACTCCAGGTGGCCGTCGGCGTACGGCTGGTCAGCTCGAACGGCATCGAAAGCAAGAACATCACCATCCGCGACTGCGTGTTCCAGTACAATGAAATCTACGTGGCGGAGGAAGACTTTGCCTTCGCCGCAGGCCTCTTCGTCACGGGCAACGTGCGAGGGCTCGAGGTGCAAGACAATCGATTCATCCGGGATGTACCTCCCGCCGGCGCATTCAAGAAATACTACTATGGTTGCCTGCACGCCCCGGCAACCACGATCGAGGATTATACCCCCCCCTCGCCGGAGCGTAGCGAACCGGCGACGGCTGACGTATGGTCGCTCCCGGCTCGCCTCGACGATGCGGTGGTTCGTGGAAACGCTTTCAAAGGCCTCACGGCGGCCGCAGCCGTGTTCCACGGCGACAACCGCAGGATTCGCGTAGAAGCGAATCGTGTCGACGCGTGCGGCTCGGGTGTGCTGCTGCTGTCGACTGACGCATGGTTCGTCTCGGACTCCGCTCTCAGCGCGAGGGAAGAGACCATCGATTCCCACATCGATGGAGCGTCGGCCGCGACGGCCATCAGCAGACTGCAGAATCTACGCCGGAATTTAGCTCTCGACGAGGGCGGAGCGATCGCACGAGCCTACCCCCTCCCGAGCGGCGCCATCCCGCCCACCAGCACGGAGATCATGGGGCCCCTGCCGTTCACCTCGCTGCGGGAACTGCTGGTTTACGTCGAAGACACCACTTTGGAGGAGGTGACGCAGGGAAGGCTCGTCCTTCATGTCAGCGGGAACGAAATCGAGTCGGACTCGGATTCGGGCGCGGCATTGCTCGTGTGGGCGCCGCCTCCCGAGCCAAGCGAGCCTCCCGAGCCCGCCGGCGAGGTGTTCATCGGCATGAATCGTATGACGTGCGACACCCGAACGGCGGTCGTGATGCTCTTCCAGGTGGGACGCGCCACGGTCCAGGGGAACATCATGCGCAACGGTACCTCGGCCGGATCGGGCCTCAGCCTCGTGATGTTGCCGGAATCGGAGGAACAGAGGCGCGCCGCCATCACGGGCAATGTGTTCCGATTGGCGTCGGTGTTGCCCAAACGCGAGACGTTCGCAGGAACGTACTTCCCTTGGCAATTCTTCAACCATGAAGAGGTCCCGCCGCCGGTATGAGCCACTCCCATCGAACCCAGAGGATCCAAGGTCGATGCCTCCGGGTATGAACTCCGCCGCGTGCTTCGCGGCCGAGCCAAACGGATTGGACGTCACCTCGATCCCGACGTAAAATGTCGCCGCATGTACCTGGACGATGAAGGATCCGCTCGGCCGTCGAGCCGTCGCAATCCACGACAGGAGCAGACCTGGGCGGCGGCGCTCGCGCCATGCCTGCTCCTCATGGCGTGCTCGCGCAGCTCGGAGACAGCATCCGCCGCCGCTTCGAGCAGCACCCTTCCGCTCCCGTCCGCGTCTCCGCCGCCTGGCACGGCCCCCGCCCCCCCGACGGCAGGGACAGCGCCGCCCAGCGCTCCCCTGCGCCTGCGTCCCCCCCTGGCAGCCACCTACCACAACGGTGAGCTCTTTCTTGCCGGCAAGGAGCACGACGGCGAGCGCCTCGTCCTCGCCCGCGCGCCAGCAGCGGCAGGGTTGCTCGAACGGACCGCGGTCCTACGCACGCTCGGCGAGGTCGAACGGGTGAGCGAGCTTCAGTTGTTCGCCGGAAGCGGGGGCGTGGCCGTGGTGGCCACGACCTCCGCAGGCGGGACGGGAAAGCAGGTGCTCTACCGCTTCCACGGGAACGGAACCGAGCCCCTCTCTGCCATCGATCCGGTGAGCATCGACGAGCGCGCGAGCGTCTGCGCGACGCTCGACGGAGTCGCTTATACCGCTCCGACGCCAGGAGCCGCCGCCCAGGAGGATCCCCTCCATCCGCACCCCTGGAGAGCGCTCGTCGCACCGTTCTTGCCCGATGCGCGACCGCCCCAGGTACCGAGCGCGCTGCTTGCTGGAGGTGCAGACAGCGCGGGAATGTTTTGCGGTCCCCACCGCGTCTTCCTCATTGCCGAGAATCGTGCCTCCGTCGGGGGTTCATCGGAGCACGCGGCCGCGCCCGTGCAGTTACCCCGCTACGATCCTCCGCCGTGCCCATGCCATTTTCAGCTTTCGGCTGAGGACGACACGCTGGTCGAGGCCCGGAGTTGTTGTCATGGTGAGCTCGCGCTGCGCACGTGGCAGCCACCGGCGCAGGCGCGAATGCTTCGAATCCACGGGACCGAAGACGAAGGCCCAGGCGCGCTCGCAGGCGAATCGACCGCGATCAATCTGGAAGTCTTGCGGGCGACGGGTGACTTCGTGGGAATCGCGGGCACGCGCCGGCTGCCATCGAAGCTGCCGCGCCGGTCCGATCTTTCGCAGAATGCAGATTGGAAGGACACCGTCGTGGAGGCCATGGTGGTGGAGCGAGCGACCGGACGCACGCGCGTGACGGCCCCGGAGCTCGCGCGCTTGCCGCCGGGTACGAAGCCTGGCCACTTCTGGGGTGGATGGAGCGGACCGCGGTTCATTCTTGCTTTTGCGATCGAGGGAGGAGGATTGGGGCATGCAGTTCTCGATCCGGCCAGCAGCACAGTCGCTCCTGCGCGCGTCGACGCTCGAGCCGATGGGGTTGCTTTCGCCGGGTGCGACATGGCGCGATGTTATGCAATCGCGCTCGCACGTGACACGGGGACTGCGGGCGCCGTCGAAGGTGCCGAGCCTTTGGCTGCCCATGTGATCACATTCCCCTGACGAGGCCAGCCGGCGCCGACCGTGCGCCCGGAGAAGACGGCACACGGCCCCTGAGAATATCGCGCTGACACGCACAACGGTCGAGGAGGGACATATCTTATGAGCTTCACGCACACGCACAGAACCTCGAGGCAACCGACCCCGGCTCCGACATTCCGCTCCGGCTTCGGCCATGCAAGGACGGCGCGCACGAGAGAGGCGGGAGTCGAAGCCACGAAGCAGGTAGGTTCCCCCGAGCAGACTTCGACGAGCGCTGGTTTGCTCCAGACGCGCCCGTCCTTCTCTGTTTTCTCCGAGCACGAGCCTGCAGAACGAAGCCGAGGAGGCCCAGCGGTCTCCGGGCCGTCGCGGGCCCCCGAGACGCGAGCGGGGCAGGAGACAGGGGAAATCCCCCCTGTCGTCGACGACGTGCTTCGTTCCGACGGCGGCCAGCCTCTCGACGCAACGACACGCTCCTTTTTCGAGCCAAGGTTCAAGAGCAATTTTGAAGGTGTGCGTATCCATGCCGATGCGCGGGCAGCCCAGTCCGCCCGTCGTATCGGCGCCGTCGCATACACCCACGGCGAGCACGTCGTGCTCGATACGGGCGCCTGCGGGCCGCACGGTCCGGGGCGCTGGTCGGTTCTCGCCCACGAGCTCACGCACGTCATCCAGCAGCGCGGCCCCAAGAGGGACGAGCCGGCCTCACGGGCTCACGAGCGCGAAGCAGAACAAGTCTCGAGGAGCCTCCTGTCCGGCAGGCCCATCGAGCGTCCGAACGTGCGGACGGGTCCAACGCTCGCGCGGCAGGAAGGCCCTCCTGCCAATCTGCCCATCGAAGAATGGCCAGCTTGGTTCAAGGAGCAGGCGAAGGAGAAGAAAGAGGTGGAGGAGATCGAGCAGTTGAAGCGCGACTATCCATGGCTCACATGGCCCGTCCCGAGCACCGCCGAGGCGATCAAGGAGCCCGAGCTCGACCTCTATCCAAACGGCGTGATATTCGATGGATTGCGTCTCTTCCTGCGTCGTGAAGGGAAGACCCTGGTCTCGACGGCGGCATACTCCGGCCATGCAAACATCAGTGACGAAACAGTCAAGAATGAAGGTCCGATTCCCGATGGAGCGTATACGCTGAGCCCCAACATCGTGATGCCGACGGTCCGCGCCTTCCAAAATGGCGGCGTGCAGGGTGCATTGGGCATCGACAAGGGCTTCCAGCGCATCGAGGAACCCAAAGTGCAGGTGGTATGGGGAAGCAAGCGGATTGCCATCGAGGGCGTCAAGTATTTCAAGGGCAAAGCCCCCCGGTCGGGCTTCTTCATCCATGGTGGCACGACCGGCAACACCACGAGTGGATGTATCAAGATCCAGAGCGATCCGTTCTGGACCGAGCTTCTCAAGTTCGGAGGCCCGGTCTCGCTGATCGTCAAGAAGGTGAATAGACCCGCCGCGCCTTGACCTGCCCTCTTTGGCCAGGCAACCTCACGCCCACCCTGCGATCTCCGCGACGAGCGCCGGCTTCTCCAGCTTGAGGCATTCGGCGCTCGCCGCGCGGCGCAGGTGCTCCATCCGCACGGGATCGCCAGCATCCGCCGCCAGGAAGGCCGCGTTCACCGCGATGTTCCGGATGTTTCCCCCGGTCACGCTGAGGCGCGCGAGCTTTTGCCAGTCCAGCCCCTCGGTGGGCGTCTTCCGCGGGAAGACCCGTCGCCATATCTCCGCGCGTTGCTGCGCGTCGGGAAATGGAAACGTCACGACGAACCGGAGCCGCCGCAGAAACGCGGTGTCCAGCGCGTTCTTCATGTTCGTGGTGAGGATGGCGAGCCCCTGATACGCTTCCATGCGCTGGAGCAAGTAGCTCACCTCGATGTTGGCATACCGATCGTGGCTGTCCTTGACCTCGCTCCGCTTGCCGAAGAGCGCGTCGGCCTCATCGAAGAGGAGGAGCGCGCCGCCCTCGCCTGCCGCGTCGAAGATGCGGCTCAAGTTCTTTTCCGTCTCGCCGATGTATTTGCTCACCACCTGGCTCAGATCGACCCGGACGAGGTCGAGCCCGAGCTCGCGTGAGAGGATCTCCGCGGCCATGGTTTTCCCGGTACCGCTCACGCCGGCGAACAGCACGCCGATGCCGAGGCCGCGGGCGCTCTTTTCACCGAACCCCCAGCTCTCGTAGACCCGATAACGCTGACGGGCCTGCGCCGCGAGGGTGCGGAGTGTATCGAGCTCGTCGTGCGCGAGCACGAGGTCGTCCCATCCTGCGGTGGACGGGATGCGTTGCGCGAGATCATCGAGGCGCGGACGTGCGCGCGCCCGACACGATTCCCATAGCCGCACCGCCAGGCCTTCGGCGCCCTCGCTCTCGAAATGCGCCGATACCTGGTGCCCGAGCGTCTGGATGCTGCCCGCGCCGAGGTTGAAGCTCGCGACCAAGGTGTCGAGATGACCCTCGAGCACCTTCGCGGCAGGACCAAGCGCCTCGCGCCAGACGAGCCGTTGCTCCGTCGCGCGGAGCTTGCTCACTTCGAACGAGGTGACCGCGCGGCGCTCCAGCCGAGCAGGGAATCGGCTCGCGAGAAAAACGGCCCCCCAGCATCGATCCGCGAAGGAGTGCGCAACCCGAAGGGCGCCCGGCGCCTCCATCTCCTCACAATCGAGGAAAAGCGCGCTGGGCGAGAGGCGTGCCTCGCGCTCCCACAGACGCAGGAGCTCGTCCCGCTCGGCATGCGACGACGGCAAATCCGCCGCGTGGAGGACATGGAGGGTGAATCCCTGCGCGGCGGCAGCGCTGGTCGCGACGCCGAGCTTTTCATACCTCTCGTCCCCGGAAAGCGCTACCACAGGCCATGACGAAGGCGCGGCTCTCGACCAGAGCTGCACGATATCGGCTGCGAGCGCGTGATGGGTCGGCGCAAGCGCTCGGGGACCGAACTCCGGCGCGAGCAGCAGCCCGAGGCGCTCGTCGAGCTGATCGATGCCCACGAGCGAATGCAGGATTCGCTCGCTGACGCAAAGGGGACTCGCCGTCAGGGTCGGGCCGGCCATGATCTCGATGAGCCGATACCTGCGGAGGGGCCGCTCCGGGGTGAGCGCACTCCAGTGCGAATCGGGGAGCGCGGACAACGCGACCTCGAAGGTGGGGCGGACGCGGCTGCGATCGCCCTGGAGCAGCGCACAATACCCCGCGAGCCCGGGATCGAGTTCGACACCGACGCAAAGCAAGAGGATGTCGCGCTCGAACGAGGAGAGCTCGAACGCTGCCGCGATTCGCTCGATCGCCGCCGGCGCCGAGAGCTCGTTCCGGGCCTGTTCACGCGCACGTTCGAGCAAATCGAGCGATCCGCCGTCCGCCGCAGGCGTGCTCGGCGCGCCCGCGCGCTCGGCGAAGAGCCTGAGCCGCTCGCGAACGACCGCCACCGATGCCATAAGATGACGCCGGTTGGCTTCGGACCAATCGGCATCCGCCGCACCCGTCATAGGATCGTCACCTCGAGGGACGGATCGAAGGAGGGCGGGGGGCCGCCGAGCACGATCGGGCTGTCGACGCCATCGACGCGGAGCCGGAGGTAAAATGTGCCCGGCGACGTGGCGGCGAACGTGATGGAGTCCGTTTGCGCGGTGATTGCAGGCGGCGTGATCCCTTGGGTCCCGAGGAGCAAAAGGACGGACTGCCCGGGCCGGACGTCGGGGCTCACGGTCAGCGGCAGCAATGCGATCCCCTCGGAATCGCGGCTGACGGGGCTCGACGGGACCGACGAAATCCTGGGGGCCAACGCGAGAGGAAGCCCATTCGTGATCCGCGTCGGCTGGCTCGGATGGGTGACCACGATGGAGACCGTGTACAGGCCCGCAGGCCACGCAGCGGGGGCATCGGGAAGCGTGACCGTGGCTTCGGTCGCACTGACGGCATCGACGGGCAGATCGACGGGTGTCGTCCAGAGTCGATGCGAAAAGCGCACCAAAACCGTGCTGGCCGGGTCGTCGGCGAGGTGATGGCCCGTGAGCGTGAGGATGTCGCCGAGAAGGGCATATCCGCGCGGCGTCGCCGGTGCGATCGTCGCGAGGGTGGGGTAGGGGGGCAGGAGATCGGCCTGCACGCCACCGCCCGATCCGATCGAGAGGACCGGGAGGGGAGCCTTGATGGGCTTTTCGCTGTCGAGCAGCACGACGGATACCTCGTACGCGGCGGAGACGCGGTAGCTCGTCTGAAATGCGCTCCAGAGCTTGTACATCTCCTCCGTCGTGAGGGGCTGCGCGGTAATACGAACTCGCTCCACCTGGAGATCGAGGTCGCTCTTGGGTTCCGCCGTCTTGAGCTCGGCCGGGCTGAGAAGCGGCTGATCATGGAGCGCGGCCATGCCCACGGCGAGCATACGGTGGGCGAGGACGTCGTCGCCCTCGGGGCCGAAGGCGCTGACGACGTAATGCAGGGTCAGCCCCAGGGGTGGGTATCCGGTCTCCCCGGGCTTGACCTGCTGCGGCGTGGTCTGGTTACGCCACGACGCGGCAGGAACCACGTGGTAGAGGAATAAATTGAGCCGGCTTGCCTCATCGTCGACGTTGGCCCTGTCCGGCGGGAGCGTCGAGACGGCTGTGCCGGCGAGGTCGGTGTGCTTCTGGAGCGCGTTGAAGAGCCTGTTCCGAAGCGCAGCGGTGACGTTGGCGATCGCGAATGTATTGCTCATCGGGCACCGGGAGCGTGTAAGATTTCAGGACCGCGGACCTGCGGCGCAAGCCGAGACAAGATCGCACGCCGCGTCTCCAAATGCAATCCTCATGTTGACAATGCGCGCCGAATCGGATTCCCTACGAAGCGCCCCCGCACCGCGGCTCATCCCGTGGCTCGCGCGGCTTCTGCTCCCACCACGCAATCCGCGAGTCCCCCAAGCTGGAGCGGGTCTGGGTCGACGGTGCGTACCACGGGAAAGTGATCGACGGTCTCCGAGCGAAGACGAAACTTGCGATCGAAGTCGTCCAAGCGCCCAGATGATCTGCGGGGCTTCGTTGCATTGACAAAAGCACCCTCGGAAATCGAGGAACGCCTGGGTGAGGTGACCGCAGGCAGACGCACTCGACCCGGTTGGCCACGCCTCTCCGAAGGTGTATCGTGGCCTTCGTGCACGCCTCCACCACGACCCTCTACCGCCCCGTTGGCCAAGCCGAGCTCGACCTCATCGCGGCGAGCGGCTCCCGCCGCTTTCCACCCCGCCTGCCGGATCAGCCGATCTTCTACCCCGTCTGCAACGAGGCGTACGCCGTCCAGATCGCGAGCCGATGGAACACGGCGCAAGGCGCGGTCGGATACGTGACGAGGTTCGAGGTCCGGTCGGACTTCCTCACGAAGTACGACGTCCACGTCGTCGGCTCGAAGATCCACGCTGAATACTGGATCCCCGCGGAGGAACTCGAAGCCTTCAACGACGCCATCGTCGGGACGATCGAAGTCATCAGCGAGCATCGTGCCGAGGGGCAGGGGAAGAGCGAGACATGAGCATCGAAACGCTCGCGGACACGGGCCTGCCGTTCAATCGAAAAGAGCGGTATTTCACGGGTACCGTCCTCCCGATGCTCGTCTGCGCGCACGACTTCGCGCACTTCGGACGGCTCACCGAGCTCGCGGGGCTCGGGCGCGTGGAGGTCGACGGGAGCCCCCGCCGGGCGAACATCCAGTTTTTCACGGAATATGGCTTCGTGGAATCGCTGCTCGGTGAAGAGGCCGAACGTCGATTCCCGGATGCACCGACGACCCGCGACACCCCCGACGTCCTCGTCTACGTGAACGGCCCGCGCCGCGTGCTGCTCGCCATCGAGGCGAAGATGTACGATCAGCCTTCAGCCGCGGACCTCGAAGAGCAGCTCCGCGCGCAGGCGGGGATTGTGGCGTATCTCCGGGACAAGCTCGGCGTCGCGCAGGAGAACGTCGCCCATGTCGCGTTGCTCCCCGAGGGGCTCGCGCGGCGGGTGGGGGGATTGTCGGTCCGAACGATCACGTGGGAAACATTGCTCGATGTCTACGCGGACGTGGGCGCGCCGTATTTCGTCGAGGTGCTGCGGGTGGCCCTGGCACGGTACCCAGCCCTCCTGGCCAAACGCGAAATGGTGTTCGGCGCGAATGCGGAAGCCCGGTGGACAGGCGAAGAGATCGTGCGGCAATACCAGGCCGGGACGCTCACGCACCCGTGGATGGGACGACGCAATGGCCTCGCGGGTGCAGAGCTCCGGGAGGACATCACGTCGGGCGCGTGGCGGACGGTCCGGTACGAATGCAGCTCGAAGGGGGTCGACAACCGGAACTGGTTCGCCGTGGCCGAGTTCGTCGCCAAGGTACAGCCGGTGGGCGCGCCCGAGGGCGGTTGATACCTCATTCACGCGGGGCAAGGAACGCTCGGGCTCCCCTGATCGCGCTCACCCCCGCTCCCGCCAGCCGCCGATCGCGATCATCCCCGCGCTCTCGACCCCCTCCGTCGCGTCCTCTGAGCATTGGTCTCATCGCAAGCCTTCGCGCCGGGGCGCTGCCCCGGACCCTGCGGGGGGCTGTCCGCCCCCTCGACCCCGGACCAGGCACAGCCCTGAGCACTGGTCTCATCTAACAAGCCCATTCTCCCTGAGGACTCGCAGCATCTCTGCTGCTGGAGGCTGGCAGGTCGGGTTGGGTGCGCGCGAGGTGCTTGAGGCGTTCGGTGCGTGTGGCGATGGCTGCGAGCATGCTGCCCCAGATTTTGACTTGTTGGATCCCTTGAAGTTGCGTGGACTCGACGTTGCACTGGCCCGTCTTCCACGTCCGAAAAAAGTCCTCGATGCGCCAGCGCTGGCTGTAACCATGGGCGACCAGCAACGCGTCCTCGAGCGTTTCCACGGGGTGGTTGGTGTACAGCAGCCAATCGATGCGAGGCTCGCCCGCAGGCACGCTGCTGGTCTCGAGGATGCGCACGGCATACAGCGGCAACGCGCGCCAACGCTTGTTCCACCCGTCTCGAAGCGACAGCGTGACAGCCGCGACATGCGCGCTCATCCGCGCCATTCGCTCCGCGCCGGCATCTCCTCGTCCGCAGAACCCAAACCGAAGCATCCAAACGGCAGCAGCATGCCCAGCCGCCGCTTGGAATCGTCGAGCAAGTCCTGCAGCCGCATCCGCAGCTCCTCTCGCGCCCGCTGCAGCCACGAGGAAAGCGTATTCTCATTGACGCCCTGCCCGGACGAGAGCTCCCGGACGGTCACGCCCTCGACGCAACACGAAAGCACGAGCTCCCGCCGCTCCGGGGACAGACCCTCCAATCCCAGCCGGAACCACTCGCGCTCGGCCACATCCACCACGTCATGGATGGGCGCGGCGACCGCATCGACGTCGTCGGGTTGTCCCATAACGTCTCCAGCGCCCGCCTCTTTTGCTGCTTCCAGTGTGCTTTCGCGCGCAGGTGCACCAGCCGAAACAACCATGCTTTGACGCGGTCGACCTCCTCCGCAGGCGGCCTCGGCCGCGTGACGTCGTACGCATCCCGCAGCGCCTGCAAACCCTGCCACGAGCACGAGCCCCACACGCAACGTCTGACGCATGACGCGCACGCTACCGCGGCTGCCACGTCGGGGGCAAGCGCGGCGACAAACCTAAGGCGGGACGAGCCGGGAGACGACAAACGAGCCGATGGATGCTCAGCGTGCCTGACGGAACACATCGATGATCCGATCGACGTGAATCCCTTCATTCCGAAAAAAGCGGTCTCCCGAGCCCGGCTCGGTGATCCAGCCTCCGCTGTGGTGCAGCGCCACGAGCCGCCAGTCCTTGTCGAACACGGGTGCTCCGGAGGAGCCGGGGAGCGTATCCGTCAGGTATTGCACGCGCCCATGGCCCACGTGGACCACGTGGTTGTGGAAAAACGAGAGCTGCTTCTGATCGCCGCCCGGGTGCTGGATGATGTTGACGCGGTCGTCGACGCGGACCTCGGCCGTTCGTAGCTCGATGGCGCCCCACCGCGCCGACGGGCTCCCCAGGACCTTCACGATCGTGCAGTCGTCCTCGCGGGAGGTGACGAAACAAGCATCGGGATCGAGCCGCAGCTCCTCCACCGCCGCATCGTGGCCATCGACGGTCTTCTGGTAGTTGAAATGCACGCGCGCACCGGCGGCGGCGCCCCGGTCGGGAAGGACGTGGTGATTCGTGACGAGGAAGTCGCCGGTCACCAGAAAGCCGGTCCCGAGCGAGCCGTCGGCGCCCTGGATACGCGCGACGGCCTGGGCACGACGCACGCCGACTTCGAGGAAGTTCACGTGGACCAGCGCGCTCTGCTTTCCCAGGAGCTTCTCGAGCGTCTGGCCGCCGCGGCCGCGCCAGGGGAGCGAGGCGATGTCCTGGCCCGCGGTCGAACGAACATCGTCCCCGCGGAGGAGCCGTTGCAATGCCTCGTCCTCGGGATACTGCTCGAGCGCGTGCATCAGGATCGCGCGCACGCGAGGCTCGCCCTGCCGGGAGGCCTCCTCCAGAATGCTGAACCAGGTGAGATCGGCGCGGTCATGGAACTTGATCCGGATCGGATTGAGCCCGACGTTGCGCACGAACTGTCGCGCCTCGTCGTCTGTGGGATACTTCCAGGCCAGCACCTCACGAAGGATACGTAAATCGAGCTTCATGGTTCATCCTCGTCCTTGTTTCGAACCCTTGCTGTCCGGAAAGCGCCCCGAAAGCTCCTGGAGTTCCTCATCCGCGGGGTAGTCGTTCAGCGCCCGCAGGCGCAGGGCTTCGAGGCGTTTCTGCTTTTTCGCCTCCGCGCATATCGCGTCCCAGTTCTCCCGCAGGCTCCCCCCTTGGACGATCTGCGTGACGTCCATCTGGATGTCGCGAAGGAGGACGGCGGCTTTTCCGTCGGAATCGTAGAGCCTGGCCAAGGCGTCCCGGAGCCGCGCCTCGGGGGGCAAAGAGAGCGCGCCTCGGGGCGGAGGCGCCTCCGCTCCCGTCTCGTCGATGATCATCCACAAATTGCCCTCGTCGTCGCCGGCGCAGATACGCCCATGCGCCTCGGCGACACACCGAAATCCGGACGTCCCGTGGAGCGTCGCGATGCACTTGCGTGTCTCCAGGCTGAAGACGCGCAGCGTCCCGTCTTCGGAGGCCGTGTACACGCGTTTGCCGTCCGCCGACACCGCGCAGCCGAGGACCCGACGCGCGTGGCCCGGGAGGGTGGCCACGACGTGCCTGCTGCGGAGATCGATGAGCTCCAGCGTGCCGTCCTGCCGCGCGAGGACCGCGCGCCGGAGATCCGGGGTCAGCGCGCCGCAAAGAGGTCGCGCCGTCGGTGCAGGGAGCAGCGATACGGATTGGCCCGTGGCGACATCCAGGATGTACGCCGAGCCGTCCCCTGCAATGGCCATGGCCATTCCGTTGGGGGTGAGGGCGAGGCCCTCCACCGCACCGCCGTGCACGGCGATCTCCACGGCCCGCGTGAGATCATTGGGGCCTCGGAGCAAAAGCGCTCCCTCGGGGGCGTGGGAAGCCGTGATGGTCCTGCCGTCCGGCAAAACCGCGCAGCCGCCCACGAGCACGAAGCTGCTGCGGTCCGCAGGAGCCTCGGCGCGATCTGCCCGGAGGTCCCACGAGAGCACACTCCCGTCGCGCGCCCCCGAAAGCACACGCCCTCCCTCCGTGGAAATGGCGCACGCCGTGACAGGCTCGGAATGGCCCGTGAACGTATCGAGACAAACCCCTGTCTCGACGTCCCAGATCTTCAGCGTCCGATCTTCCGAGGCCGAGACGGCGATGCGCCCATCGGGCGTCAGGGCGCACGCGTTCACCGACGCGTCATGGCCGTCCGGCGAGGCCAGGCTCTCGGGGCCGCCGAGATCCCAGAGCCGGATCGAGCGGTCGCTGCCCGCCGACAGGATGCGCTGCCCGTCCGCCGTAACGGCCATCGAGGACACGGCCCCCTCGTGCGCCGAAAAGCGGAGAACTCGCTTTTGCCTTGCGACGTCCCATATGACGAGGGATCCATCCTCCATCCCGCAGAGCACGTAGCGGCCGTCGTGGAGAAGCGCGCACGCATCCACGCGCCCCTGTCCAGCGCCGAAGGGCTGCGCGCAGCGCCCCGACGCGAGATCCCATCGACGTAGCGAGCCGTCCCCCGCAGCCGCGAGGATGTGCTTTCCGTCCGGCAGCAATGCAATCGCGTTGATCCAACCCTGCTCTTCGTTCCCCCGCCCGATGGGTGGGGGTGGCGCCTCCGTGTGCACCAGCTTGTGCAGACACGTGCCCGTGTCGGGGTCCCAGATCCGCACCGATTGATCACGCGACGCGGAAACAATGTGACCCGACGGGGTCCAGAGACACGCAGTCACGTACCCGTCGTGCCCTCGCAGCGTGGCCATGCGCCGCCGCGCGGCGAGATCCCATAGGGCAAGGGTCCCGTTGTCCGAACCTATCACCAGGCGGCGGCCGTCCGGCCGGACCGCGCAGGCAGTCGCCGATCGACCGTCATTCCGGAAGGTATCGATGCATTGGCGCGCCGCAAGATCCCACACCTTGGCCGTCGCGTCCCCGGACGTGGAGATGGCATACCGGCCATCGGGCGTCACCACGCATCCGGTGAGCTCGTCGTCATGCCCCTTGAGCTTCGCCACGCAATCGCCCGTACGGAGGTCCCATAAGCGAAGGCTGCCATCCGTCGAGGCCGACACCAACATGCGCCCATCCGGCGCCGCGGCGCAGGCGACGATAGAATTGTCGTGGCCGATCAACATCCGGAGGCGTGTGGGCCGCAGGCGCACGCCGTGCAACAAGCGCAGCCGCGGCAGGTCCTCGTCGACGTGGAGGACCTGCTCGATCCGCGTGGGAGACCAGCCCGCGCAACGCAGGCGATTGTAGAGCAGCGCCGGCAGCGAGCCCGGATGCTCGCGGAGACGGTCGGCGTCCGCGCGCACGGCGGCGAGGATGGCGCGGAGGTCGAGGGCGACGTCCGCGCCGTGGCTCTGGATCACGGCCTCGAAATCGCGCTCGAGCTCGTCGACGCCGCGCTCGATGCATTTCGCCTCCAGGTAGCTCACGTCCACGCAGAGGCGATATGCCGCGTCGAGCTTTCCGGCCTCGAGCCGATGGGTGACGGCGTGGCGAACGGCATAGGCTGGCCCCAGCGGATCCCACTCGTCGGGCGGCCACGCCGCCAGCTTCTCGACAAGGTAGGCGTGGTGCTCGCAAATTCGTCGATCGCCGATCCTTTCCGCGATGAGCTCACGGAGGCACTCGTGGTAGAGCTGATAGGCGAGCCGGCCGCCGAGCCACTGCGCCTGCTCCTCGCGCAAGAACGGTCGGGTCGCGCGCAGGAACGCCTCGCCTGTGCTCGTCGAGCCGCCGAGCAGCTCGCCAAAGAGCGAACCCGGCAGCGCCTCACGCGCGGCGCACGCGAGACCGAGACCCCGCAGGACGAGATCGCGGCGCGTGCCTTCCAGCTCGTGGATCGCGGCCCATATCTGCCCGAGGAAACCGGGGAGGTCGTTCGGGATGCTGCTCGCCACGCGCCGCTCGGTCGGCTGATCCTCGATCCAGTGGAGCAGCAGGAGGGCGTGGAGCCAGTTGCCGCCCGCGCGCCGCACGGCCTCTTCGACGAAGGTCTCGGCGAGCGGCGGCGAAAAACGCGGCGCGTGGTACTGCCAGAAGGTCCGGATGGCGGCGTCGTTCGTGTCCTGCCATTTCCTGTCGTCGAGGTCCACGACGCGCGCGCGGCGCTCGTCGAGCCATCCGAGGTGCGGGTGCATGGGCCGGGAGATACAGAGGATGACGACGCCGCGCGGGGGCACGCCCGGGAGGTAGTCAGGCAGGGTGTATCGACCGGACGCGTCGCAATCGGCCTCGTCGAGTCCGTCGATCACCAGGATCAGCCGTCGTTCGGGGCCCGCGTCGCGGGGGAAGAGATGATTGCGCGAAACCCGCTGGAGCAAATCGCCGAGGCGCGCCTCGATCGGCAGATCGAGGTTCACGCGCTCCGGGAAGATCCGCTCGATACGGGCGCACAGGTTCTGCACGACCACCGCGGGGCGATCCAAGCCCTTGTTGCCCCGTCGAATGAAATGGTACGCCGTCTCCTCCGCGAGCATGTCGAGCAGCACGTGGACGATGGCGCTCTTGCCAACCCCCGGGCCGCCTCGCAGGAGGACCCAGCCGCGGCCGAGTTCCTCGTAAAGCAGGGCGCGAAGCCTGGCGAGCACGTCGTCGCGCCCGAAGACCTGGCCGTGTCGAGCGCGCTCCTCCTCGAAATCGATGATCTCGCTGACCACGTCGTCACCTCACATCGAAGCGCTGAAGGTTGTCGAGCGCGAGGAGATGGTCGATGGCCGGAATCCGTGCGAGGAGCCGCCCATCCCTCACCCATGCCTGGAAGTGGGGCCGCTCGCGGTGCTCGTCGCGAAACCACTGGAAGGCCGCGATTTTACGGAGATCACTCTCCTCCAGGACACCTTTGCGGCCTCCGCTGCGCGTGATCTCGTCGAGCAGCTTCCATATCTGCGTGGTGCGGTTCTTCGGGAACTCGACCGTACGCAGGAGCCCGAGGGTCCGCTTTCCTGCCTGCTTGCGGGCGGCCAGGGCTTGCGTGCGCAACCCATTTCCATGGGGATTACGATTGCACACCGCCACGAGGAGCTCCTCCACGACGCGGGGCACGCCGTTCGGCTTCGGCACGAGGACCTTGATGTCGATCGTCTCTCCCTTGACGGCGACTTCGAAACGGTATTTCCCGCCAAGCTCCTCGGCGCAGGCGCCGACGGCCCAGGCGAACAGCCTCGCGATCTCGGCCTCCACCTCCGGTCCATCCTCCCGGTACTGAACCAGGAAATCGTTCCAGTCCCGCTCGAGCCTCTCCTTCTCGATCTTTTCGGCCTTCTCGATGCGCCCCCCGTCCGGAGGAGGGGGAGAAACCACCGGCACGGGTATCCCTGCGAATTCCACGAGCCGGCCTGCATCGATGCACGCCTCGCGAAACCGCTGGCACTCGTCGAGCACGTCGCGGACACGTAGCCCCTCGAGCCGCTGCACGATCGCGCGCGGGAAGGGGTAGATGGGATCCACCGTCCCCGCCCTCGGTTTGACGCCCGAGACCTCGTAGAGGTGTCCGAGTCGATGCGCGATGATCTTCTCGACTTCCTCGGCGCTCCTCGGCGCGAAGAGCTCGACGGGTGGTGGATCCCGCTCGAGGCGATCAAGCGTCGAGCGGGTGAGCCGCGGCTTGACGACCCGGTAATAGTCGCCAAGGCAGGTAATGACGATGATGGAGGAGGGGACCTGATCAGCGACGGCACAGAGCGAGGTCATGACGCGCCGGAATTGCGCCTCGGCGTCATCAGCCACGTAGCCCGTATCCTCGAACTGGTCGACACAAAGAACGAGTGAGCGATTGTCGAATGCAGCGATCAATCGCCCAAGCTGCTCGACGAGCCGCTGTGCGTCCTCCTCGCCGACTCTGGGCGAGATGTCTCCGAGGTATTTCCGGTCCCGCTCCGAGAGCGCCTCACACCGCAAGTATTTGATGACCCGCTTCTTGAGGGCGGGGTCCTGCCGTTGCAGGAAGAGGAGCGCGCGGACGAGGTCCAGGTCCAGGTCGGCGTAGCGTGGATGCGCGATGAGTCGGTCCGCCGCGCGCTCCACGAGGTCGACGATCTCCTGCATGGAGAGGGTCGGGGCCTCGCAGAGCGCTCGGATCGCGTCCACGTCGCCGCACCGGGTGGCGATGGCGGTGGACAGCCGCAAGAGGCCCGATGTCGTCCCCGTGGACTCGTAATAAGCCTGGTCGAGCGAGTCGATCAGGTTGCTGACGAGATAACGGCTGTAGCTCGTGATCGCCGTGGTCATCTGCATGTACCCGACGAACCCGAGCCCGTGGACGTGGACGTGGTTGCGGAAGGCGCGGACGAGGTGGGTCTTCCCGCTGCCCGATTCCCCGAGCAGCAGGAGGATCCGGCCCGAGTCGAGCCCCTGCGGGCCCGTCGCCTGCGCGAGCAGCTTCTGGAACTGCTCGCGCGCCTTCTCGTGCACGCATTCGACGTCGAACGGATCCTCCCGCCAGATCTGGGTCCGGTGCTCCACGGAGTGGAACAGGTCTTTCCTGGTGCTCGACAAGAACACCTCGAGCAGGGCGTCGTGCTCCGTCATGATTTTCATTCCATCCTTTCTTCGTTGTACGGCATCACCACGACAAGCCCGTGGCCCTGCCCGCGCCCCGCTTCAGATACGCACGAAATGGAACGTGGCGCTGAGGTACTTGGCCTCCGAGGCGTCGACGTCCTTGGGATCCATCGCTTCGATGAGATCGGCCCGATTCAGGGACAGGAGCCCCCGGCGATTGACGGAGACGAGCCGATCCTTGAAAACGCCCACGTCGCCGATCGCGAATCCATCCGCATCGAGCTGCCGAAGGACATGCGAGATGAACACCTTGTCGTCGCCGAACCGACCCGTCTTTGTGGCGCGCGCCGCCGCGAGCACACGCTGGGCGAACGCCTGGTCGTCCTCGGGCAGCGGTACCCCTTTGGGCGCCGGCGCCGGCGCCGGTTTCGTGGGGCGCAGGCGCTCGACGAAGCAGATCAGAAAGTATCGCTCCCGGAGGACCTTCCAGTTCGCCTTCGTGGGGGCCGATTTGTACCTCAGGATCACGAGAATGCACCGCTTCCCACTGGGCAGGAGCGCGTACGACGACCGCCTCACCCCTCCAATGAGCCCGGCCGCCTCCAGGGCGCCGAGCTCGTCGGGCAGCAACCGCCGGAGCTCCTCGGGGTCCATGACGCCCTGGAGCACTGCGCGCAGGGCCTTTTCGATCGCAGCCCGCGTCTCGCCGGTGCCCTGCGAGAGCAGCCGCAGGAGGATGAGCTCACCGAGGCACGAGGGCACATTCATTTCCGTCGATTTCATCGTTCAGGCTCCATGGTCTCGCAAATGTTTTCCAGAAACGTCGCGCTCCGCGCGCTCGCGAATGCACTCCCAGGCGTCGGTCGGTTCGAAGGGGTAGCCCACCCGTTTCGGCTCGACACCGCTGGCGAAGCGCTCGCGCATCGTCCGGAGCAGCGTGATCGCGTCGAGGCGCTTCTGGTCCACGCGCCCCTCGCGAAGAAAGGATTGCAATGCGTCGAGTTGCTCGGAGGGCAACCCGACCATGGCCGCACGCCGGAGCAGGATCGGATAACACCGGTCCGGATAGAACAAGCCCTGCGCGATCTCCTCCAATCGAACCCTCGTCGCGGTGGATATCGCGCTGACTTGCTCTGCGGCGCGTAGGGTCGCGCGGATGTTCACCAGCGCCTCGCTCAGCGGGCGGTAGCCCTCCTCGGCAAGCGCGTGGGCCACGGCCACCTCGTCGTCAGCCTGGAGGTCGCCGCGCGCGTACGCCTCGTAAATGGTCCCCACGCCCTCCATGCCGAAGGTCGCGAGCTCGGCCGCGCGCAGCGCACCCATGCTCGCCGCGCCGAGCACATGCACCCCCTGCGCCATGGCCCACAGGATCTCCTTGTGCGAGACCGCAGGGACACGCTCGAAATAACCGTCGATGATGCCAATGGCGACGGGTTTGGCGAGCGCGGCCCGGTAGACGTCGCCCTGGGCTGCGGGCGGGAGAAAGACGGCTTCGAGCCATCGTTCGCCTTCCTTGATGGAAACCGTGGGCCCGGTGAAGATGTAAAACGTCATGACGTACGCTCCGAAAGGCGCCTTTGTGCGCGGGCGCCGGGAATGAGGCCGGGAATCTCGTGAGGCGGCTCGAGGCCGGGGATGACCACGCGCACGACGGGGATCCCGAACTCGGACCGCGTGAGATCGACGGCGACGACCTGATGCAACCCCGCCGCACGCAGGCGGTCGATCTCCCAGGCGACGTCGGTGTCGAAGGTTTCACCCAGATGATCGGGGGCTTCGCGGAATGCACGTCGCCCCGGCGCCTCGCCGTGTTCACGCAGGAAGTGCCGGGCGGCGCGCAAATCGTCCTCGGGGCCATGGCCGCTGGCGCGGACGTCGTCGCGTGCGCCCGTGATCAGCGTGAGCCGTGTCTGGGCCGCCTCGGTGATCGCGCGGAGCAGCGCCACGCCGCGAGCCGGGTGGCAACCAAATCCGGTCATCGGCGCGACGGGCCGAAGCGGATTCGGGTCGCGGTCGACGATCGTGCAGCAGAAGGCCGGGACGCCGATATCGGAGGTGATCTCCCATAAACAGGTGAGTACGTCGGCGTCCTCCAACCGGTCGAGGAGCGTGCGGCAGGTGGCGTCGTCGACGGTCGATGGATCGAGCCGGGTACGCCGCTTCGCCTCGGCCCCCGACAGGTGCCACAAGGTGGCGGCGTCGCGCTCGACGAGCTCGCAGATGGCATGGCTCAACGCCTCGTACAGGTGGTTGCCCGAGGCGAGCCCGTTCGAGCTCATCACGAAGGCCCCGCTCGCGGCGAGCAGCGGCAAAGCGTAATCGGTATGTACGACCTCGAACGGAACCCAGGTGGGCGCGCCGGAAACGAGATCCATACCGGCCACCCAGTACATCCGGAGGTGATCGTGAAACGGCCGGACGGACAGACGCGGCAACCCACCCGCGTCGAGGAGGTGGTGCGAATGCAGCTCGAAGACGCTGCCGAGCTTGAGGGGGAGCAGGATATGCTCCGCGTGCCAATGCTCGATGGATTCCATCACGCCCGACGCTTGCGCGGCGGCCAGGGTCAGCCCCTTTCCGGGGGAGACCGAGATCGAGCGCGAACCGGGGCGAACGACCATGACCACCGGCACGCCGAGGTTGTCGAGGCCGGTGACGTCGGCGATACGGGTGATGCCGAGGGCCGGGAGGAAGGGCCGGACCCGATCCACCGTCTCCTCAGGGGAGACGGTGCGATGGGTGCCGGCCGTGAATCGTTTGGGGACCGCCGGCTGCGCGCCGGGGGAAGGGGGAGGGGGAGACATGGCAGGGCTCGCGGGGGGATCAGCGCGTGAAGCGGGACAGGTTGAGCACGTAGCAGGTGATGCCGAAGCAGGCGGGCTGCGGCGCGGCCTGGTTTGGCGGGAGGGCCTCCTCGGGTTTGTCGGGGCTCATGGAGAGGAAGTCATGCCCGTGGAGCTCCTCCAGCAGGGACAACATCTTCCTCGTGATCTCGACGAAATCGGGACGGTGGGGCTCCTCGACGATGAAACGCCCCCACGTCTGGCAAGGGATGACGTAGTAATCGCCGGCGCGTGTCGTCTGGCTCTCGCCGTTCGCGGCGCGCACCGTGCCTTCTTTGGCCTGGATGACGATGTCGTAGGGGGAGAGCTTTCGCCCGCTCCCGTTCTCCCGGAAGGGATCGACGCTGATCTCCATGTCGGCGAGCTCGGGGAGAATCTTGATGTTCTTCTCGCAGATCACGTACACCCCGACGTCTCCCTGGAGGAAACGCACGAAGGCGCCGGGCTTGCCGGTCTGCTCGAGCTCGACCACCTTGTCGCGGATCGCCTTCGGGATCTCCTTCTCGCTCCACCGATAGGCGTCCTGGGTCCAGGCGCTCGACTCCACCTGGTAGACCGGATCGGCCTCGCGGTTGATGGTGAAGACGAAACCCCTGCGATCATCGATATGCGTAATTTGGCACGTCATGTTCGTTCTCTTTCTTTCGTTCCGATGCAATGGACACACGATCGGTGTCCGAGGCCGCTTCGTTGGGCAAACGGGTGCCGTGCGGCCGTTCAACGGCACCCGTCGAGTCTAGGATTTGGCTTGGCCTGCGCTCAGCTCACGCGTAGCCGAGCTTCCGGAGGACGCGGAACGCCGCGCGGAGGTCGCTCACGGCGCGGTCCTCCTGCTGCTCGGCGAAGGCATCGATCGCTTTCACGAGCACGGACTCAATCGGCGAGGGCAGGCGCTGCTGATTCGGTGCGAGCACGGCCCGAAGCTGCTCCACGGCCCCAGGCAGGTCTCCGCGTGCGAGCAGCGCAGCGAAGAGCGGCAGTCTGGCCAACCATTGGAAGGGGAACGCGAGCTCACCGATGAGCTGCCATTGTGCGAGCGCCGCGCACCCGAGCCGTTCGGCCTCCGCGCAGTCGTCGTTTCGGCGCGCGACCCACGCGAGGTTCGCCAATGCCACCCCGATGTACTCGCGCATCTGCCCCTGCCGGGCCAGCCGGAGGGACTCCTCGGCGCGCTCCCGGGTCAGCTCGGTCTGGGCCTGCCGCCGCGAGATGACCGCGAGGTAGGCCGCGCTGCGCGTCTGGAACTCGTGATACTCTGCTCGCTTGGCACCTTCGAGCACCTGGAGCATCTGGAGGTCGGCTTTCCGGAGCCGCACGCCGAGCCACAGGATGATTCCGAAGTCGAATTCAGCGCCGAGGAGGTCATGCACGTCGCGCCCCTTCCGCGCAGCGGCCACGCTTTGCCGCATGCAGCGCAACGTCTCCTTGGACACCCGGTATCGCTCACATCGGAGGTTGAGCATCGCGCAGCGGTCGTAATAACGCGCGCGGATCTGCGCCGTGCCCCACGCCATCACGTCCGGCTCGACGGCCGCGCGCAGCGCGGCGAGCGCCTGCATGTTGCCTTGGAGGTAGTACACGAAGAGCCGCTCCATCTGGATGCGCAGCCATTCGTTCCACCATGCCCTCGTCCGCGGAGCGCCCGCGAGCGAGGCTTCGGCCCGCTGGTACAACACGAGCGCCAGCGACAACTGCTTGCGGGCCTTCCACGTCTCGCCGCCCTTGCGGAGCCGCCGAGCCCGATCCATGGGCGTGGCCGCCGGGTTCTCGGCCAGCGCCGCATCGTACGCCGAGAGGGCCTCTTCGTGGCGGGCGGCGAGCGCCAGCATGTCGCCTCTCGACTCCAGGAGGCGCGCGAGCTCCGCAGGCTTGCCTTTCGTGTGCGGCGCGCGGCGACGTGCCAGGATGGCCGCCTCGTAGAGGTGAATGGCGTTCGCGTTGGCGAACGTCTCCCGGGCGTGCGTCGCAGCCTGGGTGAAGTATCGCGCGGCCTTGGCGTGCAGACCTGCTCGGTCGAAATGGTGACCCAATTCCGCGGCATGGGTCTTCACCCTGCCAAACCGCGCCTCCAAGACTTCGGCGGCCTGGCGGTGGAGCAGAGTGCGCTTGCTAGGCTCGATCCGCAGATAGGCGATCTCCGCGAGCTTGCCGTGGGCGAACCCCCACGACCCATCCCGTTTGGGTTCGAGGATCCCCCGGAGCGTCAGCGCATCGAGGACCTCCGTGGCCACGTCGCCGTCCTGCACGCCCGCGCGGAAAAGCTCCTCGTCGAACGTCTCCCCCAGCACCGCGGCCCACGCCGTGAACGCCTGCCCCTCTGCGTCCAGCCGATCGAGCCGCCCCGTGATCAGCTCCTCCACCGTATGCGGCAGCGGCAAGGACGCCATCTCCTTCGCCGCGCCGAGCGCATCGAAGCCAAAGTTCCCTGCGGCATCCCGCCGAAGGATTCCCCTCTCGAGGGCCGCGTGCAGGTACTGTGCGACGAAGAAGGGGTTTCCGTTCGCGTGCTTCGTGAGGGCCTCGAGGACGGCGCGGGGCGGCTCGCGCGTCGCCAGCATGCCGACGGCGATGTCGGCGATCTCCCACGGCTTCAGCCGGTCGAGCGGCATTGCGTCGACGCCGGGCATTTTCAGCAGAGCGTCGACCTCGACGCGCGCGGCCTCGCTGCGGTACGTACCGATGAGCAGGACGCCGCAGGTCAAAGGCTCTGCCTTCGCGAAGGCATCGAGCACGCGCAGCGTCAGCTCGTCGGCCCATTGCAGGTCGTCGAGCACGACGAGGAGCGGCTCGCGCTCGCCGAGCGCGACGAGGACCCCGAGCATCGCGGCGATCACGCGCGCCTGGGCCTGTCGCGGCGGCAGGGGCGGCGGATCCTTTTGCTCGGCCTGTCCGGGCAGGTCGAGGAGGGAGGGCTCATAGGGCGCGAGGATCCGGCCGCGCGGGCCAAAGACATGCTCGGCGTCGGCCTGCGAGTTCCGCACGCGGTCGGCCGCGGCGCGCAGGAGCGGCAGGAGCGGGGCGAGCGGCCGCATCCCGACGGTCGCGCCGTCCTTGCCCGCGCTGACGGCCTGGCATTGCGCCGTGAGCACGTTCATGCGCGGCTGTGCGGCTCTGACGAGCTCCATCATGAGCCGCGTCTTGCCGAGGCCACTCTCGCCATGTATGAGCATGAGGCCGCCGCGGTGTTTGTTCTGAAGGGACTCCACGGCGCATCCACAAAGGGCCATCAGGTCCTTGCGTCCCTGAAACGGCGGGCGGTAGAGGTAGGGCCGAGCGCGCGGGCCATCTTCGTCGGCCTCGGCGCCCAGGGCGATGAGCTCTGCGGCGACATCCGCGGCATACCCCATGCGTTTGGCTGGGTCCTTTTCGAGCAGCCGGAGGATGAGCTTCTCGAGCGCCGGAGACACGCCCGGGGCCCGGCGCGAAGGCGGGATGAGCAACTCGTGGACGTGCTTTTCGGCAGTCGCCTTGTTGGAGGCGCCGACGAAGGGGGGCACACCCGTCGCGCACTCGTACAGAATACATCCGAGCGCGTAGAGGTCCGCGCGCGCGTCGACGAGGTTGCCGCTGAACTGCTCCGGCGCCATGTAGAGCGGAGAGCCGGCCCACGGCGGGACATCGAGCTCCTCGCGCGCGGGGGCGCCGGCGAAGTGTCCCGCGATCCCGAGGTCGATCAGCACGGGACGGTCGCCCTGCAGGAGGACGTTCTGGGGCTTGAGGTCGCGGTGTACGAGGCCCTCGCCGTGAAGGAACGCGAGGGACACGCAGAGGCGGCGGATCAAGGTCAGCGTCGGGCGGAGCGCGCGCGGGGACCGCGTCGGCAGCAGGCGCAGGTGATCATGCAACGTGGGGCCCTGAACGAAGGGCATGGCGATCCAGGGGACGCCGTCGTCCGTCACATCGTCTGCGAGGATGGGAATGAGGCCCGGGTGCTGGACGCGCCGGAGCATGCGGATCTCGCGGCGGATGGAGGCGACGTAGGTGGGGTCCGCCGCCTTGATCGTCTTGATGGCCACGACCTCGCGGCTGTCGACATGCATGGCCTTGTAGACCACGCCCATGCCGCCCTCGCCGAAGGCTTGGGCGTCGATCGTCTGGTAAGGCCCGAAGAAGAGGGGAGGGACCGGTTCCGTCTTTCTGTCATCGACCATGGCAAGGCACGATGGTACCGTGGTCGCGTACTGCGTAGAACCCCCAACCTCCGACGACGAACCAGAAGGCAGGGGCATCGTCGCGGAGAGATCACTCGCGTTCATGCCGGAGGCGATAAGCATGAGCCATGCCGTGCCTCGACAACCCGGTTTTACGGGGAAATGCGGGGGGTGACCGGGACAGCCGGCCAAGTTTGGCCGGCCATCGGCCAAACTTGGCTGGGGCTACTTCCGCGGCGGCCTTCGGACCGGCTTCTGGGGAGCCTCGATGCCGAGCTTCTTGATCTTGTTGCTCAACGTGCGGGCAGGGATCCCGAGGATTTCCGCCGCCCTCGCCTGCACCCCCTCGGCCTCCTGGAGTGCGTCTTCGATCTGCTGCTTCTCGGTCCGCGTCAGGTCCTCCTTGAAGCGGCCGCCTTTCGCGCCCTGCTTCTCCGGTTGCCCCTCGCGCATCAGATCTTCTGGCTGGATCAGATCCCCCTCCGCCAAGATGACCGCCCTCTGGATGACGTTCTTCAACTCACGGATGTTTCCAGACCAAGGATCCGCGTGGAGCAGGGCCATGGCCTCGTCCGAGATTCCTTGCGCACGCCGACCAGGCTCCCGGCTCACCTCCCGGAAGAAACGCTCGGCGAGCCGCGGAATCTCGTCCCGACGCTCGCGCAAGGGAGGGATCTTGACCACGATCGTGTTCAGTCGATGGTACAGATCCTCCCGAAAGCGCCTCTCGGCGATCATTGTCTCGATGTCGCAGTTGGTGGCGACAATGACGCGCACGTCGACCTTCGTGGGGGTCGTCGAGCCGACGCGGGTGACGAGGCCGTCCTGTAACACGCGCAAGAGCTTGGCCTGCGCCTGAAGCGACAGGTCCCCAATCTCGTCGAGGAACAGAGTCCCTCCGTCGGCGTCCTCGAATGCACCAATCTGCCGCCTGTCGGCGCTGGTGAAGGCGCCCTTCTCGTGCCCGAAGAGGAAGGCTTCGACGAGGTTCTCCGGAATAGCAGCACAATTGAACGCGTGAAATTTGTTCCTCGCCCTCCCACTGCTTTTGTGAATGTGATTGGCAAGGACGTCCTTGCCCGTGCCGGTCTCGCCAAGCAGCATCATGGGGACGCTCGTCGGAGCGGCCAGTTTGACGATGTGAAGCGCTTGCTTCATTTGCTTGCCGAAGATGGGGGCGTCATCGACGTTGCTCTCCTCCTGCACATCCATCGCCGGCTCACCGGGGCGTGCATGATTCAAGTTCCCGAGGGCCATGCCGATGATCTTTTCGACGCTGCCGGCGACCGGGAAATAACCTCCACCCACGCAGCGCGCGCTGTACGGCGCAGGCATCTTCTGGGCGAGCTTGGTTGCTACCTCCCTGGCTTCCTCCATGTTCCTCTCCGGAAGCATGATCAGTGCGATCGTGGGCGTATAGAGACACAACCGATCGATGGGGAGGAGGTGCTCCCGGAGGCGCGTCACCCACGCACCCGTCGGCGCGTCCGCGGCTTCCTTTTCGCCCGCGCGCACCGCGAGGACGGCAAAGAATCGGCGCGAGAATCGAGCTCGCTCGAGCTCCTCGGCGAGATGGCCGCGGAAAGCCGGCTCGCCAACCAGGCCCGGATCCTGCGCCATGCCGAGGGCGAGCACCAGCACGTGAACCATCCCCAGCATGACGTCGCCGCCGAGGGGAAGCGTCGTACTCTGGACCCACTGCCCCGCGCGCCACGTCCCGTTCTTGGAACCAAGGTCCTCGACGAGGACCCCCTCGTCGAGGAGCGTGAAGCGCGCATGCTCGTGGGAGAGCTTCGGATCCTGAATACGCACATCCGCCTGCGGACCTCGGCCCACAATCAGCGCCCTGCCAGGCGTGAGAGGCGCCGGGTAGAACTTGTCGAGGGAGAAGATCATCAGGGTGACGCCCGCCCGCATCGGGGGAGGGTCTCCTGATCCGCCCAGCGCCATCGGCTCCGTGCTCGTCTGTCCCGTTCCCTCGCTCTGCCCTTCGTCCTGCATCTTCTCGGTCACGCCTACCCCTCACACACCAGCCCCACGCCGGAACACAAGCCTCTACACCGATTCGTGCCCCCTGTCAGATTCCTTGCATGTCAAGCGCCAAAGTACACGAACGGACTTCACTTCATGGGAGAGGGTCCAGAGCTGCACTGAGCGCCGCGCAGGAGTAAGACGTCCGCAGGCAGACGCACTCAACCCGGTTGGCCCCCCGCGACACTCCCGACGTCCTCGTCTACGTGAACGGCCCGCGCCGCGTGCTGCTCGCCATCGAGGCGAAGATGTACGAGATTGTCGGTCCGAACGATCACGTGGGAAACATTGCTCGATGTCTACGCGGACGTGGGCGCGCCGTATTTCGTCGAGGTGCTGCGGGTGGCGCTGGCACGCTACCCAGCCCTCCTGGCCAAACGCGAAATGGTGTTCGGCGCGAATGCGGAAGCCAGGTGGACAGGCGAAGAGATCGTGCGGCAATACCAGGCAGGGACGCTCACGCACCCGTGGATGGGACGACGCAATGGCCTCGCGGGTGCAGAGCTCCGGGAGGACATCACGTCGGGCGCGTGGCGGACGGTCCGGTACGAATGCAGCTCGAAGGGGGTCGACAACCGGAACTGGTTCGCCGTGGCCGAGTTCGTCGCCAGGGTGCAGCCGGCGGTCGCGCCCGGGGGCGGGTGATACCTCTTCACGCGGAGCAGGAAACGAGCGTGGTATCCGAGCACGCGTCGGGTAGGCCGGGGAAGGGGTTGCCTCCGCCGGTCTACCCGACGAACCTCCCCACGCGCCTCCTCGAACAACGCCTCGGCTTCACGTCCCCCGTGCGTCCCCGCACTCCGTCTCGGGCCCGCACGAGCAGCGCGCATCCGCATTCCGGCCGACCCCCGAGACGTGTGCCGCAGTACCCGCATCATCTTCCATCTTCCCTTGGTCTGCCCCGTTCGACTAGGATGCGACCGTGAGCTCAGATCTGCCTGCATCGCGCGAGGGGCGCCGAGCGGCGTTCGTTGGGTTCTCTGCTGCGACGCTCGTCGTGCTGGGCATCTACGTCGGCAGCCGCAGGTTCAAGGACTTCGACACCGCGCTCGTGCCCTACGCGGCCGCGGCCGCGTTTGCCGCTTGCGCGCTCGGGTACCGATACGCCATGTGGCTCGGGCGTCCTCCGACGTACCGCTACTTCCGACAGACCCTCTCGCTCCTCTTCACGCCGGGGAAGATCCTTTCTCGGTGGACCGCCCTCCTTCGGGGCGCTTTCCGGACGGCCGGCTCGCAGCGCTTCGTCTACCGCCGTTCCCCGCTCCGCTGGGCCTCGCACCTTTGCCTCATGTGGGGGTGCCTCCTCTCGTTCGCGATCACGTTCCCGCTCTCTTTTGGCTGGATTCGGTTCGAGACGGCACGGAACTCCCAGGATGTGTACGAGGCGTTCGTCTTCGGCGTGCGCGTCTTCCGGACGAGCCTCGACAGCCCTCTCGCGTCGCTCTTGTTCAACGCGCTCGTCGGCTCGGCAGGGCTCGTGATCGTCGGAGTCATGCTCGCGCTCTATCGGCGCGGGCGCGACCGTGGTGTGCTCGCCATCCAGGACGGCGCGGCGGATCTCGTGCCGCTCGTCCTGCTCTTCGCGGTCTCCGCGACGGGGCTGCTCCTCACCGTTTCGACGCAGTTCATGAACGGCTACAAGTACGATTCGCTCTCGCAGGTGCACGCCGTGACCGTCGTGCTTCTGCTCCTGTACGTGCCCTTCGGCAAGCTGTTTCATCTCGTGCAGCGGCCGACGCAGCTCGGCATTCACGTGTATCGCGAGGTCGCGGCGGCGGGGGAGCAGGCCACGTGCGTGCGTTGCGGGGAGCCGTTCGCCTCCGCGATGCAGATCGCGGATCTGAAGCGAGTGCAGGCGGAGGTGGGGATTCGGTACGCGCTCCGCGCGGGCAAGCATTACCAGGATGTCTGTCCGCCGTGTCGCAGGAAAAACCTCGCCTTGCTCCAGGACGGGCTCTGGCGAGACGCGCGGCGCCCGAACGCCCGCGAGGAGGCTTGATGGCGAAGCTGCCGATCGCAAGCGAGCGGCTCATCGACGAGTTCGGCCCGCACCCGTACAGCCTGCCGCCCGGCGGTTTCTCCGCGGTGGGCGAGCCGGATCGTGTCGTCGAGACACACTGCTGCTTCTGCGGGCAGCAATGCGGGATCAAGCTCAAGGTCAAGGACGAGAAGATCGTCGGCTTCGAGCCCTGGGAAGAGTTTCCATTCAATCAAGGAAAACTCTGCCCCAAGGGCGTCAAGCGATACATGCAGGACGAGCACCCGGATCGGCTGAAGACACCCCTCGTGCGCGCGGAGGGCCGGGGCTTCTCGCCGATCGGGTGGAGCGAGGCGTTCGACCGCGTCGCCCAGGCCCTCCGGCGCGTGCAAGAGGCGCATGGCCCGGATTCGGTTGCCGTGCTCGGAGGCGCGTCGCTGACGAACGAAAAGGCGTACCTCGTCGGCAAGTTCGCGCGTGTGGTGCTGGGCACGGCAAATGTCGATTACAACGGCCGGCTCTGCATGGTCTCCGCGGCGGCGGCGTCGAAAAAGGTCCTCGGCATCGATCGCGCGGCGAACCCCTGGAGCGACATTCCCAAGGCCGAGGTCATCCTCATCGCCGGGGCGAACGTCGCCGAGTGCGCGCCCATCACGACGGATTACCTCTGGCGGGCGCGGGAGAACGGCGCGAAGATCATCGTGCTCGACCCGCGGATGACGCCCATCGCGCGCACGGCCGATCTTTACATCCCCGTCCGGTCGGGCGGCGACATCGGCGTCTTCAACGGGATGCTCCACGTGATGCTCGAGCGCGGGTGGATCGACCGATCGTTCATCGCCGAGCACACGACCGGGTTTTCCGAGCTCGAACGGGTCCTCGCGAAGTACACGCCCGAGTACGCCGGGAAGATCGCGGGGATCCCTCCCAAGCTCATCATCCGCGCGGCGGAGCTCTGGGGACCGGCGAAGTCGAGTTTTTTGCTCCACGCGCGCGGCATCGAGCACCACTCCAAGGGCGTCGACAATTGCATCGCGGCGATCCACCTCTGCGTGGCCACGGGCAGGATCGGCAAGGAGGGCTCGGGGTACGCGATGATCACGGGCCAAGGCAATGGCCAGGGCGGGCGGGAGCAAGGGCAGAAATGTGATCAGCTCCCGGGTGCGCGCGACATCGAGAACCCCGAGCACCGCAAGCACATCGCATCCGTATGGGGCATCGACGAAAAGACCTTGCCGGGCAAGGGCATCTCCGCGATGGAGATCTTCGAGGCCATCCACGCCGGCAAGATCAAGGGCCTCTTCTCGCTCTGCTTCAACCCCATGGTCTCCCTGCCGAACCAGGGGTTCATCCGCGAAGCATTGGAAAAGCTCGAGTTCTTCGGCGCGGTCGATTTCTTCATGTCCGAGACCACGCGCCACGCCGACATCCTCTTGCCGGGCTCGCTCATGGAGGAGGACACGGGCACGACGACGAACGTCGAGGGGCGCGTCATCCTGCACAAGAAGGTCGTTGATCCGCCGGGCGAGGCGCGGCAGGACTGGCGGATCCTCTGCGGCCTGGCCGAGCGCCTCGGGCAAGGCGAGAAGTTCCGATATGGTTCGCCGCAGGAGATCTTCGAGGAGCTCCGCGTCGCTTCGAAGGGCGGCATTGCCGATTACGCTGGCATCACGTACGAAAAAATCGAGAAGAACCACGGCGTGTTCTGGCCGTGCCCGTCGGAGGACCACCCCGGCACACCGAGGCTCTACGAGGGCGGCATCTTCGGGCACGCGGACAAGAAGGCGCATTTCCAGCCCGTCGAATGGAGGCCCGCGGCCGAGGAGCCGGACGAGGAGTACCCGATCGTGCTCACGACGGGCCGGGTCGTCGCCCATTACCTTTCCGGCAACCAGACGCGGCGGATCGGCGGCCTCGTCCGGCAGACCCCCGACCCGTATTGCGAGATGCACCCGCGGCTCGCGCAGAAGCTCGGCGTCTCGGACGGCGAGCCAGTCGAGGTCGAGAGCCGGCGCGGCTCGCTCGTCGTGCGCGCCATGATCGTGAACACCATCCGACCCGATACGGTGTTCGTTCCTTATCACTGGCCGGACGAGCGCGCGGCGAACAGGTGCACGATCCCTGCGCTCGATCCCGTCTCGAAGATCCCGGAATACAAGATCTGCGCGGTCCGCGTGCGTCGCGCTGCGGACCAGACGGACGCTCGGGGCCTGCGCCCCACATCCCGAGAGGGGGCGCGTTGAGCGAGCGGGTGCTCTTCATCGATTACGCACGTTGCATTGGCTGCCAGGCTTGCGTGCAGGCCTGCGAGGAGTGCGATACACACAAGGGGCAGGCGATGATCCACCTCGAGACCATCCGCCGCCGCGACAGCGTTCAGACGGCGCCGCAGGTGTGCATGCACTGCGAGGACCCGATCTGCGCGCGCGTCTGCCCCGCCGACGCCATCAAGCAGACCCCGGACGGCGTCGTGCAAAGCGCACTCGCGCCTCGTTGCATCGGCTGCTCGAATTGCGTACTCGCCTGTCCTTTCGGCGTGCCGAAGTATTTCGCCGAGATCGATCAGATGATGAAATGCGATCTCTGCTACGACCGCACCAGCATCGGCAAGAAGCCGATGTGCGCGACGGTTTGTCCCTCGCAGGCGCTGTCGTTCATGACGAACGACGAATTCGAGCGGACGCGGCGCGGCGTCGCCTTGAACCAATGGGTCTTCGGCGAGGGCGAGGAGGTCCGGACCAAGGTCTCCGTCGTCGTGCCGCGCGGGCGAGACCGCGTGCACGTGGATCTCATCGAGCTCGGCGGCCGGCCGAAGGTGGCCGAGCCTGACGATGTGGCGGCGCTGCTCTCGGAGGACGGCTGATGGCGGAACACGACGACACGAGCGAAGGCAGGCGAGAGCGCTGGCGTGAGGATTTTCCCATCGGCACGCAGGACGATCGATATGTCGCGCGACGCGAGTTTGCAAAATCGCTGACCATCGGCTCGGCGCTGCTCGTCCTCGTCAACGGTGCCATCGCCGCCGTCGCCCGCTGGGTGCGAAAGCCGGCGCAGATGGGCGAGGAGTCGCGGATCGGCAAGGCCTCCGATCTCCCGACGGGCGGCTCCATGCTCTTCCGCTATCCGACGGACGAGGACCCTTGTATCCTCGTGCGCACGCGGAGTGGCTCGTTGCGCGCGTATTCGCAGGTCTGCACGCACCTCTCCTGCGCCGTCGTGCACCAGCCGCAACAGGACGAGCTTCTTTGCCCTTGCCACCGAGGGCGCTTCGACGTGAACGACGGCCGTCCCGTCGCAGGCCCGCCTTTGCGGCGCCTGCCTCGGGTATGGGTCGAGCAGCGCGGCGACGATGTCTTTGCCGTCGGGAGGGACAGCTAGTGCTCTCCGGCCAGGGCTCGACGCTTTTCTCGGGCATCAACGCGATGATCGGCATCCTCTCCGCCATCCAGTTATGGCTCGTCGCGGCCTCGCTCGAGGCCCTTTACAGCAACGACCTCGTGACGCCCCAGGCCGCGTTCGTCGCTTCGTTCATCCTCGCGCTCGTCAATGCGCTGCTCTGCCGGCACGCGCTCTCCTTTGATCGCAGGCGGCGGGAGGAGCGCCGCGCCTCGTCTCTGCGGAGGGATCGGAGGGTAGGCGCGTCGTGAAGCGGATCCCAAAGAGCATCTGCCTTGGGCTGGGTCTGTCCGTGTTCGCCTCTTCGGGGTGCGGCGGCGGGCGTGGCGACGGCAAGCTCTCGCCGCAGGAGATGACCGACACGCTCTTCGCGGTGATCTCCGCCAATCGCGAGGCATACGCGACTGCGGTCGTCGACCGGCTTCAGTATCAAGAGCAGATCATGGAGGCCAAGGAACATTTCCGCGAGGAGAAGGCGCTGCCCTTGCCCGCGCAGATGCTCCGCATGAGCGCCGAAACGATCAACCAGAACAAGGACGCGCTCTTCAGCTATGCGCTCCTCTCACCCTGGCCGCTCAACAAGCAGAACGGCCCGCGCACGGAGAGCGAAAAGGTCGGCCTCCGGAGGGTCGCCGAGACGGGGAAAAGCCATTACACCGAGGAGACGATCGGCGGCAGGACGTATTTCTCTGCGTATTATCCCGACAAGGGTGTCGTCGAGGCTTGCGTCAAGTGTCACAACGATCACCCGGACAGCCCGCGGAAGGATTTCCGGGTCGGCGACATCCTCGGCGGCATCGTGATCCGAGTCCGGATCGACGAGTGAGCGCAGAGCCCATTCCACCAGCAGGAAGGACTCCTGCGCCGGCTCTTCGCGCATTTCTGATCGTGCAGGCGTACCTGCGTGGACATCGTCATGATCGGAAACGGAGCTCCCCTCGTCGTCGGGCCGATCACGCGGTACGCCGAGGTGTGGTGTGTGAGCGACCGGAGTCCGCGCCGCGGCGTTGCCTCAGCAGGCCCGCCGAAGTAGCTCGACGACCCGGTCGACGAGGATCCCTTCATTGCGGAAGAACCGGTCCTTCGAGCCCGGCTCGGGGATCCAGCCGCCGCTATGGTGCACGGCGACCAGCCGCCACTCCTTGTCGAAGACGGGCGAGCCCGAGGAGCCGGGGAGGGTGTCCGTCAGGTACTGCACGCGGCCCTCGCCCACGTACACCACCAGGTTGTGGAAAAACGAGAGCTGTTTCTGGTCGCCGCCGGGGTGCTGAATGCGTTGACCTGCTCGATGGCCCCTGCCAGATCGCCCCGCTCGAACAGCACGGCGCACAGCGGCATTCTGGCCACCCACTGGAAGGGAAACGTGCCCATGCCAGGTTTCCCTGCGCGACCCCGACGTACGCCTGCGCGTTCTCTTCTTGGGAGAAGAGGAGGCTCTCCTGCGCGCGCTTCTCCGTCTGCTCGACCCGGCCCTGGGCCCTCATTACCGTCGCGAGGTAGATCGAGCAACGCGTCTGGAGGTCACGAAGGTGATTGTTTTTGGCCTCGGAGAGTGTATCGATCAGCTCGCGCTCGGCCTTCGCATGCCTGCCGCCCATCCAGTGGATGAGGGCGAGGTTGAACCGCGCCCCGAGCAGCTCGTTTGCATCGCCAAATCTTCGCGCGGCGGCCACGCCTTTTCGGGCGTAATGCGACGTCTCGGCGGAGTACGCATACCGCTCCAGCCGAAGGTTGTGCTGCGTCAGCGCTGCGAAGTAATGCACGCGCACCTTGACCGTCCCCCATGCTTCCATCACCGGCTCGATCGCAGCGCGAAGCCGGGCGGTCTCCTGCACGTTGGCCAGTTGGTAATGGATCGAAATTCGCTCCAGTTGGATCCTCAGCCATTCGTTCCACCACGCCTTCGACCGCGGCCCCTCCCCGAGCGCTGCCTCCGCATCGTCGTACTGCGCGAGCCCCTCGGGCAAGGCTACCTTCAATTGCCAGGCCGTGCCGCGCTTGCGCAGCCGCCGAGCTCGGTCGACAGGCCGCGCTTCCGGGTTCGCCTCCAGCGCGGCGGTGTACGCCGCCCGCGCGTCCTCGTACTTCGCAAGGAGCGTCAGCGCATCCCCACGCCGCTCGTGGAGACGGGCCATTTCGGCCCGCCTGGCCTCCGTGCTCGCCGTCTCCCGCAGCGTGGCAAGAGCCGCCTCGTAGAGGGGAAGGGCGCTGTTGACATCCGGGGCGCACACCGCGGCCCTGGCAAAGTACTTGGTGGCCTTCTCGTACATCCCCGCGCGATCGAAGTGGTGCCCGAGCGTCGCCGCCTTCTCCTTTGCTCGCCCGAAACGCGCCGCGAGCGCCTCCCCCGCGCGCAGGTGCCACGCGGCCCGCGCCTGCAAATCGATCCGCGCATAAGCGATCTCGCGGAGCTTGTCGTGGGCGAAGCGCAGCCGGCCGGCCTGGGTCACCTCCAGGATCCTCCGCGCCAGCAGCATATCGAACGCCTCGATGGCCGCGGCCTTGTCCTTGGCGCCTTCGACGAGGAGCGCCTCGTCAAGATCCTCCCCCAGCACCGCCGCCCATTGCGCGAGCGCCTGCCCCTCAGCGTTCAGCCTGTCGAGGCGGGCCGTGATCAGCTCCTCCACCGTCTCCGGCAGCGGCAGCGAGGCGATGGCCGCGCCGGCGCGATGGGCGTCGAAGCAAAATCGGCCGTCGAGATCCCGCCGCAAAATGCCCCTCTCCAGGGCGGCGTGGAGATACTGCGAAACGAAAAACGGATTGCCGTTCGCCTGGTGCACGAGCGCGTCGAGCACGGCGCGGGGCGGCTCGCGCTGCGCGAGCATCCCGGCCACGATCTTGACCACGCTCCCGGCATCCAGCCGCTCCAACGCGAGGGTCGAGACGTGCCTGTGTTTTGCCAGTTCGCAGATGACGGGGCTCTCTTCCTCGCTGCGGTAGGTGGCCACGAGAAGGGTCCCGTACTGGGCGAGATCGGCGTTTGCGAAAGCTTTGAGCACGTCGAGCGTCAGGTCATCGGCCCATTGCACATCGTCGAGCACGAAGAGAACCGGCCCTTGCGCCGCAAGCGCCCGGAGCACCTCGAGCATCGAGCGGACCACCCGCGCGCGTGCCTTCTCCGGCGCCAGGGGAGGGGGCTCCGGCTGTTCGTCCTGGCCCGGCAACTGGAGCAGCGTGGGCTCATAACGCGAAAGGATACGGCCGCGGGGTCCAAAGACGTGATCCGTTCCCTCCCGGGAGTGCCTCACGAGATCGGCCGCGGCGCGCAGCCAGGGACGGAGGGGCGAGAGCGGGGCTGCGCCCGCGCCGGGGGAGGGGCACGTGGCCGTGAGCACGTTCATCGTGAGGGCGGGGTCATTGCGCAACCGGTTGACCATGGGACCGAGCTCCATGACCAGCCGGGTCTTTCCCATGCCGCTCTCGCCACGAACGAGCCAAAAACCGCCGCGCCTCTCGTGCGCCACGCCGTACACCGCCTTCTCCAGCGCGGCCTTGGCCTCTTTGTGGCCTTCAAACGGCGGCCGATACAGGTAGGGCTGCGACGGCGGCTCGGGCTCTGCCTTGGCGCCCAGGGCGACCAGCGCCGCGCCGACATCGACGGCGTAGCCCAGCCGGTCCTCGGGGGCCTTTTCGAGCAGCCGGAGGATGAGCGTGTCGAGCTCCTGGGGAAGGTCCGGATTTTGGTGCGAGGGCGGGCTCGGCGGGAGGCAGAGGTGCTGAGCGCAGACGACGCTCGTAGGCCCTACGAAAGGAGGTTTGCCCGTCACGCATTCGTGCAGGATGCAGCCGAGCGCATACAGATCTGCGCGCGCGTCGACGAGCTCGCCCCGGAGCTGCTCGGGCGACATGTACGCGAAGGTGCCCGCCCACGTCCCGATATCGAGCTCCTCCCGGCCGGCGGCGCCGCCGAAACGCGTGGCAATCCCGAGGTCGACGAGCACCGGGCGATCGTCGTCTTGGAGGAAGACGTTCCCGGGCTTCAGGTCACGATGCACCAGGCCCTCGCCATGCAGGTAAGCGAGCGGCGCACAGAGGCGGCGGACCAGGGTGAGCAGGTGGGCCAACGCGGGCGAGGCGGCTCTATTTGTCGAAAGCGCGTGAAGGTGGTCGTGCAGGGTGCGCCCGCGGAGGCGCTGCATGGCCATCCACGGCACCCCGTCCTGGTCCCCGTGGTCGACGACGGGCACGATCCCCGGGTGGCGCAGCCGCCGCAGCGCGCGAATCTCGTGGCGGATGGCGTCGAGGTCTTGGGAGGACGCCGCCTGCCCGTGCAACGTCTTGATGGCCACGAGCTCGCCGGTATGGACGTGCGCGGCCTCGTACACCACGCCCATACCGCCCTCGCCGAGCGTCGTGCCGGTCGTCTGATAGGGGCCAAAGAAGGGAGGGGGAGGGGGAGGGGGCGCTTTCAAAGACGGTTCGCTCATGGTAGGAGGCCAGGTGCGCGTGGAGTCAGGCCCTGTCGTGTCCCCAAGCTCCAGCGGCAGGGTCGTCGATACGTCGCTCGCGCTCATGCCCAGGGCGATATGCACCGCGCGTGCCGCCTCCCCCGCTGCGGATTTCCCGGAAAAACGCGGGGGTGGTTGGTCGCGTTGATCAGGTTTGACCAACGGGTCTGTCAGATCTGATCAACTCTCCTCCGGCTTGGGGGGCTTGATGCCGTACTCCTTCATCCGGCGCTGCAGCGTCTCGTAAGAGAGACCCAGCTTCTTTGCCGCCATGCGCCGATTCCAGTTCGTCTCGTGTAACGCCACCAGGATCCGCTGCGTCTCGAGCTGTCGCTTCTGTTGCTTCGTCTCTGCCTTCAACCCGCCGACCGATGGCGTCGCCGGCTCGGGCTGCACCAGGCGTACGGCCTTCGGCAAGTCCTCGGGCTGGATCAGGTCTCCCTCGGCCAGGATGACCGCTCTTACCGCGACGTTCTCCAGCTCGCGCACGTTGCCCGGCCAGCGGTGGCCGCGGAGCTGGGCCATGGCCTCGGCCGAGAAGCCCTGCACGTTCCGGCCATTCTCCCGGTTGGCATTTCTCCGAAAAAGCTCCGCGAGCGGTTCGATCTCGTCTGCCCGCTCGCGCAGCGGCGGGACCTTGACGACGATGACGGTCAGCCGGTAATAGAGGTCCTCACGGAAGCTGCCTTCGTCGACCATTTCTGCCAGGTCCCTGTGCGTCGCCGCGACGATCCGCACGTCGACCTTGTGCGAGCGTGAGGATCCCACGGGGGTGACGGCCTGGTCCTGGAGCACCCGGAGCAGCGTCTTCTGCGCTTCCGACGACAATTCCCCGATCTCGTCAAGGAACAGCGTACCGCCATCGGCCTCCCTGAAGGCGCCCAGCCGATCCTTGTCAGCGCCGGTGAAGGCGCCCTTCTCGTGGCCAAACAGCTCACTCGAGATGAGCGATTCCTGAATCGCGCCGCAATTGATGGGGACGAACGGCTTCTTTGACCGCGACCCGCTGTCATGAAGGCGTTTGGCCAGCACCTCCTTGCCCGTACCGGTCTCGCCGAGGAGGAGCACCGAGGCGCGTGCCTCGACCACGCGTCGCAGCAGGTTCAGCGGCTCCTGCATCTCCTCGCCGAAGATCGGGCCTTCGCCGCCGTCGCTCCCTTCCCGCGTACCCAGCGCGGGCTCCCCTGGGCGCGCCCGACTCAGGTTGTGGCGCGCCACCTCGATGAGCTTGTCGGCCTTGCTCGCGTCGCCTGGATGAAGTGCCATTCCCACGCAGCGGGGACCGATGGCCGGCGGGGCCCCGGCGGCGATGCTTCGCGCAACCCTCTGCGCCTCGGCCGCGTCGATCTCCGGGAGCAGGATCAGCGCGATGTTCGGCACGTAAAGATACTTTCGATGAATCCTGTCCCGAAGATGCTGTTCGAGACGCGTTACCCACGTCCCCCTTGGCCCCTCGGCCGCCTCCTTCTCTCCCGGGCTCACCGCGAGGACCCCAAGGGACCGGCCCGAGAACCGGATTCGCCTCAGCTCCTCCTCGAGCTGGCGTCGGAAGGTCGGCTCTTCGACCAGGTTCGGCTCGGCGGTCATGCCGAGGGCGAAGACCCGCACGATGACCGTGGCCAGGTAAATCTCGTCGCCCGGCACGAGCTTCGCGCTCGGGACCCGCTGCCCCGCACGCCAGACGCCGTTTCTGGACCCGAGGTCCTCGACCAGCACGCCATCCTCGTGGAGCGTGAACCTCGCGTGCGTGTACGAGAGCTGGGCCTCGTAGATGCGCAAGTCCGCCTCCTGGCCTCGGCCCACCACCAGGGGCTTTCCCGGTTCGAGCTGCGCGCGTTCGAGCCCGTCGCGGGTGAAGAAGACGAGTTTGACACCCACCGATAAAGGAGGCGCAGCAGGCGCGCCCGGAGGCATCGGCTCCGTGCTCGTCTGATCAGGTACGTCGTTGTTCTTTTTCGTGGTCATGGCAGCGTGGCGAATCCTACAAAATCCCGCCATACAAGTCAGCTTTTCGTGACGAACCTCAGCATCTCCCCGTGCTGGGTGAGCGTGCGCTCCTCGACGGCGACGCGCGAAGGTCCCCGAAGAGCACGCAAGGTGTTCGTCACGCACGAGCGTCACGACCGGCACGAGCGCCATGGATACGAAAGCGTGGCCCGTCCCATACCCCCGACGAGCCCCTCTCGCGGACGCCTGGTCCCTGTCACGATCCCCAACGACGTCGAGCTAGGTCGGACACGGGAGCGTGGGGGGGCGCAGGCGAGGACAGGTGAACGGGGACACGAGGGAGCGCGCCGAAGGGACGAGGCCGTGTCTCTGGAGACTCGAGATCGTGCCCTTCGGGCTTCGAGGCGAGCTTTCTGGAACACGGTCCCGAGGGGGGTGGGGCACGACGCCGACGCCGCGGGGCCACGGGAGCGTGTCTCCGGAGGCGCGAGGCCGTGCCGTCGCTCCTTCGATCTCGACCAGCCGACGAACGACGACGCCCGCAGCGAAGGACGAGGTCAGCCCGCACGGGCACGGGGTCCTGGCAGGAGCCCGTCTCACGCGACGCTCGCGCCCGTCGGAGGATGGACGCAGGTGTGGAGGAGGCTTTGAAAGAAGGGCGCGGCGACAACCCCCTGCGGGCGCTCTTGCGCAGGCTCACATGCCTCCGGTACGGTTCTACCGTGTCTGGGACGACAGAACTCGACTCGTTGATGGCACGTGCGCGGAGCCGCGTCTGGTCGCTTTATGGCATCGTCGCTGGCATCGTCGCTTTCATCTCGATGTACGTGATGCTCACCTACACGCCCGCGCTCCGATGGTTTCTCATGGCGTTCATCTGGTGTTGTGGGTGCGTGGCCGTTCTCGGGTTGGGCTATCTATGGGTTCGAGCGCGCGTCGCCGCGACACGACGATTGATGCAGCTCGTGTCCGAGGGAGCACTCAGGATCGCGAATATCGATCTCACGAAGATCGAACTCGAATTCTTGCCGTTCGGAGCCGAGGTCGACATCGAAATCACGTCAGGCGAGCACCTCGCCTTCGGGTTTTGGCTGCGCGACGATGCCGATGCGCTGGTTGCGTTGCTGCGGGAGCTTGCCGTGATTGGAGTGGCGTGTCGTCAGTAAGAGCGCGTCGCAGCGAGGGGGGGCGGGCGGCGAAGGAGGGTGACCGCATCTGCGCTGGCGACGTGCGCAAGGTGGGATGCGCTCGGCTGGCCGACATGCGAGGAGGGATACGAGTTGCCCGAGGGAGAGCTGGGGGTCATGGGGGACCTGTGCTTCACGGCACAAAATAGTAAACAAGGGGGGAGCGAAATGCTCTTGCGTTCGGGCTCGGCGAAGGCTAGGGTTCGCGCCCGCTTCACCGGCAGTACCCGTCCCCATCGTCTAGCCCGGCCCAGGACCCAGCCCTTTCAAGGCTGTTACGCGGGTTCGAATCCCGCTGGGGACGCTGAGTTACCAAGTTCGATACCGAACAGTCTGCCAGGGGCCGACACACCGACCAGCCGCATCCGACGCTCTCCGGGCGTCGGGAGCGGTGTGGCGGTCAGACCGTTCGGGAAGAGCTCTTCGATGAACCGCCGCGCCTCGACCGGGTTGCGCACAAGCGTCTCCCGCAGCTCTTCGAGGCGCCGTCGCGCCTCGGCTTCGAGCCGCCGGACCTCGAGGTCCATCGCCACCGGAACCGTCTTGGCCGTCCGGAGCCGCGCTTCGAGCGCCGTCAGCTCCTTCTGACGCTCGCCCACCTTGGCGAAGAAGACCCCCCGCGCCTCCGCGGGCGCTTCGAGGGCGAGCTCGGCGAACTTGTCCACGTCGGCGCGCAGCCTGGCCGCTTCCCGCTCCCAAGCCGCGATCTCATCGCCCTGAGACTTCGCCCGAGCCGTAAGCCGCTCCCGCAGCGCCGCGAGCAACCGGCCGAGGAGCTCCTCCGTCATGATCTCCCGGGAGACCCACGCGAGCACGGCCGTGTCGACCGTCTCGACCTGGCGCCGCAGGGTCGACGCGCAGACCTGCCCGCCCCGATCGCGACGACGGCAGCACGTGTAGACCTTGATCGGGTCGTAGCCCTTCTTCCCGTTCACGACCGTAAGCGGCCCGCCGCACTCGCCGCAGCGCAGGATCCCCGAGAGCAGGTAGCTCGCCGGCCTCCCGCCGTCGGTCGAGTGCCGTTCGTTCGACTGGATCCGCTTCTGGACGGCCTCCCAAAGCTCCTCGGGGACGATCCGAAGGTGCGGAGCGTCGACGACGACCACCTCGTGAACATGCGTCTTCGTCCGGATCTTGGTCCCGGCCTTGTAGGTCTTGTGCGTGTGCCCCCACTCGATCCGCCCGACGTAGAGCGGACGCCGGAGCATCGCGTGGATTGCCGCGGGCGCCCAGGCCCCGAGCCCATCCTTCCGCACCCGCGGAGGCGTGATCCCGCGCTCCGTCAGGTCCTTCGCCACGCTTCGCAGCCCCTCACCGTCCGCGTACCTCGCGAAGATTTCACGGACGACCTCCGCCTGCTCGGGCTCGATCTCACGCACTCGCCCGGAGCCATCCAACGCCGAGACGTTCCGATAGCCGTACACCGCGCCGCCCGCGACGAGGCCCCGCCGCGCCTTGCGCTCGACGCTCTCCCGCGTGCGGCTCGCGATACGCCGTCGTTCGCTCTCCGAGGCAAAACCGCGCATGACCGCGACGAGCCGCGTCATTTCGTTGTCGAGGACCATCTCCTCGCCCGTCGCGTAGAAGAGGATCTTGACTCCGGCGTCCGTCAGCTCTTGCGCGAACGTGGCGACGCGGAGCATGTCGCCGCCAAGCCTTGAGTCGTCGCGAACGACGACCACGTCGAAGTGCCCCGCGAGCGCGGCATCACGCAGCGCCGCGAAGCCCGGCCGCCTGTGAGGAGCGAACTCCGCCCGGCTCGCTGTGTCCGTGAATTCGTGCCCCGCGTCGAGCAAATACCCGCGTTTCAGGGCGCAGCGCCGCGCGTTGTCGAGTTGGGTGTCGAGGCTCTCGACCTGGTGCTCGTCCGTCGAGCGCCGCGCGTAGATTGCGGCACGGATTGTCATGACCGCGGAGGGTACCGCACGAGGTCTGCCTCGACAAGCGCAAGCAGCGCGCCTAGGACCGCATCCTGTCTTTGTCGTGGCAGATCATCCCATGTTCGAGGCCTCGAAGCGGTTGTCGGGCCACCCCCCGCCGACGAACCCGCCCCCTCGTGCTCGCCGCGCGGCCCCCGCGTCTTGCCACCAAAGGCGCGTTCCGTCACGTCGGACGGCTCGCCCCCTTCGGAGGGGGTTCTCGTATCAGGGGAACGTGCTCGCTGCATGGCGGACCGCGAGCAAGGTACCTACCGCGACGAGCACTTTGCACGCGGAAACAGCGCACAGATAGGACAATTTTTGTCATAGAGATCCGCTCGGATCCCGTGCGAACCGTCTGCCACAGTGGGCCCGCTGCCTGGAGCCATGGCTCGTGGGCCCGCTCGTGTTGTCGTAGACGAACTCGTCAACGGTCCACCCGACAGAAAACCCCTTCGATGACAGGCAGATGGCGCTCCCGGGCAAACGGCGCTTGCATCGCGGCCCAAACCGAGCGTAGCTTCGTGTGGTCCCGACATGCCCCGTCGCCTCGCCAGCCTCGCCGCCGTGCTCTGCGGGCTCACCCTCGCATCGCCCGCCCTCGCGGCGAAGCCGAAGGTCGCCTTCCGCTTAGAGTACGCGCCGCCGACGCCGGCCGATGGGTGCCCCGACGCCGAGGAGCTCGCGCTGCTTCTCGCGGGCGAGTTCGGATACTTGGTTGTCAGGACCGACGTCTCGCCCGTCGTCCGGATCGAGGTCCGCCGGGTCGGTCGATCCTTCGAGGCGGAGCTTTGGGCCCCCACCGCGGAGGGAGCCGAGCCCTGGCACGGCCGAACGGATCCGCAGGGGACTTGCCGCGAGCTCGCGTACGATGTCGCGACCCTCGTCGAGGCCCGCCTTGGTGCCCGCGCCTGGGGAAGCGAGGCACCGCCCCCGCACATCGCAGCGCCGCCTGAGATCGAGGTTCAATCCCCCGCGCTTCATGCCTTCGCCTTTCGCCCGTTCGAGTCCCTCGCAGCCCTCGTCCCACAAGCGGCAGCGTCCATCACCAGCTCGACGTCCAACAGCGAGGAACCGCCCTTCCAGGTAGAAGCCGCCGCCGGCCCGGCTGTGTCACTCTACGGCTTGCCCGGAGTCGCTGTTGGCGGAAGCGGCTTGCTCGGCGTGCGATGGCCGCTCTTTGCCTTCTTCGCCGAGGTCCGCGGCTTGATCACGCCCGCGTCTGGCGTTGGAGACAGGGACTTGCCCGGCCGAACCGCTGCTTGGACTGGCTCTGTGCTCCCTTGCCTTGCCTTGAAGCACGTCGACGCGTGCGGCGTGGTCAGCGTCAGTCAACTCCAATTCGACCTTGGTTCAGGCTACGACGTGACGGCCTCGGATGCCTTCTCGGTCGGATTTGGGGGGCGGGTCGATGGCCGGATTCGACTCTCTGAACGCTTCAGGCTGCACGGATACGTGGACCTGAACATGCAGCTCCGAAGCATCGTTGTTGCGCTTGACCCTACAGAGTCTCGCAATGCCGTGACCGATTGGAGATCGCCCCTCTTTCGAATCACTGCTGGTATCACTGTGTCGGCAAACCTATTGGAGTAACATTTATGGGCAAAACGAACTGCGTGCACAGGACGGTTTTTCTCGCCTCCGCCGTCATGGCAGTCCTCGTGACGGGGCTCAACGGTTGTAGTGAGGGACGCGTCACCTACCGCCCTATCGACGGCGAGGGCGGAGGCACGCCCGACGCGGGCGCAGATGCCTCTGATTCCGGCGACGAGGACGCCGACGTTCCAAGTACCGACGGGGTGGTCGACTGCGATTTCCAGTGTCTCGGCGACTGCGCGCCATTTCGCCCCGCCGGCTTCACGTTCCCTTTCCTTGCCTGGATCGGCCCGAACGATGGCACCGCGCCTGATTGCCCGGACGCCGCGCCCGTCGAGCAGTTCACGTGGCACGCCGAGCTCGTGATCCCCCCGAAGAAATGCGGCCCGTGTTCGTGCGGCCCGTCGTCGGGGACCTGCACCTTGCCTACGAACATCACCGCGCACGCGGCCACGTGCTGGCCGCCGGAGGGGACGATCGCGACGCCGACGAATCCCCCGGCCGCGTGGGATGGGTCCTGCGCCGCCGAACAAGCCATCCCCGCCGGCCTCTCTTGTGGTCCTGGCGTGCCTTGCGTGCAGTCGGTCACCATCAGCCCCCTTGGCGTCGAGGGCGAAGCGTGCGCGGCGATCGACCCCTCCAGCAACACGACCACGGCGCCCACGAAGCCTTCATGGTCATCGCTCGTTCGGGTATGTGAAGGGAGCGCGTTCGGCGCGTGCGATTCGGACGAGCACTGCATCCCGGCCGAGCAGAACGGTTATCGCCACTGTGTCGAGCGCCTTGGGATCCACGCATGCCCGGACGTAGACTACACCGAGCGCTTCATCGTTTACGATTCATTCGAGGACCAGCGCATGTGCTCCCCGTGCACGTGCGGCGCGCCCGAAGGGAGCTCTTGCTCCGCGTGGATCACCTTATACGAGGATGCCGTTTGCTCGGCCAAAACGTTCAACATCTCCGTCTCTTCCAGCAAGCCGACATGCCTCGACATCAACCCGGAAGGCCAAGGCATCGCAGCCAAGACAGCGAAGGCCCCGACCTACCATTCCGGGGTTTGCGAGGCTTCCGGGGGCGTGCCCTCGGGCGAGGTGGTCCTCGCTGGCCCCCGGACCTTGTGTTGCCGTCCGTGAATCCGCACCGCGTTTGCCGAAGGACCGAGGAACCACAGCATGGATGCACCTGATCAGGACCCGCTCGCCCTTCTGACGAACTACCAGGACGCCATCGATGCCTGCCTGCGAAAGCACCACATCCCGGCAGCCGACGTGCCGGACCTTCGGCAGGAGGTGTACCGGCTGGCGATCGAGTACCTCGAAACCCACGAGGTCCTGGCCATGGGCGCCTTCCTTCAGCAGATCGCCGCGAGGGTCGCGGCCGATTATTGGAAGAAGCGAGGCATCCAAAGCCGCAAGGCCCCGAAACTCACGGAAGAGGACGTCGCCCCGTCGAATCCCGAGCACGAGTACAACGAGGCCGAGATCCAGCGCCACCTCGACGAGATCCTCGCCGCCCTTGAGGCAAGCGATCCGCGCGGCCGCGCGCTCTTACGGGCTCGGTTTGGCCACAACAAGAAGACCAAGGAGATCGCGGCGGAGTTCCACCTGGCGACGAGCACCGCGCACCACTTGGTCACCAAGGCCGTCGCGACGCTCGCCGAGGAGTTCAAGAAGCGCGGGATCAGGAGCCGCAGCGTCCTGCCCTTCGTCGACAAGAGCCACACGCACGACGGCTCCACGGAGGCGGGCGGCGCGGGGGACAAGGCGGACGCGCCGGTCACCTTCGCGGCCCCCAGCCGGCCCTCCACCGCCCCGCCGAACGACCGAGTTCAACGTGCACTCTCGATGCTCGCCAGCGCCGCCGCCGGGGCCATCATCGTCTTCCTCCTCATGCGTGGCGCCCACCCCGTCGCGCGGCTCTCGCCCATCTTCGTCACGGTCGCGGCCTCGGGGGAGCCGAGCACGCCGCGCGGGATCCTCGAGAACGACCGCGCATGCGTTTGCCCCGAGGTGGTGTCAGCGCCCGTGCCCGCCACGACCCCGCAAGGTGGCGCTCCAGCGGAGGCGGACATCAACGCGACAAACCGCCACCTCGCGCGAATCATCAACGCAGCCGAGGCCCGGGGAGACTGCGAAACCGCGAACAAGTTCCGTCGCCGGCTCACGGGAGCCTTCGCGGCCGCGTTTGCGACCCACGGGCCCTGCAAGCCTACACCGTAACACCTTCCCCCACCCATCCAACACGCGCATGCGGTTTCTTTTGGAAAACCGCGCGCATCCTCCGACTATACAGGCGAGAGACCAAGAGAAGGAGGAGCCGGCGTGGCGCACTGGTCGACGCGCGGCCCTCTTCGCTTGTCGTGTATTTCCCGTGCGGCTCGCAAGGGGACACGTGTCTTTGGGCACCGTGATCCACCCGAGCAGCGGGCATCTATTCGCCTGGAGGTCTTATGTCCGCGCAACCGGTCGACACAATGAAAGAGGACGATCCCGCCGTGATCTCCGCGCGAAGCGCCGCGCCGCCGGCCTCGGGCGTTCGTCCCAGCGCGCCCCCCGAGGACAAGCGCGACACGTTGTACGATCCCCGGCCGCCGGTGCCCTGGCACCGGCGAGGGCTCGATCTCATTTTCGCCTTCGTAGCGCTCCTTGGCACCCCGCTACGACGAGCCCGCGAGCACCTCGCCGCGCGCCTTGACCCGCCGCCCTTGGCGTGCTTCCTGCCGCCTCCGCCGCTGCATCGCAAAGGCGAGATCCCCCTGGAGCACATCGGCGAGATTCTGCTCCATAACATCTTCCGGCTATCGCCCGCGTATCTGAGCGCGGCAGAGCACGTTGTCCGAGAGGCACAGTATATCCAGCGCCTCCCGGATCGCGACAAGCTCCCTTACTTCGTGCTCTTCGCCATCACACGCCTTTGCGCAACCACCCGCGAGCCGGTGCCGGTCGCTTGGGTTCGCGCGCGTCTGCCCGAGGTCCGCCGATCCGATCTGAACCGTGCCCTCGAACAGCTCGAGGAGCAAAAGGTCATCGCGCTCCTTTCCATCGAGACCAACAACCCGCACGAGGTTGCCCTCGGGATCACGAACCTCTTTCGCGGGTGTCTCACGCATATCGAACTCCGCCACCCGCTCTGACGGAGCGCAGCAAGGAAGGTAAAAAACAATGGCAAAGAAGCAGACCCAGCGAGGCGAGCCTGCGCCCTCGACGTCCCCCGAGGAGAAGGAATCGGAGGAGTTGACCACCGAGCTCGCGCTCGGCTCCGATGGCCTTGTCTACGTGAATGCGGAGCACCTGAGCGCCGAGCAGTGCGAGGGACGCCGCATGTTCCAGGGCTACGCATTGACGCCCGAGGAAGCGAAATGCGCAGCAAATGCGATGCACAAGATCGCCTTCAATATCACAGCGGAAGTCCGTCGAACGAACCCGAAGAGCAAGGGGAAGCGCTGACTACGATCCGCCCGGGGCTCCTTCGCCTTAAGGACTCTCCATGCCGCGCCGGAAAACAACCCAACCACTTCTCAAGCCCCTTGGCGACCGCATCCGGGAGTTGCGCCACAACCGGAAAATGTCGTTGGCCAATCTCGCCGATACGAGTGGCGTGAGTAAAGGCTCCTTGTCCAACATCGAGCAAGGGCGCGTCAATCTCACGGTCGAAACCTGCGTGAAGATCGCCGTGGGCCTCGGGGTCCGGGTCCAGGACGTGATTCCCAGCGGGTTGGAGGATCTGCTGTCGAGGGGTCGACAGAGCGACCCGGGAAGCCATGTCAAACGCGCAGGATGATGCCGCAAAACGCGACTTCGTGTGTGCGACGGATGGGCGCGTCTACGTGCGTGGCCGCCCGAAGCGGGATCGACGTTGGTTCATGGGGCTAGCCATTTCTCGACAAGAACTCGCGCGGCTCGGGCATTGGCCTCTCCTGGCGTGGGCAGTTACCGGGGAGATTGCGCTCGGCAGTGATGGGCGTGTTTACGTTTATTGGAGTATGCTGCCCGTCCCCGAAGAGGGAAGAGATATGTTCCTCGGGTACGAGTTGACGAATGAAGACGAGTTCCACCAGACGGTCCGCAGAATGGCGTCTGAGCTCCAGTGGAGCACTTGCCGCTTGATCAAGGGCTGGTCGAAGAAAGACGCCCGACGGGCCAGGCGCCCGAGCTCGTCCCGGAAGACTACCAAATCACCTGCGAAACGCTCCCGCCCCAAGCCGTAGGGCGCCACCGCGCGCCGGTCCCATCGTCGAAGTGCGTGAACTCCGCCCACGCCTGGCCGTTCGGCGGAAAGCCGACCATCGCGCTATCCTGCCGTCGGAACGTCGCCCCGAAGCCCGAGACCGCGAGGCGCACGACCCGGATTCGCCGCGCGCCCCCCGAGGGCTCTGCCAGCGTGTAGGTACGGCTCGCCGTCAGGATCGGCAGGAGGACGACGTTTGCCGTGTTCGCGTCGAGGACAGCGTCAGCATTCGGCGCATTCGCGAAGATCGTGTCCTGCGTCCCCGACTTGAAGGTGACCGGGCCCGCGAACGTGACCGGCCCCGTGAACGTATCCCCGGCGAGCGCAGCCTTCGCCTTCCCGAGCTTGTCCACCGCCTGGATCAGACCGACGAGGGCCGAGCGGACGGTTCCCGTAGGGATCGCGCCATGCTCGAAGAAGCCGATCCGAGACGCGCCGTCATCGACCGTCCCGGTTCCCGTCGCCGTTCCGCTCGGAAGCCCGAGGATCGCCGCCGCCGTCCCGCTCGCCGAGAGCGAGGAGCTCGCGCCCAGCGTCTTCGAGACGAGCACGAGCCGGGTTTCATCGTCGAGGCTCGCGTCCTTGTTTTTCGGCGCGCCGGCCTTGATCTGCTGTGCGATGTCCGCAGGCGTCAACGGAGCCACGAATTGGACCATTTCGGCCGACCCCGAGTCCTCGCCGAGGAGCAAAGTCTTCCCATCGAGCAGCCCGCCCGGCCCGAGCTCCCCGGTAGGGTTCGTCTCCGCGTCATATTGAGTGAACGTGGACAGCCGCTTCGAGCCGAGGAGCGTCGCCCGCGTCCCGTTGGCTACGCCGGCCAGCTCCGCGCGCGCCCGGCCGAGTGCATCGAGGAGGTACGCCGTCCGATCCGCGAGGCGGACCAGCCCGAGACGGTAAAGGGATTCGTGATTGACGAGTTCCCCGTCGTTCAGCATGCGAACGAAGGCATGAAAGACCATCGAGCCCATGAAATCGTAAGCCATGACCGCCTCCGTCAGATGTCGTAACCACCGCCGAGCCGGAAAGGCATCGACATTCCCCCAAGCATGTTCCCCGCGCCGATGGGCCAGAATGCGACGCCGCTCCCTTCCGAGCCGCCGAGCTTGAAGCCGAGCGCGAGCCCGAGACCGAGGATCGGAGCGTCCCGGAACCGGAGGATCACGTGGACGGGGTAGCCGTGCGCGTCCTTCCACTTGAGGATCTGCCGCTTGATTGCGCGGACTTGGTCCACGGTTGCCGTTGTTCCAAGTGTCAGTTCCCCCAACAGGAGCGGCATTCGCAGAGGCTCGATCCCGAGCGTCCCGAAATCCGGGCCGAGGACGACCCAAAACCGCGAATACCAAGACCCTTCAGCGAACCGCCCTTGCCAATCTTCGATCACGAGCACATCCGGGAGCCCGAAGGCCAGCAGACTTTCCTCGATGGCTCCCACCGTCCCCGCCCGTTGATGCGTCTCCCATGCCCGTTCCAGCCGAGCCAAATATTCTTCGTCCGTCTCCCCCTCGAAGCGTTCGATATCGAAGCCTTGGCCATGCCAGCGCAGCGCATCGGGCGGCCCAAGCCCTGGCCAGCGCGCTTTGATGGCCGCCCGGAGCTCGTCCAGCGTGGCGTCCTTGGTCTCGCCGAGCAGAGCCAGGAAGGCTTGCGCGTTCGGGCCGCGAAGCCATTCCGCATCGGTCCATTGCCCACCGTCGGGGATGTTGCCGCGCTGGAGCTCTCGAAACTCGTCCGCCATGCGTCCTCGGTTCGTCAAAGCAAGGTGAGGTGAGGGGAGAAGACGATGGCATCCGTCGCCTTCGGGAGGACGTCCCGCGCAGGCGACACGAGCCGGACGTCCACCGTCCCGCTGGCGATGTCCACGAGCTCCTCGATCAGCCGCGCGCGGTAGAGGGCCTCGCCGAGGGGGTAATCGGATTGCAGGGCGACGAGCCGGCCGATTGCTTCCGCCACAGCATGCGGATTCGTTGGATTCCGCAGGCTCGCGACGATCGGCACCTCGAGCAGCGTCGCCGAGAAGCACCGCAGCGGCCCCGTCCCCACGGCTTTCAGCCCCGCGAGGTAGCCGCGAACGGCCTTCACCTCGGAGGCGGATGCAGGCCCGGCGGGATTGGCGAGGTAGACGTCCACGCTCCCGGGCCCGTTCGGGTTGTCGTCGCGGACGCGGAACCGCGAGACGGAGAGCCCGAAGAGCTCTGCCGCCTTTCGGATCCGGTACCGGACCGCCGCGAGGTTCCCACCTGCGCCGAGGGAACCCCACTTGTCCCGGCACTTCGCGCGGAGGCTCGGATCGCTCTCCTCGTCCGCGCCGGCCCTCGTGATCCACGTGCCCGTCGCCGGCTCCGCCGGGTTGGAGATGCGGACGCCTTGGAGAGGCGTATTCAGAAACGAAATGGTCGACGGGGGGACGTTGTACCGCGCGCCGGGCGCCTCCGCGCGGAAGGTGAGCGCGAGGGTTCCGCCTTTCGGAAGCGTGCCCCCGTCGACATTCACGTACCGGAGCGGATCGGCAAGCTCGGGCCCGAACACCGCTGCGAGCTCACCCGGTTGGATGACGTGGAGAGAGTCGTCGGCAAACTCGGTCAAGACCATCCGCCCTTCGGTTGGAATGGCCTCGCGCCGCAACTCTTGAAACCAACCGAGCGCGACGAGAGCGAGCCACGCGCCAAAGGGGCCGTTTTCGTCGTCCCCGAGATAACCGCCGCGGGTGATCGCGATCCTCGCGGCCTCCCATGCCTCGACCGTTTGCGCCTCGATTTCGAGGAGCACGCGCCCGATCCGCTTTGCGTCCCAGCCCCGCGCGCGCAGCCCAAGCCCGTGAGCCTTTTCGATTAGGTCCTCGAAGATGACGTCCTTCCGGCGAGCCGCGAGCAGCGCCGCGAGCGACGGAGCGCCCATTACGCGGCCTCCCCGAGTGACCGGAACAGGACGCGCCGCGCTTCGCCCGTCTCGACCGTGAGGAGGTAGCTCCCTTCGGCCAGCTCGAGCCGCCCGACGATGAAGAGCACGCCGCCCCGTAGCTCCGCGCGCACCGAGGCCCCGACGACGCCCGGCTCCTGGAGCGCCTCGCCTTCGAGGAGCTCGCCGAGGCGATAAAGGTTCGTCGGCGAGGGGTCCGCGTTGATCATCCGGAGGACGTTGACGCCCTCGGCGGGCGACCAGGGAAGCGCGCCCGAACTCATGAGCCATCGACGCGCCACGGCCTCGAGGACGACGCGCGGCCCTTCTACGACCGCCTCGAAATCGATATCGATCGAGCCGTCCGGCCCGAAGGTGCTCATATCGTCGCCGTAGTCGATGGCCATAGTTATCCCAGCAGCGAGGCGAGCCCGCTCGTGATGATGCCCCGGATCGGCAATTCCACGACGGAAGGCCCGGAGACCTGAACGCCGAGGGCCCCGAGGACGATTGCGACCGCCGAGCCGGGCGGCTTCCATTCGATCGTGCAGAGGGCCGCCGGCTCCGTGACCGTGCGGAGGACGAGCGTCCCCGAATCCGTGGAATCGTCGACCCGTGCAACGGCCTTCGTTCCGCCGCCGAGGACGATCCGGATCATGGCCGCGTCCGTCTCCCATAGCCCCGCGAAGGGCTTGGCCGGATCCCCCTCGGAAAAGCCGACCTTCACGCGGGCGCCCTTCGCCACCTCGACGCGGATCCCTGGCAGACCAAGCCAGACAGGGACGCCCGACAAACCAGGCATGTCCACGCTGTCGAGGCGGAGGTCAAGCGTCCCGTCGGCCCCTTGCGCTACGACCGTGGCATCATGGCTCGCCAGGTATTGCAGCGGAACCGCGAGCGATTGCGCCACGAGCCGCCGCAGGATCTCCCGCTCGCGTTCGGCGCTCATGACGCTTCCTCGAAGAGGACCTCGGTCCGGAAGGCCCCTGCATCGTCGACCCGGTGGACCACGCGCCCGACGCGCCGCCCATCGAACAGGATTCCCGGCTCGATGTCCGGAGCGTCCTGCGCGTACACCGCGCGCGCATGCGCGCCGTCCTCCGAGACGCAGAACGGCCGGCCGGCGTATACTGGCCACGTCTCGACACCCACGAGGATTGTACCGTTCCGCCGAACCCTCCACGAGACACCCGCCCGTCGACAAACCACGTTGAGCGCTTCCGCGGCCCGCGCTCGCACCCGGACCCATCGCGCGAGAACCGGCAGCCCGTCGAGGCCTTCGAGTTCGCCCGCTTCCTCACCGGCCTCGCGGAGGATCGCCGAGACGATGAGCCGAGGCGGAGCGAGTTGATATTGCCGCGGAGGGAGTTCACGCCGGAGGCCTCCACGCCCGCCGACGATGAAGGCCCGCGCGCGACCCTCGAAGGCCCGGCTTTCGAGCACTGTCCCCGAAAACTCGACCGTCGCGGCATCCTCCACGCCCACGGCGATCACGACCGAGCCCGAAAGGGGTTCGGCCGTGTCCACCTCCGCCTCCGCCGTCCACGCCCCCGCGAGCGGCATCGAGAGGCGCAGCGAGATCACTTCGAGCGCGCCGATTTGAACGAGACTCACGGCCGGTTCGCTCCCGCCGCGGCCTTCGCCGCAGCCGTGGCGAAGAGCGCCCCGACGCCCTTGTGGGCAATCGTGCTCCCAGGCTTGACCTCATGCCACGGCTTGTTTTCGTAGGAGACGGCCGTGCTCGGGGTTTGGACCGCGTCAGGCTTCTTCGCCGTTACCTCGGCCGGCGGGGGAGGTGCCCATTCCTTGCAGTGCCAGACGATCGTCCCGACTTGGAACTCGTCCCAATCCGGCCCCTCGTAGGACTCGATGGATACCGCGTTGATCTTCGCAAGTCTGCATTTCGGATGACCGATCTTGTGCGGCCCGCTCCCTGGCTGTAGCCGTTCGATTGCCGCTTCCATGTCGGGCCATAGGGCCTCGGTGAAACGGACCGTGATCGTCACCTCGGCGAGCTCGCGCGCTACGTTCGTCGTGGTTGGCTTCTGTGCGCCGCCCTTCCGCTTCGTATCCAGCTTCGCCTTTGGCTGTACCTTGAGCGTCGCCGTCCCGTCGCGAGGGTTGGGCGGAAGATCGCCCGGTCCGAGGGTCACGGTGTCCCAAACGTCCGGATTATCGCTCGGCGCGGGAATCGGCATATCAGGCAGCCTCCTCGGCGAGACGTTGGAGCTCGGCCCATAGCCCACGGGCGACGGCCTCGCCGTCGCGCTCCGTCGCGCTGCCCTGGACCACGATCTGGATATTGTCGACATTGATCGTCACACGCTCGCCGCCGTACACGGCCCCGCGACCAGGCCGCGCGCCCGCACCCACGGCGATCGCCGCGCCACCGCTGCCGCCCGCCTTCGAGGGGCTGACGATGTTGTCGTTCGCCGCCCGCGTCGCTGCGAACGCCATGGCCTCCGCCGCGCGGACCACGCGCCCCGCCCCGCCCGTGATGCCCACCTCGGCGCCGCTTGCCATGTTCCAGCCGATCCCCTCGAAGACGCGCGAGGGGCTCGCGATACCGAGCGTGCTCTTTGCCGTGGCGATGGCCCCACCGGCCATGCTCTTCACCGCAGCCGCGACCGCAAGCGCACCGGTGCGGATACTGCCTACAAAGCCATCGACGATCGAGGTTCCGGCGGATTCCCCCGCCGCATAGAGTCCCTCGCCAGTGAATATGCTTTCGAGCATTTCGTAGAACGCAACGAGTCCGCCATACATGCCGAGGAGCCCTGCGTAGAAATAGCTGAAGAACGACGCCCACACGCCTGTGGCAATCCCGACCGTGCCGAGCACAACGCCAACCACGCCAGCGATGAGCCCCACACCCTTCGCCACGAGCTCGATCCACGGGAGGTTATCGATTCCCATCCACTTCGCAAACTTTGCGAGCGGACCCGTGGTCAGCGTATCGATTTTATCAAGGATGCCGATGACTCCGCCGAAGCCCGTCCGGAAGCCGGAGAAGGCTGCCGAAATGAGCGGCGCGGCAAGCTCCGCCTTTGCCAATATGCGGTCGATGAACTTCCCTGGATCTTGCTTGTCGAACAGCGTGCCGAACGTCGAGTTCAGCACCTTTCCGAGAACCCGTGTGATCCTGGTCCACCGAGGCCCCGAGGGATCGAGGCTATCGAGCAGGCCGCCCACAAACGACTTGAACGAGCGCATCCCCGGGGTCACGTCGAGATCCATGAGCAGGTTCTCGGGGAGTGCTTGCAGCCTCCCGAAGAGCCCGCTGATATCTTCGAGCGACTTTGCCCGAGCCGCGAGCCCTGGTGCGCGCCCGCCCGCTTGCTCGTTGATCGCCGCGAGGATCGCCTCGATGGTATCCGCCGCCCCGAGCTTCCCCGCGCCTTGCATGCGCTTGATCTCTTCCGCGCTCTTGCCGAGCTTCAGGGCAAGCTGCCCATAGACCTTGTCTGCCGAGAGCCCGGCCTCGGTGAGCATGGCGAGCTCGTCCCCCTGCAAGTACCCCTGGGCCTTGATCTTCCCCATTGCGCGGACGATGCCGTCGACGTTCGCGCTCGGGTTGACGGTGCCAAGATCGGCAATGGATCGGATGATGCGGTCGACTTCGGTGGTATCGAACCCCTTCCCGAGCAGATCCACGAATTGGCCAACCGTCTCGCGGCGCCCCTGACCAATGAAATCCGCGGTTCGGACCGCAGTTTGGTAGACCCGGTCCGCGTCCCCCTGGGTCCGCCGCAGGACGCCGAGCGCCCGCGTCACGTCCTCCCGAAACGCCGCCGCATCGACGGCCGCAGAAGCCATGGCGTAAGCCGCCCGCGCAGCCCCCGCGGCGGCTGCCGTGGCCATCGCCGCAAGCGCCGCCATCGCAGCGGCGCGCCCTCCTCCCGCCCCGTTCTGCCCGTTCCCCTGGCCGCCCTCGCTCTGGTCGTCGAGGCCAGCCCGGGCCTGCTTGCGCATGCTGCGGAGTTGCCGCTCCAGCGTCGCCTCCCGCCGCTCTTGCGCCGGGTTGAATCGCCGAATCGCTTCGGAGAGTCGCCCCTCTGTCTTACTGACGTTGGGGGCAAATCCTTTCCTGCGTCGCGCATCCTCCCGCCCCGCCGCACGCTGCGCCCTCGCAGCACGCTTCTCGGCAGCCGCGTCGACACTCCGGTGCGCCTTTTCTGCCGACGACTGCGCTCGGGCCGCAGAGGTAGCGCGCTTTTTAGCCGTTGCCTCCGCGCGCTCGGCAGCCGCCCGTTGCCGCGCCGCTTTCTCCCCGATCCGTTCCGCTTGCCGCTCCGCGGCCGCTTGCGCGCGCGCCACCGAGGCCGAGCGCTTCTTGGCCGTCTCCTCGCCACGCGCCGCGCTCGCTCGAAGCCGTGCGGCCCTCGTTGCGGCGCGCTCCGCCTCACGCTCCGCCTTGTCGGACTGGGTCCCGTTGTCGCGAAGCCGTGCCGCCCGCGCAGCGGCCTCCTCGGCCTTTTCGGCGGCCTTTGTCGCCCGTTCGCGGAGCTCCGCCGCTTTCTTCGCCGTCGCTGCCGCCCTGTCCTCGGCCTCGCTCGTCGCATTGGCTGCCCGTTCGGCCGCCTCGCGCGCCTTTTCCTCCGTTCTCGTCGCGGCCTCCCGTGTCGCAGCCGCTCGTTTCGCCGCTTCCGTCGCCTTGTCCTGCGCCGCGCTCGCCGCCTTCGCCGTTCGCTCGATCTTCGCCGCCGCACCAGCATCCACGTTCACGGAGCCGAGCCCACCCAGTGCGCCCGTAAGGCGTTCCACGCTCGCCGCCGCTTTTGCCGCGGGACGCGCCACATCTTCGCGCAGAACGACCTTTTCCGAAACCGTCATGGATCAGACCACTTGATGTTCGACTGAAGAAACGCCGCAATCATGAGTGCCGCCGCGCGTGCCGACTCGGAGTCGGCATCGGCGCCGCAGAGTTCGAGGAGCCCGTCCGCGACCAGGCTCGGATCCGTTCGCGCCTGTCGCAGCAGGCTTAGATCCCCCCCACGCGAAGCTTTGCCCCCGCGCCAGCCAGCTCCATCACCACCTCGCCGACGGCGCTCCCGAGCCCCGGCGAGCGCTCGAAGACGGCCGCCACTGCTTCAGCCGTAGGCCATTCGATCGCGTTGAGCGAGAGCCGATAAAGCCCGTCGAAGACCTTGCCTTGCGCGGTCAGCCGCCGCGACGCCGTGTATTGCGAGGAGCTCGGGCACTTCAGCAGCCAGAGCCCCGTCGGCATGCGCACCGCGACGCGTTGCGAGGTCCCGCGCGCCTCCGCCGCGAGCTCGGCGCACCTCGTTTCAGCCAGGCCCGCCGCTGCGAGCGCAATCCAGTCATCGGAACCGAGCTTCGCGAGGGGGATCGTTTGCAGCTCCTCGTCGGGCGCCCCCGCCAGCTCGGCCAGCACAGGCCACGCGAGTTCGGAGAGCGCCGGAACCTCCTCGAGCACCGCCGAGAGCGCCGCCGCGTCGGGCCAGGCCACGCAATCGATCAGCAGGTTGTGGAGCGCATCGGGGCGCCCGGCAGGCTTGGAGAGCCCATCGAACGCCGCCGCCCACGCCTTGCGCGTCGGAGGCTTCACCACGACCGCCACGCCCTCGCGATCCTCGACCTCGATCAGCCGCAGATCCCCGCCGTGTGTCCGCCGGAGCTCTGCCCGCACCTCGTCCGTCAGTTTGCGCATAGTCCTTCAGCTCCTCGGCTTCTTGAACGGATCGATCCCGTTCTTGATCACCTTGAGGCAATTCCCTTCGAGCTTCGTCATCGATGGATCCCCGGCCTGCGACGAGGTTTCATCCCCGAGCGGCAGCCACGTCTCCACGCGATCGATGATGTCCGGCCGGCCCGGGAGCGAATACACGATTTGCAGATCCACCGTCCGATAGATCCAGCCATCCCCCTGTTTTCCGCGAAGCTCGTCCTCCTCGCCGCGGGAAATCTCGATCTCGCATTTCGGCTCGGCCTTCCGGCCCCCGTGCGCCTTCGGCCCGGGTTGCGTCCCGCCGACTGTGCTGGAGGACAGGCCGTTTCCATAGGTGAGTGAGGAACACGTGGTGAACGTGTGTCGCTTGCCGTTGTGGAGGATCGCCGTGATCGTCAGATCATCGTGCGCGAATTCTCCGCGCGGGGTCGTCACGGTATGGCCCATGTCAGCCGCCCTCCTCCTCGTTGTCTGTCAAGAGCCCCGGCCCGAGTTCCGCCGAGACCCCGTAGATTTGCCCGCGAGGGACCACGGTCATCGTCGCCCGAAGGAAGTTCGTCTCGAAGACGTTGTCCGTGCGGACGACGTGCGCACGAACCGCGCTCGCGTGGTCTGGTATCAACGCGCTTGCCAGAGCGTTCGTGACCGCTCGGTCGATCGCGCCCGCGGTGTTCGTTTCGAGCGTGCCGTCCTCGTGCAGCGGTGGATCATTGTTGATCTCGTTGTCGAGGACCGGCTGTGCCGCGAGGTATGCCTCGATCATGACGCGCGTCACGTTCAGATCCCGATAGCGGCTCCGCTCATCCGCCATCGTGAGCCCGCGGGCGAAGTACACGTTCCCCCCGCTCGTATCCATGACCGTAAACCGCGCCGCCCGCAGCTTTACCGTCGCGAGCCCCTCGTCCACGGGAAGCGCGTCAACCTCTTTCAACGGCCCGTCATCGTGGTTGCCGAGGTCCGACGAGAACCGCACCGCAGCCGCCTTGTACGCGGCCGCCCACGATTGTGAGCGCAAGAACGACCCTTGCAGCGTTCCGCCGCGAAGCCACGCGCCGCGAGCACACACGCACACGCGCCGCGACGTGAAGCCCTCGAAGGCCTCCGCGAGCGCCTCGTCCGTCTCGCCGAGGGGCGCGCCGAGGATCGCGACGATCGGCCGCTTGAGCGCTTCGAGCTCGGCGATCTTCGTGTCCAGCGCTTCGGCGAGCGCCCTGGTTTCTGCCGCGTCAGCGAGCTCGCCGACGACGTGCAGGATCCGGAAATCCGCCTTCACCTGGACGAGCTTGTCGAGCGCCTCGATCACGGCCTCGATGGAGATGCCCGGCGCGGTGCAGGCGAACGCATATTCCGTATCCTTGACGAACGCCGCCGCGGAAAACTGGATCGTCACGCCGACGCCCGGAATCGTATGGTCCGCTTCGCGGCCCTTCACATCCGCTTTCGGAAGCCCGAGCAATGCAAGCGCGCTCCCGCCGAGGATCACGAGCCTCGACGCCTCGCCGATCGTCTTGCTCGAAAGCCGCAACTTCGACGCCGGAGCCACGAGCGCCGCCGCGACGTTGTTGACCTTCCCGAGGGCCGCGATGATCGCTGCCGGATCCGCGGGCGGATCCTTGAATTCGACGGTATGCGCCTCGCCCGTGTCTTCCTGTATATCGAGCGTCGCCCCGTCGAGGTCCCCCGGCTCGCCTTGCTTGAGCCCGACCACCAAGCCGAGCGCGCCGAGCGCAGAGCCGCCGAGGAGCTCGATCGTCGCCGCCTTCCCGATCGCCTTCGAGGTCCACACGAGCCGCGCACCCACATCGAGCGAAAACACGCACGCGGAAAACGCGTTCGACAACTGCGCGAGCAGCGCGGCCGCGTCCTTCGGGGCCTCGAGCACGCACGTCACATCAGCGCCGTTGAGCTTGGCCTCGATGTCCTTCCCATCGAGCAAGCCCCCGGGCCCATAGAGTCCCGAGGCCCCGAGGTCTTTGTCCCCTCGGATTTCCGCTGATTTCGCGTACATGAGCCGCGACAGATCCCGTGTGCCTGTCACCTCGGCCGCCTTGCGCGTCGGGATCACGAGTTCCGTTCCGAACCGCGGAACGACCACTGCGCCGGCCGCCGTCCCCGAGATCGAGACGCGGAATCGCCCGACGCCCTGCGCCCCGCTCTTCGTAATGCGCACACGCACGGCCGCCGTGTCCGTCGGAGAGCCCGCGAGCAGCAGCGCCGGCCCCGAGCCGGATTGCGTAAGCGACCCGAGCACGCCCGGAATGCTTGCCTCGATGGGAATCGCGAGCGTGCGCTGCTTTGAAACGCGCACCGCTTGCGCCGAGGCTTCCGTGAGCGGCCCCTCACCGAGCGCTTTCGCGACGGGGGAGGGGACATCGAAGGCATAAACGGTATTCGTCGAGCCCGCCGAGCAGACGCCCACCTTGGCGACCACGCGCGCAGCCGACGCCGGCTCGCCCGCCGGTCCGTATTCGGTGAACGTGATTTCAGCGCTGGGCATCAGAATTCCTCGCGTTTCGAGCCATCATGCGCAGTCGTCTCCCCCTCGGCCGAGGCGTTCAGGATCAGCGCACGCCGCAGCTCGACGTCCACCACCGGGAGGCGGATCGACATCGGGATGACCACCTTGACCCCCGCCGAACCCGCGCGCCCGGCCCCCGCGATCCACTGCACGCGCCCATAACCACGCGCCCGTCGGCTCACCCCGAGCTCCCGCACCGATTGCAACAGGCGGAGGTAGACGCTTTCCGCCTCGACGGGCGAGCTCCCCCAGACCGTGAACGTCGCTTCGATCACGCGGTCCTCGCAGATGTGTTTCCCCGCGCCGCCTTGCTGCGCCGGGGGTTCGAGATCCTCGTGCTCGGGTGCAGAGACGATCAGCCGCGCGGGCGAGGCGAGCCCGCGCCCCTCGTCCTTTCCGATCGCAAGATCGAGGCCCTCGACGTTCATTTTCGCATGGAGCTCCTTGGCGAATCGCCCGAGGCTCGTCTCGTCCCAGCCGCCCATCATTCCCCCTTGACCGCGCGCCGCACCGCGGCGGAAAAGGCGACGCCGACGCCCGCGCGGATGCGCGCAATCCACCCCGGAGGGGGTTGCCCATCCGGAACGAGCGGCCGCTCGGGGTTATGGATGACCCCATGCTGAAGCGTCCCCCGTTGCGCGAAATGGGCGGTCCAGTGATTGACCCGCACCTCGACCGCGCACTCGAAGGGGTTCGGCGGAAGCGGACGATACTCGACATGTGCCGCGAGCGGTTGCAGCGCGAGCGCGCCGTCCGCCGCGCGCTTCGGCCAGGCGTCCCCATCGGGCGAGCGACCGGCCTCGATGCCATCGCGCACGAGCTCGACGGCCTCCTTTCCGAGGCTCCTTTGCACCTCGGTTTGATGCGATCCATTCGAGATCGAGCGCAGCCCCTTGGCCATTTCGAGCAGCCCGCGACCCGCGACCCGTGACAGCTTCATGGCCTCCGCCCTCCTCGCCATCCGCGTTCCCACCCACGCAGCTCCGCCGCGCGCACACGAGGCCCGAGCCGCCGGCCTCCCACCCCCGACTGCCCCACAACGCCCGAAAGCTTTTTCCCGCCGTCGAGCCCTTCGAGCCAGTGGATCTGGTCGAGGTATCTCTGCCGCAGGTTCTTGGAATCGTCGTGCTCGGGATCGAAGCCCGAAGCGGACATGAGCGTGTAGGCAGCAATCGCCGCCGTCGCTTCCACGATCGCCCCGGTGAAGACCGCCAGCGGCGGATGGAGATCCGCGAGGTACGTATCCACTTTGCGCGAAGCCGCGTCGAGCCCTTCGAGTTGGTCCGCCACGGGCACGCGCGCCAGCGCCTCTTTGTTGACGCCGAGGGCGTACAGTTGCGCGAGCGTGGCGTACGTGCTCACGTCTCCCCCGTCGCGCCCGCCGTCGGGACCTTCTCCTCGCCGCTCTCCTTCGGCGCCTTGCCCTTCGTCGCACGCACCTGCTCGACGCCCGGCAGTTCCCGCACCGTGATCCGCTTCCCGGGATCCCGCTTCAGCATGTCGATCTGCTCGCGCGTCAGCGCATCATCCGGGAGCTCGGTCGCCCCGGCCTTCCAGCAGAGCCCGATCCGAACCTTCCTCCCGTCCCGCTCCTCCTCGCGCCAGCCGCAGCGGTACGAGTCATATCCGGGAGGCGGAACACACGTAACGATGATCATCGGCCATCCCTCCGGCCCTACGGGCGGCACTTCGCGATGCTCTGCCAGACGGCCGGCGCCGCATTGCCCCGGCAGTCGACCCCCGCGAGGTATTGGTTATTGACGAACGCGTATTCGCTCCCGTTCATGAGCGCCTGAAACCGCGGCTTCTGCCGTTCCTGCCAGATGATCGGCCGCATCAACTGATTCTTGAGCATGGCGAGGAACCAGACCCCCGGCGAATCGCTCAGCTCATCGATCACGAGGACCTCGGCCGTCCCCTGATTGATGTTGTCCTCCTGCGCGCCGCCGCGGGCGATCGTCTCGGCTTCCACGATCCGCTTCGCCGCGCCCTCCTTCTGCGGGCTCACGATCAGGGTGTCCGGCTTGATCCCGATGCGCCTGCCGTTCACGTCCACGAGCGACCGCATGTTCGCGCGGACGAGTTCGTAATTCTCCGGCGTGAGAGCCATCCCCGAGGGGTAATAGTTCGCCTGGACAGGGGAATCGGGATCGTCTTGATCAACCGGATGCACCTCGGAAAAGACAGGCTGGCCATCGTAGACGACGAGCGAGACCGGCCCGACGAGGGGGTCGAGGTAACTCGTTTGCTCCCCGTACAGGAGGATCGGCGCGATGCAGTCGTCGGGATGCTTCGCGGCCTGCTGCCCGAGGAGGCTCGCATAATCGCCGTACATCCCGTATTTGTCGTCCTCGATCTTCTCCCGCTCGACGCCGAGAGTTTTCTCGAAGGGCTTGTTCTTGATCGTGAAGCTCCGCGAGCGGAGGTTTTCGACCACGCGCGGGCCAACCCAATGTCGGAGGCCCGGGATCGCCGTCAACCAGGAGTAAGTTTCTTCCTCGCCCGTGCTCGGGAGCGTGCGGGCGACCTTCGAGCCCCACGGCTCCGCCATGCCCATTCCGCTCTTGAAGAGGATTTGGAAGCCCTTGAACATCGCCCGCAGGCTTGAACGCGTGATGATCATCGAACGCCCTTCCTCGCGTCACCGCGGCCCAATGGAGACCGCGACGCGGCCCCCGTCGAGCCCCATCATCTTCCCCGCCACCGAGCGTTTGCCGCCGCCGCTCGTCCTCGCGACGCGGCCCCCATTGACAAAAAACACGTCCTTCAGGAAATCGGCCATGGTGACCGCGTCGGCACCGCTCGAATTCTGGAGGAGGAACGTCCCCGGCTCGCAGTTGATCCGCTCGGCGCCGTCCTGGCCCGCGCTGTTGTCCTTCGTCTCGCAGGCCCGCCCGACCGGCCGGAGGTCCGCCGCCTCGATCGCTTCGAGCGCATAGCCCGAGGCATCCACGCAGACGATGTTGCCTTCCTCGATCACCGCGCCGGCCTTCATCCCCGGCGCGAGCCGCTCGACGCAGACGCCGATCCCGTATCGCTTCACGTCACGGACCATGATCCAGCTCCTTCAATCGTCGCCGTCGTCCATCGCGGCGGGATCGAGCCGCAGCGTTTTCGCCACCTGGAGATCAAATTCGCCATTCCGCCGCGTGCGCGCCGCGAGGCTTGCTTGCTGGTAGCGGTTTGCCGGAGGCGAGGGCTTCGCCGCCGGTTTCTTCGGTGGCTCAGCCTTCGGCGGATCCTTTTTCGGTTTCTCCCGCTCGGGATCCTCGCCCGCGCTCCCCACGAGCTCCCGCAGCGCGTCGAGGTCCTTTCGACCGAGCTTGACGAACGCCTCGCGGCCCGCCTCGGGGATGAGCTTCGCCGCGATGCCACGGTCCACGAGCGCGCCGATCTCGTCCTCGATGGCCGACGCGCGCGCCGCTTGCAGCTCCTCGGCCGCGGTCGCGAGCGCCTCGCGCGTCGTCGCCTTCCCGGTCAGCATGCGGATCTGCGCGAGGGCCTCCGCCGCGTCGCTATCTTTCAACGCGTCGTCCCCCTCATCGCCGCCTTCCTCGGCCATGTGATCGTCAAACGCCTTGATCACGTCGTCCTCGGTCGCCTCGTCGGGATCAAGCCCGAGTCCCGAGGCGATATGCGCGAGCGCGCCTTCCAGCATGCCGTTTGCTCCCTGCGAAGCCGCCATGAGCGGCGGTAACCCGTGTGAAGCGGGCAGATTCGTCAGCGCGACGTTGATCAGCCGTGTGATCCGGTTGCTATCGAGCTCGTAATCGACCGCGGGCGAAATGTAGCGATACTTCCGCGCCCGAACCTTCTCCGCGGCCTCCTCGGTCCACCGGACCTCGACGGCCCATAGCGCGCCCTCGCGGACCTCGGGCCGGAACCACGCGGCCGCCTCGCCCGCGCCCTTCGAGAAGCCGAAAAGGGAGGCGTGATCGTAGTCGAAGAAGAGCTCCGCGCCGTGCGCCTCGAAGTCAGCGAGGACGCGGCGCGCGGCTTCCTCATCGAAGAGGAGGAGGCCTTTGTACGACTTGTTCACGCCCGCGCGGAAGAGCAGCACCTCGCCCGGAGGATCCCCCGAGAGGTCAACGAGTCCAAGCGTGGCGCGAGCCTTGCGTCCCATGGGTCGACGGCTCCACAGAATGGAGCGCCTCTACCCTTGGAATTTCATCAGCCAGGGATGGCTCATTCTGGCTTATTTAGCGAAGCGACCGAGAACAAGCACGAAATCGACGCCGAATCGTGTCCGGTGCCACGCATTTCACTCTGCGGCAGGCAAGCGTTCCTTCAAATGCTCCGCATTCATGGCCTCACACCATGTACCGAAGTCCTCGCTTTCCCCACCCCATGCGAGCTCCTCGGCTGTCTCTTCGAGGGGGACATTCCGAACGAGCGTGGCGAGCTCGCGGTAAAGGAGCGCGTCCTCCCGACGGGACTTCAGCGCCGCCGCGACACGCTCCGCCCCCCACACCTCGACGTCCCAATCCGTTGCATCTTCCGGGATATCTTCGATGTGACCGTATCGCGACAAAAGCGCGGTCGCCGCCTCGATGCCCACGCCATCGAGCCCCGGGATCTGGTCGGCTGTATCGCCCACGAGTCCCAGCAGATCGGGGATGCTTTCGGGGTCCACGCCGAAGCGATCCCGCACGCCATCCGCCGCGAGCTCCCGCGCGCGAGCGCGATCCACGAGCACGATACCCGAACGCGTCAGGCATTGCGCTAGATCCTTGTCCGGCGAGAGCACGCGGATCGACGCGAAGTCATGCGCGTACTTCTGGCACGCCGTGGCCAGCGCGTCGTCCGCCTCGAACTCGCCCATGGACCAGACCACGGCCCCGAGCGCGCGTACCGCCGTTTCCGCGTCCTCGAACTGCGCGCGCAGGGCCGCCGGGACGACGGAATCGTCCTTGTATCCCTCGAACAGCTTGTTTCGGAAGCTCGTGATCGGGTTGTCGAAGGCGACCGCAAGATGCGTAACCTCGCCAGCTTCGAGCAGGGTCATGAGGGATGCCACCATGCCGACTGTCGCCTTGACATCCTTCCCATCGACCACGCGCCGCCGGCCCCTCGAAAAGTGGGCTCGAAAGAGCTCGTACGTGCCATCCACGACGTAGAGTGTTTTCCCGCCGCCCGACAACGCGCGGCGCCCGAGCTCCCGCGGCTTCGACTTGCCCGCCGGAGCCAGGGGGAGCCCCTCGTCCTTCGCCAGCGCGTCCCAATCCACGCGGCTCGCGAGCGAGCTCGCGCCAAGCGCAGCGACCGCGCCCGCGATTCGTTCGAGTGTCTCAGCACGGAGCTTTGTAGCCTCGGCCTCCGCGATGGCTTCCGCCCGCTTCGCCTCAGCGACTGCCCGCCGTGCCTCCGCCTCTGCTTTCGCCACGTCCGCGCGCCGCCGAGCTTCGAGCACCTCGGCCTCCGCCTGCGCCTCACGTTCCTCCGGCGTCCTCGTGTCCCACTTCGGCCACGGCGCGAGGCGTTCGTCCCCGTAATTGAACAGCGCCCACGGCCGGAGCACCTGGAAATGCCCCGTCGTCGCGAGCCCTTCGGTATCCGCCCGCTTCCCCTCATGCCGGACCGCGTTGTGGACCTTTCCGAGCGCATGCGAGCCTATCGGCGCAGGTTCCATGGTGAGCGTCTGCCGGAGGATCGCCATCGCCGCCGCGCTGTCGCAGTATCGGATCCCGCGCTCGAACACTTCGACCGCGCTCGCGCCGTCCGCCTGGACAAGCTCGTACCCCCAACCCGCAGCCGCCTTCCCCTCGCTATCGATGTCCACCGGGAGCATGATCACCGGTGATTTGCCCGCGTTGACGAGCGCGTCCTGGTACGCGTCTCGCTCCCGCGCCGTCTCGTCGGCTTCATCGAGGGCCGCGGGATACCGACCGACGCGCGTGGGATGGCCGTAGACCTCGGAGTAATGGGCCCAATCCGTGAACATCTGTTGTTTCGCGAGGTAGTACATGGCGACCCGCCGGACCGCGCCATTCATCCAAGGGGTCTGGCTCCCCGACGCGAAAATCGCCCACTTGTGCGGATCCGCGCCAAGCGCGATCTGCGTGGTCGGAGTGCCGACCTTGTATGTGACCTCGTGCCCATCGAACCACAGATCCCGCGGATGCCAGACTTCGAGCAGCGGCAGCCATTGCTCGCGCTCCTCGGTCCAATTCAGTTGCACGACCGCGACGCCGAGCATGATCAACCACTTGAGCACGTCCCGCAGCACGGGCTCGGGGCAGAAGCGCCACCACACCTCCGCGGCCTCCCGTTGCGCGAGTTCCGCCGCGTCTGTGTCGCCCGTCTCGGTGGACACCTCGAAGGAGAGCGGCAACGCGAGCAGCCCGTCGATCCGTTGCTGGAGAGCGCCATCGAGTCGCTCGTCCGTCAAGAGCGCTTCCGCGAGGTCCGCTGACTCGCGGAAATCCCCGGCTTCATGCCGTTCGAGCGCTTGCCGCACGCGGTCGTTATCCCAGCCCATGAGCGGCGCGAACACGTGTTGCGCGTACCGAACGCGAGGAGCGCGATTCATCGGGTGTACCTCGTCAGCTTCACCGGTCGCTTGTTCGCCGCGGAGAACGACCCCGCGATCCGCCCCGCAGGCGAGGAGAGCAGGTCATGCGCGGCGGCGCCGGCGTCGACCTGGTCGTCCTCGTCGTCGTCCTGCCCTGTGAATCGAAGATGCTCCGCGAGGAAGACGTTGACCCACGAATCCGGGCCGACGTCTTGAGGGAGAAGCACGCGGCCGTCATTCCAGGATGCCGCGTACGGCTGCGCGCGCGTGAACTTGTCCGCCTTCACGCGGCGCGCCTCGACCGTGAAGCCCCGATCGGACATGAAGGGCACGATCATCTTTTCAAACACCGTGACGTAGCCCATGGCTTTGCATCCCCCGTGCGCCCGTTGCAGCCGCGCCCCGTCCGCCGCGAACTCGGGCGCGAGGACCTGCTTTCGCAGGCATTCGAGCACGTAATACACGCGCCGCCCGCGCTCCGGTTCGTGCGAGCGCATGACGACCGCGGACGAGTAATCCGCATGCTTCCGTGCGGTATACGCGAAATCCACGCCGATCCCATCGCGGTACTCCCGCACCTCGCCGAGGGCGGCCTCGGGCGTGTAGAGAGCCGGCTCCGCGTTGAAAACGGCCCCGCCCCGTGGCCTCGGGACACCCTGGTAAAGCGAGGCCCACGTGTATTCCCCGACCTCGCGCCGCCGTTGTTGCAGCTCCTCGGCGGGCCAGCGTTCGGGCCACAGCGCGCGCCCGTCGTCGGACAGCGCTGGGAGGCGGAGGTATTGCCAGCCCTGGGAGATCAGCCGCCCGGAGAGGTCCTCGGGATGCCACCGCGTGGCAAGGACAATCGCGCTCCCGCCTGGCTCGACGCGGTTGATCGTCGAGCCCTGCCAGAGGTCCCATATCCGCGAACGGTACGTGGGGCTTTCGGCCTGGATTCGGTTCTTGAAAGGGTCGTCCACGAAGAGGACGCGGAACCCCTTGCCCGTCAGCGAGCCATTTAGCGCCGTGAATACGGCGCGCCCGCCCTCGCGTGTGCGCCACTCGCCGACGCCCTTCGCCCCGGCATCGAGTTCGACGCCGGCCGAGCGCGCCATCGCCCGCGCGTCGCGGCTCTTGCTGTTGGCCAGCTCGATCCCGTATGTCGCATACGCGATCGGGAGGGTCGGATCCTTTCGCAAGTACCACGCGATCGCATGGAGGATCGTGTCCGTCTTCCCGTGGCGCGGCGGAGCGTGGATCACCGCGCGGACAGGCTCGCGCCGCGCGCGCTCGAGGAGCTCGATCAGCGGACCAAGATGATCCGGCCGCGCATACCCCGGCGTAACGGCCGGGATGAACGCCGCGAGGCCCTCGGAGGGGGCCGCAGCTATCCGACCGTGCTCCTTGAACGAGAAATCGCCCACCCGATAGCCGAAAGCCCTCGCCATCGAGCTATTCCCCGAGGTACGGCTCGGGGTTTGCCCTGAGCTCGGCCAAGAGTTTTTCGAGCGCCGCTATCTGCTCAGGCCTCCCGATCTCGCCCGTCGCCCAGTAGATTTCGAGCTCCCGACAAGCCTTCCGATCCTTCCAACCGCTCTTCGCGCCCGCATCCCACGCGGCGCGGAGCTCCTTGGGGAGCGTTGGGGGGCGAGCGACGTCAACATGCACGTTGCCATCGACCCGCGTATGCCTGCGGTTCCACTTCTCGGGATACCGCGCGCGCAGGATATCGAGCGCGAGGCGTGGATCGTCCGCGGCCCCTTGCGTCGCGATCGAGGCGAGCCGCGCTTCGCCCTTCGCCTCCGCGGCCCGGATCGCCGCATCGAACGCCGGATCCTGCTTTCGCCAATCTCGCAGCGTGCGCGGTTTGATCCCGACGAGCGCGCACACCGTCGGCCGGTGAAGTTGACCGAGCCGGAGCGCGTCGAGGATCTGCTTTTCGACCTCGGGGGTTCGGAGGGTCGGGCGGCCGCCGTTCATGGTCTACTCCAGCAGGTTCCGGAAATCGTCGAATTCGTCCCGAGGCTTGGCCCCTCCGTTCGCGCTCCCCTCGAAGCGCCCTGGCTCGGGAGCCGTTGCCGTGCGCGAGGAGAGGCGCCCTTCGCGGATGGCAATCGCGTCGAGGAGCCGATGCACATCGCGCAGGATCACGCTCGTTTCGGGGAAGACGATCCGCCGCTCCCGCTCGATGCGCACAGCTTCCTTGAGGCGGCGTTTCTCGACGCGGAGGAGCCAGCGGAGGGTCTTGACGTCCGCGTCCATCTTCGGCGCGTCCGGGTTCGGTGCGGGCCGCCCTTCGGCGGAAGCGCGCTCGGCTGCCTCGGGCGTCAACGATTGAGCGCGATCCCGCGACCTTTCGCTGCTTTGGTCCATGACGGCCTCCGGATTAGGGGGTGCATGAGCATGTGACAATCGTTGCAGATCACGATCAGATTCGCGGGATCGAAGATGAGCTCCGAGGCGATCCCCGAGATGGAGCAGGGGATGATGTGGTGAACGTGCCGCGCGGGAATGCCGCAGCACTCGCAGAAGCGGCCGCGAGCGTCGAGGACTTCGCGGACGACACGTCGGTAACGGCTTTGAGGGGTCGCGGCGCTGGGCTGTGCCATCTCACCCTTACGTCGGGACCGGGTCATTTTCGGCTCGTTTTCGGTCGCATTGTCGACGCTGGGCCGCCGTTCTCGCGTTCGACCGCCGCGAGCCGCTGCTCCAAGGCGACGCACCGTTCGCGGAGGTCCTGTATTGCCAGCGTCGTGGCGACGGGAATCGGGCAAGCTTCGCGCAGGCCTTCGAGCCGGACGATCGTCCCCCGGCGCCCGCGTTGCGGAACGAGGATCTCGACCTGGTGCAACCGCTCGAGGGACCGGAACCGCCGTTGGACCCTTCGCCGCCATCCCGGACGCGTGACAGATTCTCCGATCATCGCAGCAGCTTCCGCCAGCCCGACGCAGCCAAGCGCGTGTGATTGGAGTGCTTTGCCGAGCGAGGCGTCGCGGGTATGCGTCACGCCTACATTGACCACCGCCTCCCAATTCGACCCAAGCCCCATAAGTTACCTCCTTTGCGAGATGTCGCTCCGTTCGGGCCGATGGGAAAGGGTAAAAATAAAATGTCGAGCGCGGTCAGGGCGCCTCGACCCCGGGGAAGATTTTCGCCGAGGGCCGGCCGACTCGCCGAGGGGCCCTCGACCCCTTACGCGCGCCGTGCTCGACGCCCTCGACGCCGCCCGGCCTCGCCGTCGCCCTCGACCACGCCGCGATCACCTGCCTCGACGCCGGCCCCCGCGGCATCGTGCGGCTCCGACGAACCGACGATCGAGCCCTCGACGTCGAGCCCCGCGACGCTCGCCGACGAGCTCGACGCAGAGGGTTTCCGCCGCCTTGGTTTCCGCCACTCTGACCCCCCCGGATGCGGGGGTGGCGGAAATACGACGTCGAGCGCGGTCGGGGTGCCTCGACCTCGGGGAAGATTTTCGCCGAGGCCCGGCCGGCCCGGCGAGGGGCCCTCGACCCCTTACGCGCGCCGTGCTCGACGCCCTCGACGCCCTCGACGCGACCCCGGCCTCCCGTCGCCCTCGACCTCAACAGGATCGCCCGTCTCGACCTCGCCCCCCGCGGCAACGTGCGGCTCGGCCGACCCCCTCGGCGAGGCCCTCGCGTCGAGCCTCGCGCCCCTCGCCGAGGAACTCGCCGCGCGTCGATTCCGCCGCCTTCATTTCCGCCACTCGGCCCCCCGGATGCGGGGGTGGCGGAACTGCGACATCGAGACGATGTGGTCTGCGACACGTATAGTACAAGACTCTTGCAACAGTGTGGCAAAGGTGAGATCGTCCCCCCCGTTCCACCCCACATTCAGTTCCGACATCGGTGACAAAGATCTCGCTGGTTAACGGTCGACTCCAGTGAGCCATTATTCAAGGTAGAGAGAAGCTGCGATGAGTGTTACTCCCCGTGGTATGAGCGTTCAGGAAGCATATCGCGAATACCGAGACGGAAACTTTCGTGTCAATCGACGATACCAGCGCAAGCTCGTCTGGACTCTCAACGAAAAGCGTAAACTCATCGACAGTCTTCTTCATGGATACCCAATTCCTCTTTTTCTGTTCGCAGTATCGGGGCGACCAAATGGGAAACGGGCATACGAAATCGTTGACGGCATGCAGCGCCTCAACGCCATATTTGACTTCATCGAAAATTCGTACGACCTCAACGGGCGATACTTTGACGTGGATCAGCTGTCCCGGGCAAAGCAGTTGGCGGCTCAGAACGTGTTCGACGTAAAGGCAACTGCTGGCAACATCCTACATGCGAAAGAATGTGCCGATCTGCTTGACTATCAGCTTGCGGTTACCGAGTTCCCCGGCGCGAACGAGGAGTCGGTAAATGACATCTTTGGGCGCATCAATGCGTTCGGGCGTCATCTTAGTGATCAGGAACGTCGACAGGCTGGGGTGGGGACAATGTTTGCCACCACGGTTCGAGAATTGGCCGCCCAGTTGAGGGGCGATGAATCCATGGAGGTCCTTGACTTGGCCTCCATGCCTAAGATTAGTATCGACGTCGATGGTGATCACGAGAGCTACGGTATCGCCGCGAATGACACCTTCTGGTGCAAGCAGGGTATTCTTAGGAAAAGTCAGCTGCGGGAAAGCGAGGATGAGCAGCTGATCGCGGATCTCCTGGTGTCGATTCTCGACGAACAGGCGTTTGCATTCAGCGGCAAGAACCTGGATATAATCTATGATCCAGAAAGCTCCGAGTCGAAGCGGCTCAACGACCTCTTGGCGTCTTACGGTACAGAGCGCGTCAAGAGTGAAGTGGCGGCTACCATATCAATCATCAAGTCCTGCATTGAGAGTATAGATCCTGAACCCAATGCGCTACGGCGTGTTGTTCATCCCACTAGCAACACTAACCCCATCAAGACTGCGTTCTACGCGGTGTTCATGGCTTTCTTCGACCTGTGTGTGAGGCGAAAAAAGGCGCCTGCTAACTCGAAGGCGATTCTGAGATCGCTGCACGATCTTCAATCCAAGTTGCATGTTAGCGCCGGAGCCGTCCGCTCTGAGCCTAGGCAGCAGAATGTCGACCTCACCCGAGGTCTCATTCAAAAACATTTTGAGCCAGCGCAGCCTCCAATAATCTCTCGCGGCGCAGGCACTATAATACGGTTCGAGAATGCGATCCGGCGCTCGAAGGTGGAAACGTCCACATTTGAGTGCAAGCAGGGCTTACTCGCTCTCGACGACAAGAGGAAGCCTGCCCCGGGGTTGCTGGAAAAGATCGTAGAGACTGTTTGTGCAATTGCCAATACGGCTGTCATTGGTCCCGATGGGTTCACTGGTGCATTATTTGTTGGCGTTGCTGACAAGGATGCTGACGTGAGGCGGATTGAGAACCTCGATGGGGTGCAGGCTCATCGCGTGGGGAGCCGCTACTGTGTCGGTGTTGATCGGGAGTTGGTTCACCTAGGGATCGACATGGAGGCATACAAGCGACGAATCGTTAGCCATATCTCGTCATCCAATCTCAGCCAGCCCCTGAAGACTGCTGTCCTTAGTAACGTAGACTGTATAACGTACAAGGGGCTTTCGGTAATATGTATTTGGATCCCGACCCAACGAGCGGTCTCCGCCGTGGACGACGTCGTGTACGTACGTGAGGATTCAAATAACAAAAAGGTCGAGGGACTTACTCAGACACAGGCAGTAATGTCACTCTTCCGCTGAGCAATGGCGCGGCATCATCGTACGCATTGCGATATCGAAAATAGCGTCCGCCCCGCCCAACCCCCCACGCCCCGCCATGGCCCTCCGCTTCCACAAGAACATCAAAATATCCGGAGGCTTCCGCGTCAACCTGAGCTCCCGCGGCATCGGCGCATCCTGGGGCGTCCCCGGCTTCCGCGTCAGCACCGGCCCCGCCGGCTCCCGCGCCCACTTCGGCGTCCCCGGCACCGGCCTCCACTGGAGCCAGAACCTCGGCGCCGGCCAGCGCGTCGGCTCCTCGGCCGGCGCGCAGTGCCACCAGATGCTCGCGGTCCAGCACGACCCGAGCCGCGCACCCTACTTCGACCCGAACCGCCACGAGGTCGAACTCCACGAGCAGCACATCCGCGCCCTGACCACGCTTCACCACGAGGGGTGGTCCCCCTGGGACTGGCACCGGATCGCCGCATCGCCCCCGCCCCCGCAGCCGTACCGGCAGAACCACCGCGAAGCCGCCGCCCTCCAGGCCCTCCAGGCGCACCGCCCCGGCGTCCTCGGGAAGCTCACCGGAGCCGATCGCCGCCTCGAAGAACTCCAGCAAGCCGTCCACGTCGCCCGCGCCCAGGATGAGCAGGAGTACGGCGCCCATTACGCCGCATACATGAACGAGGTCGAGCGCTGGAAATGGTTTCAGCGCGCCGCGCAAGGCGTCCTTTCCGGCGATCCGGAAGCCTGCCAGGCGGTCCTCGACCACCTCGGCCCCTTCCAAGCCTTCCAGCAGCTCGGATCCTCGCTGAACGTGTGCATCACCCGCCCGTGGTGCGTGGAGGCGTGGCTCACCGCGAACGATCAAAGCGTCCTGCCTGCCGAGGCGGTCTCCTACACGTCGACGGGTAGGATCTCCCGGAAAACGATGCCGACCCAGCGGTATTGGTCGATCTACCAGGACCATGTGTGCAGCGCCGCCCTCCGCATCGCCCGTGAGGTCTTCGCGATCCTCCGGATCCCCGTCACGCTGGTCCACGTCGCCTACCCGTGGACGAACACCCGGACGGGCCTCCCGGATCGCTACCCCATTCTTTCCGTAGCGTTCGACATCGAGTCCTTCTTCCAGCTCAGGCTCGAAGCGATCGACCCCTCCGATTCGATGGCCAATTTCGAGCACCGCATGGAGCACAAGAAGAACTCGGGCCTCGACCCGATCGAGCCCCTCACCCCCGACGACATCGAGCAGAACCAGGGGTGAGCCTCGCCTATCAAGGGAGGCCCGGCTTCCACGTCGCGGGCCCCTCCGCCTCCGTTTCCTCCTGGTACTCGACCCACGCGAGCTCTTCCGCGGTCGGCGGAGCGAGCGGAGCGTCCTGGATCGCCGGTAACACCTCGCCCACCCCCGTCTGGACGCCGCCCCGCCCCCGTGGCAGGCGCCGCGAGCACGCGCATCCGGGCCTGCCACCGCGCGCCAACGGGCTTCGACAGCAAGCACCGCGCAGACGCCTGCG
>NZ_JARZHI010000080.1:0-45746 GCF_029946465.1 Polyangium sorediatum
GCCCCCTCGACCCCGGACCAGCGAGGCGCTGGACCCAGGGTTGAAAAACTGCGCGGTGCGCAGTTTTTCAAACAGGCCGACGAAGAACCCAGGTCGCCAGCCGAACCCGCAGCGCGGCTGTCTTGGTTGGCGACGCCGTTGCTGGTCTTCACCGGGCCTGTTCGATGAACTGCGCATCGCGCAGTTCATCGAGCTTGGGTCCAGCCCCTGGCTGGTCCGGGGTGGAGGGGGCGGACAGCCCCCTCCTGGGGCCTGGGGCAACGCCCCAGCGCTGCGCCTCACGGCGATCGGGCCGCGTCCCCGTCTGCTCCCGCGCCCTGCGCCTCGCCCCGCCCCCGCCCGAGCCTCGCGATCGCTGCCACGAGGTGCGCCGGGTGGATTGGCTTTGCGACGTACCCTCGAAACCCCGCGCAGTGCGCCTCCCATGCCTGATTTGCTTCCCCTACCTCCAGCACCGCGATCACCGGCAGCGCGCGTCCATCCCGCGCCCGCAATCGCTCGATGAAGGTCGGGTCGCCCCGCCCGGGCATCCCCATCTCGCTCACCACCACGTCCGGCACCGATTCCGCCACGAAGCCTACCGCTTCCTCCGCTGACACCACCGAAAACACCGACGCGCCTCGCCTTTGCAGCACGTCCGCGACGAGGCCCTTTGCCTCGGCGTCCAGGAGGACCAGGAGCACGCGAATCCCCTCCAGGATCCGCCGCTCGTAATTCGTCACGCGCGGCACCTCGGCGAGGAGCTCGGCGCCCTCCGGCGTCTCGCGCGAGGGCAGCGACACCGTGAACGTCGCCCCCGCCCCCTTGCCCGCGCTCGTCGCGCTCACCGACCCGCCGTGCATCTCCACGAGCTTGCGCACGATCGCGAGGCCGAGCCCGAGCCCGCCGTGCTTTCGCTTCGTCGAGCCGTCCTCCTGGCTGAAATACTCGAACACCTCCGGGAGCCGCCCCGGCGTGATGCCTTCGCCCGTGTCCGACACCGTCAGCAAGAATCGTTTGCCGAGGTGCTCGAACCGCACGTCGACACGCCCGCCGGACGGCGTGAACTTGATGGCATTGAGCACGAGCTTCCACGTCACCTGCCAGAGCCGATCGGGATCCGCCATCATCGAAGCGTCGCCGCGCGATTTTACCTCGCATTCGAAGGTGATCCCTTTCGCGCGCGCGAGCGGGCGCAGGGCGTCGATGGCCTCGTCGATGATCACCGTCGGGTCGATTGGCGCGAGGTGCAAGAGCAGCCGGCCGGTCGCGATGCGCGAGGCGTCGAGGATGTCCTCGACGACCCGGCGCTCCGCCTCGGCGCTCCGCGCGATCGTGGCGAGCCCGCGCTCGGCGATCGGCCCGTCGAGCGTGCCTGTGCGGAGCAGGCTCGACCAGCCGACGATGGCCGTGAGCGGCGTGTTGAGCTCGTGCGAGACCGTGGCGAGGAATTCGTCTTTCATGATCTCGCTGTTCGTGGCCTCGGCCTCCTTTCGCGCCCGGTGCGCTGCCTCCTCGGCGCGCTTCTGCTCGTCGATGTCGGTCGCCGTCAGGATCCACCCCGTCACCAGGCCCTCGTCTCGCTGCGGCACCGCGCGGCCGAGGTGCCAGCGGTAGGCCCCGTCCGAGCGCCGCAGCCGCGCCTGCACGGTCACCCCGAGCCGCCGCCCGAGCGCCTTCCGCCACGCCTCGATCACGGGGCCCCGATCGTCCGGGTGGAGCGCTTCGACGAGCCCCCGCCCCACGTCCTGCAGGTCGCCGAGCCCCGCGTACCGGGACCAGGCGTCGTTGGCATAATGAAAATATCCCTTGCCGTTCGTGGTCCACACGCAGATGGGCATGGCCTCGATGACGCCTTGGTACAGGAGCTCGCACCGCCGCTCCATCGCCTCGCGCTCGCGCTCGCGCAGGAGCGCGGCCTGCCGCTTGACGATTTCCTTCTGCCGGAAGAGCTCGACGAGCACCGTCACCTTCGACCGGAGGATGCTCGGCTGGCAAGGCTTCAACACGTAATCGACGGCGCCGGTCTCGTACCCTTCGAGGATGAAGGACATGCTGCGATGCACGGCCGTGATGAAGAGAATCGGGATGTACCGGTGCCGCCGGCTCTGCTTGATGAGCTTGACGGTCTCGATGCCGTTCAGATCCGGCAATTGCACGTCCATGAGCACCAGCGAGACCTCCATCGTGAGGAGGTATCGCAGGGCGTCGCGGCCCGACGCTGCTTTCACGATCTCGTAGCCGAGCGGCTCGAGCGCGGCCTCGAAGGCGAGCAGGTTCGCGGGCGTGTCGTCCACGATCAGCACCTTGGGCGTCGGGAGGTGGATCACCGTACCGTCCTCCTCGTGCTCCCAGGGGTCCGGTCGCCCTGCTCGTCTCTCCCCCATCGCCATCCTTCCCTGCGTCGCTCGAAATACCAGCACATTAACGTGCACGACGGCCGCCTCGGGCGAACTCGGATCGTCCCGGCTTTCCGCGTAGGGAGCCTCCGCCCATCGTCCGTCCGGCCCGGACCTTACGTGGGCTGTCCATCACCGCTGACCTACGTTCGGTGCTCTGGATTCTGGTTTTCGCTTTCGCATGGCGATTTCAGGGGATAACACCACCACCACCATGACGCGCTCCGTGACGCGCTCCGCCCCCGACTCTCACGAATCGCCCGCGCCCGACCAGCCCCTGGTCGTCGGCGTGGGCGCCTCTGCGGGAGGGCTCGCGGCCGTGCAAGAGTTCTTGCGCGGCATTCCCGAGGGCGCGGGGCTCGTGATCGTCGTTCTGCTCCACGTCAAACCCTCCGCCAGCAGCCTGCTCTCGGAGCTCCTGGCCAAGGCCACGACCCTGCCCGTCGTCGAGGCCGAGGACGGGATGACGCTCGAGCCGGATCACGTCTACGCCGTGCCGAGCCGCTCCCTCGTGACCCTCCGCGAGGACCTCCTGCAGGTCGTGCCCGCCGAGAGCCCCGCGGAGCGGCACGCGCCGATCGATCACCTCCTCCACGGGCTCGCCCGCGAGTACGGCGAATCCGCGGTCGCCGTCATCCTCTCGGGCGACGGCAGCGATGGGGCGCTCGGGCTCCGGGCCGTGGGCGAGGGCGGCGGCTTCACGATGGTGCAGGACCCGGCCTCCGCGCGCCACGACGGCATGCCCCAGAGCGCGCTGATGACCGGCGTGGTCGATTGCGTGCGCCCGCCCGACGAGCTCGCCGTCGAGCTCGTGGCCTACGCCGCGCACCGGAAGAAGACCTCGGTCGACGAGGACACGCTCCGGCGGGACATCACCGACGCGCTGCCCGCGATCTGCGAAATCCTCCTCCAGGGCACGGGGCACAACTTCAAGCATTACAAGACGAGCACCCTCACCCGACGCACGCTCCGGCGGCTCCAGGTGCTCCGGATCGACTCGGCCCACGGATACCTGCAGCGGCTCCGGGCCGATCGGGCCGAGGTCGACGAGCTCTTCAAGGACCTCTTGATCGGGGTCACCGCGTTTTTTCGGGATCCGGAGGCGTTCGAGGTCCTCGCCAAGGAGGTCCTCGCCCGGCTCATCCGGGATCGTTCGCCCGATCAGGCCTTGCGTATCTGGATCCCCGGCTGCGCGACGGGCGAGGAGGCGTACACGATCGCCATGCTCGTGCGCGAGGCGCAGGCCGCGGTGCCCGCCGCGCCCGCGGTCCAGATCTTCGCCACGGACATCGACGAGCAGGCCCTCGCCACGGCGCGGCTCGGCGCGTATCCGCTCGGCATCGCCGACGAGGTGCCGCCCGAGCGGCTTCGGCGCTTTTTCGTCCGCAAAGCGCAGCATTACCACATCACGAAGGAGATCCGGGAGCTCGTCCTCTTTTCGGCGCACAACCTGATCAACGATCCGCCCTTCTCGAAGCTCGATCTGATCTCCTGCCGCAACCTGCTCATCTACCTCGGCCCGCACCTCCAGAAGAAGCTCATCCCGCTCTTCCATTATGCGCTCCGGCCCGGCGGGTATCTCTTCCTCGGGCCCTCGGAGAGCCTCTCGGCGCACCGCGAGCTCTTCCGGCCGATCGACGCGCGGCACCGAATCTCGCAGCGATTGCCGACCGCCGTGCACGTCCCGGGGCTCCTGCCCGGGCGCGACGGGCCGCCGGCCACGGTCCGGCCGCCGAACGTGCCCTCCGCCGGCGAGACCGACATCTACCTGCTCATGCAGCGGATCGTGCTCGACGAGTTCGCGCCGAAATCGGTCGTCATCGACGAGGAGGGCCAGATCATCTCGGCCTCGGGGAACCTCGAAAAGTACCTGACCATCTCGGCCGGCGCGTTTCACAATAACCTCGTTCGGCTCGTCCGCGAGGGGCTCACCGTGGGCCTGCGGGCGTCGCTCGCGCTCGCGATCAAGGAGCGGCGAAAGGTGGTGCACGAGGGGCTCTCGGTGCGGACCCCGAGCGGCACGCAGCGCGTGATGCTCACCGTGCAGCCGATGCCGCAGATGGGCGAGCAGTCGGGCCTGTTCCTCGTGGTCTTCCAGGACGTCGGCCTGCCCGTCGCGCGGGAGGAGGCGAGGACGAAGGCCGTCGAGGACGCCGCCGTCCTCCTGGAGCAGCTCGAACAGGAGCTCTCGACGACACGCGCGGACCTCGAAAAGACGGTCCAGGAGCTCGAGGTCGCCAACGAGGAGCTCAAATCGAGCAACGAGGAGCTGCTCTCGATGAACGAGGAGCTCCAGTCGGCGAACGAGGAGCTCGAGACCTCGAAGGAGGAGGTGCAGCACGCGAACGAGGCGCTCACGCGGGCCCACACCGACCTCGAGAACCTGCTCACGAGCACGCGGATCGCGACGCTTTTCCTCGACGACGACGAGCACGTGCAGCGCATCACCCCGGCGATCGCGGACATCTACAACGTGACGCTCGGCGACGTGGGGCGGCCGCTTTCGCACTTCACGCACCGCATGAAGGAGATGCCGCCCTTGCCCCGGGCCGAGGAGGTGCGGCGCGCGGAGGCGCCGATCGAGGACGAGATCGAGGCGGCGAGCGGCGCGACGTTCCTCCGGCGCGTGCTGCCGTACCGCAACCAGGGCGGAAAGGCCGACGGCGTGGTCGTGACGTTCACCGACGTGACGGCGCGCAAGAAGGCCGAGGCGGCCGTGCGCGAGAGCGAGCAGCGGCTGCGGCGGACGATCGACAACATGCTGGGGTTCGTCGCGGTGCTCGATCTCGACGGCACGTTGCGGGAGGTGAACGAGGCCGCGATGAACGTGGGCGGGGTGTCCCGGGAGGAGGTCGTCGGGCGGAAGTTCTGGGAGTGCTCGTGGTGGGCGCACGACGAGGTCGAGGTCGAGCGGCTCCAGGACGCGACGCGGCGCGCCGCGGCCGGCGAGACCCTGCGGTACGACGCCGTGGTGCAGGTCGCGGGGGACGGGCGGCTCGTCATCGATTTCATGATCGCGCCGATGCGCGACGCCGAGGGGCGCGTGACCGACCTCATCCCCTCGGGCGTGGACATCACCGATCGCAAGCGGGCCGAGGAGGCCCTGCGCGAGGCGGATCGGCGCAAGGACGAGTTCCTCGCCACGCTGGCCCACGAGCTCAGAAACCCCCTCGCGCCCATCTTGAACGCCGTGGAGATCCTGAAGCGGCTCGGGCCGCAGGAGCCCGCGCTCCAGACCGCGCGCGAGATGATCGAGCGGCAGGTGGCGCACATGGTGCGGCTCGTCGACGATCTGCTCGACGTCTCGCGCATCACGCTCGGCAAGGTGCAGCTCCAGACGCAGGCGATCGACGTGGCGGAGGTGGTGCGGCAGGCGCTCGACACGAGCGGGCCGATCCTCGCGGCGCGGCATCACGATCTGCAGGTGATCCTGCCGCTCTCGACGGTGCGCGTGGACGGGGATCTGACCCGGCTCGGCCAGGTGGTGGGCAACCTGCTCAACAACGCGGCCAAGTACACGGACGAGGGGGGGACGATCCGCCTCGTCGTGGAGCGGGATCCGGGGGATCCGAAATGGCTGCTCATCCGGGTGCGCGACACGGGCCGTGGCATCGATCCGGCGGCGCTCCCGCACCTCTTCGACCTGTTTTACCAGGTGGACCGGAACCTCGATCGGTCGGAGGGCGGGCTCGGCATCGGGCTCTCCCTGGTCCGCACGCTCGTCCACATGCACGGCGGCTCTGTGCGGGCCTACAGCGAGGGGCGGGGGACGGGGAGCGAGTTCGTGGTGCGGCTCTTGACCCTGCCCGACGAGCCGAAGGTGGACGTCGTGGAGGGGGTGATCCTGCCGGAGCATGCGATGTCGGGCGCGCGGGTGCTCGTGGTGGACGACAACCTGGACGCGGCCGAGAGCATGGCGATGCTGCTCGAGTTCGACGGCCACGAGGTGCTGAAGGCCCACGACGGGGTCGCGGCGGTGGAGATCGCCTTGCGCGAGCAGCCGGAGGTGGTGCTGCTCGATATTGGCTTGCCTGGGCAAAACGGGTACGAAGCGTGCCGGGTGATGCGCGAACAAGGGCTCACGGGGACGCTGATCGTGGCGATGACGGGCTACGGGCAGGACGAGGATCGGCGGCTCTCGCAGGTGGCGGGCTTCGACGCGCACGAGGTCAAGCCGCTGAACCTAGAGGCCATCCGGCGGCTCGTCGCGCAGCGGTCCGGGCGTCGGTGAATCGATGGGCGTGACCGATTTCGATCGCATCGCGGCGGCGGACGCCACCGATCCGCACCACTCGCTCGGGCTTCATCGCGAGGACGGGCGGATCGTCGTGCGGGCGTTCCGGCCGGAGGCGCTCGCGATCGTCGTGCGGCCCGACGACCCGAACGTCCCGCCCCGCGCGATGGCGCGCGTGCACCCGGGCGGCATCTTCCAGGCCGTGTTCGAGGGCGTGGAGGGGCCGTTTTCGTATCGGCTCGAGGTGCGCTCGTCGCGCGGGACGACGGTCGGGCGGGACGCGTATGCGTTTCCGGCGTCGCTCGTGGAGGGCGACTTCGATCCGGCGGGGGAGGGGGCCGCGCGCGAATGGCCCCGGCGGCTCGGGGCGCACGTGGGGGAGGTGCGCGGCGTCTCCGGGACGGCGTTCGCCGTGTGGGCGCCTTCGGCGCGGCGGGTGAGCGTCGTCGGGGAGTTCAATCGCTGGGACGGCAAGCGCCACGCGATGCGGCGCACGGAGGCCGGCGTCTGGGAGATCTTCGTGCCCGACGTGCGCGCGGGCGCGACGTACAAGTACGAGATCAAGACGGCGAGCGGGCTCGTGCTCATGAAGAGTGATCCCGTGGCGTTCGCGGGGGAGCTTCGGCCGAGCCACGCGTCGAAGGTCACGCAGCGGTCGTACGTGTTCACGGACGGCGCCTGGCTCGCGGCGCGGCGCGAGGCGGATCCGCACGTGCGGCCGATGAGCATTTACGAGGTCCACCTCGGCTCGTGGCGGCGCAAGCCCGCGCCCGGGAAGGGGGACGGGCCCGGCGCGTGGCTCTCGTACCGCGAGCTCGCGGACGAGCTCGTGGAGTACGTGGTCTCGCTCGGCTTCACGCACGTGGAGCTCTTGCCCGTCATGGAGCATCCGTTCGACGGCTCGTGGGGCTACCAGGTGACGGGGTATTTCGCGGCGACCTCGCGCTTCGGGGATCCGGACGATCTCCGGTATTTCATCGACCGGTGCCATGCGCGGGGGCTCGGCGTGTTGCTCGACTGGCCGCCGGCGCATTTCCCCAAGGATGCGTTCGCGCTCGGCCGCTTCGACGGCACGCCGCTCTACGAGCACGCGGACCCGCGGCGGGGCGAGCACCGCGAGTGGCGGACGTTCGTTTTCGATTACGGCAAACAAGAGGTGCGCAATTTCCTGATCGCGAGCGCGCTCTACTGGCTCGACGCGTTCCACGTCGACGGGCTGCGCGTCGATGCGGTCGCCTCGATGCTCTACCTCGATTACGGCGCGACGCACCCGGACGAATGGGAGCCGAACGAGCTCGGCGGCCGGGAGAACCTCGACGCCGTGCGGTTCTTGCGCGAGCTCTCGGACGCCGTGCACGAGGATTTCCCGGGGGCCGTGCTCTGCGCGGAGGAGTCGACGACGTGGCCGGGCGTCACGCGTCCGACGTCCGTGGGAGGTCTCGGCTTCGATTTCAAGTGGAACATGGGGTGGATGCACGACACGCTCGATTACTTCGCGCTCGACCCGCTCTTCCGCGCCTTCCACCACACGAAGATCACGTTTGGATTGATGTACGCGTTCTCGGAGCGGTTCCTCCTGCCGCTCTCGCACGACGAGGTCGTGCATTTGAAGCGCGCGCTCCTCTCGAAGATGCCGGGCGATCGCTGGAAGCAACACGCGAACCTGCGGGCGCTCTACGCGTGGATGTGGGCGCACCCGGGGAAAAAGCTCGTCTTCATGGGCGGCGAGTTCGGGCAATGGCGGGAGTGGAACCACGATCGCGCGCTCGACTGGGAGCTCGTCGGCGCGGAGGATCACGCCGGTCTGTCGCGGCTCGTGCGGGATCTGAACGGCGTGTACCGCAAATACGAGGCGCTCTGGGAGCTCGACGAGAGCCCGGCGGGATTCACCTGGATCGACGCGAACGACGCGAGCCAAAGCGTGGCCTCGTTCGTGCGATTCCCGCGGCAACCGGACGGCTCGGAGGAGCCCTGCCCGAAGCGGATCGAGAAGGGGATCTTCGTGGTGTTCGTCGGCAATTTCACGCCGCTGCCGCGATTTGGGTACCGGGTCGGGGTGCCGCGGCGGTGCCGGTACCTCGAGGTGCTGAACACGGACGCGCCAGTGTACGGTGGGAGCGGGGTGGGGAACCTGGGGAGCGTGGCCTGCGAGGACGTGCCTTCGCACGGGTTCGAGCAGTCGATCGTGCTGACGTTGCCGCCGCTTTCCGGGCTGTTTCTGGTGCCGGAGCTCGCGGAGGATCCGGTGGAGGTGGAGGCGGAGGCGGAGGTGGAGGCGGAGGCGGAGGCGGCCAGCGAAATCGCGTAGCGCTGCGCGTTGTGGAGATGAGCACCCGCGTCGAGCCGCGGCGGGGTGGTAGGCTCACGCGCCATGGATCGGGCTTCATTACGGCGCCACGAGGCGCTCTTTTCCGCGGCGTTCTTCGCGAGCGCGGCGGCTGCGTGTCTGCTCGCCGCGCTCGCGCCGGGCTCGATCGTGGTGCGCCTCGTGAAGCTTGTTCCCCTGGCTTTGCTTTGCGCCGCTCGTCTGCGCGCGCGGCGAGGGCGACTCGCGGGGCTCGTCGGGCTCGGGCTTTTCGTGTCGCTCCTCGCGGACGCCCTCATCGATAGTGTATTCGTGGCCGGGCTCGGGGCGTTCCTCGTCGCGCACCTCTTTTATCTCGCCGGGATGGGGTTGCCGAAGCGCGCGGCAGGCGCCGGGCTCCCGATGCTCCCGGCCCTTGTCTTCGGCGGGTTCATGTGGTGGGTCCTCGTCGGATCCGGCCGCGCGCCGGAGGCCTTGCACGCGCCGATCACGGCGTATGCGATCGTCATCTCGTCCATGCTCGGCCGGGCGATCGGGCGCGCCTTCGTCGAGCCGAAGGACCACGCTTCGCGTGTCCTCTGTGCCGGCGCGCTCTTCTTCGTGGTATCGGACGCGCTCATCGGCGTGAATCGCTGGGTCTACCCCGTGCCCCTCGGGCGGGTCTGGATTCTTGCGACGTACTACGTGGGGCAATACCTGATTTTTCGAGGCTCCACGCCGCCCCAGCGCGAGGCAGAGGAAGGTACCCCCCGCCTTCCCTTTCGCGCGCGCGTGCAATAAGGTCGCGCCGATGAGCGACCCCGTGAGTGATGCGCAGGCGCGCGTGTACCAGGAGAAGGCGGACGCGTACGACGCGCTGATCAACGCGGAGGACGCGGACGAGGTGCTCGCGCGCGTGGTGCGTGAATGGCTGCCGGAGGGGGCCGTGGCGCTCGACGTCGGCGCGGGGACCGGGCGGCTCTCGCGCATCGCCTCCGCGCGCGCGTCGCACTTGCACCTGGTCGATCGCGCGGCGCCCATGCTGGAGATCGCGCGCAGGCATCTGTCGCAGGCCGGCGTGCCGTTCACCATCCATCACGCGGATGTGCGCTCGTTGCCGTTGCCCGACGCGAGCGTCGATGTCGCGATGGCCGGGTGGGTGTTCGGACATTTCCGTCACTGGATGCCGGAGGGCTGGCGCGAGGAGGTGGACATGGCGCTGTCGGAGATGCGTCGTGTGGTGCGTCCCGGCGGCGCGCTCATGGTCATCGAGACGCTCGGCACCGGCCACGAGACACCACGCGTCCATCCAGGCCTGGACGAGTACTTCGCGCACCTGGAGCAGGCGCACGGGCTTTCGCGCCGCTGGGTGCGCACCGACTACGTGTTCCCCGACGTCGAGGCTGCGGCGCACATCTGCGGCGAGTTCTTCGGTCCAGCGCTCGTGGCCCAGATCCGCGAGCACGCTTGGGCGCGCGTCCCGGAGTGCACCGCGATCTTCACGAGCGCTCGCTGATCCGGGCGTGATCGCCCCGCGGGCCGCACGGTCCTGCATCGAGAAGATTGTACTAGTACACTTCTTGGCGTATCCTGGTACATACCAGATGCGCAGTCACACGTGGAAACCACGCCTGAGGCGCTCCAGCGCGCCGCTCTACGCGGCGATCGTCGACGCGCTCGCGGCCGACATCAGCGCCGGCAAGCTGCGCGGAGGAGACCGACTTCCGACACACCGCGACCTCGCGAACGCGGTCGGGGCGTCGCTGGGGACCATCACCCGCGCGTACGCGGAAGCGGAGCGCCGCGGGCTCGTTCGTAGCCAGGTCGGCAGCGGCACGTTCGTGAACGGCCTCATGGATGGAGACGCGTACTCGCCCATGCTCGACCGGAGTCGCATCGACCTCGGCCCGACCGCCGCGCCGATCCTGTCCGGCGATCTCGGGCACTGCGCGCTCACGGCCGCGCTCGCGAACCTGAGCTCGCGCGCGGACCTCGGCGCGCTCAGCGGCTACCAGTCGCATGGGGGGACCGCGGCGCAACGGGCCGCGGGCGCGCGCTGGCTCGGGACGACCGGCGTCGTCGCGTCCCCCGAGGAGATCACCGTTTGCAGCGGCGCGCAGCACGCCACGGCGATCTTGTTGTCGACGCTCGCGACGACGACCGGCGTGCTGGTCGAGGAGCTCACCTATCCCGGCGCGCTCAGCGCCGCGCAATGGCTCCGGCTGCCGACCCATCCGGTCGAGATCGACGAGGCTGGGCTCGTCCCCGAGGCACTCGCGCAGGCCTGCCGATCGAGCCGGGCCAAGGTGCTTTATTGCACGCCGACGAACCACAACCCGACCACGTCGATCATGCCGATCGAGCGGCGTCGGGCGATCGTGGCGATTTGCCGCGAGTATGGGGTCACGATCCTCGAAAACGGCGCGCTCGCTCCGCTCGTCGCCGACGCGCCGCCGCCGCTCGCCGCGCTCGCCCCGGAGACGACGTATTACATCGGGAGCCTGTCGAAGGCGACGGTGCCTGCCCTCCGTGTCGGCTTCCTTCGTTCACCGACCGAGGCGCGACACCTCCTCGAAAGCGCCGCCGCCGCGACGGTGTGGTCAGGTTCGCCCTTGCTGGCTGAGATTGCGACGCAATGGATCAACGACGGCACGGCCGCCGCCATCCGCGACGCGCGGCGCAGGGAGGCCGCCGCCCGCCAGACGATCGCAGCGGCGATGTTGAAGGGGACTCCCTATCTCGCACATCCCACCGCGTATTTCCTCTGGATGAGGATCCCGGAGCACCGGCGGGCGATGGAGGTGATCGAGCAGGCCGCCGCGCAGAACGTATTGCTGGGGCCGGCGCACCTGTTCGCTGCCCGCGCGGGCAGCGCGCCCAATGCCCTTCGGGTGTCGCTCGGCGCGGCGAAATCATGCAACGAGCTCGAGCGGGGCCTCTCCATCCTGGCGAAGCTGCTCGACGGATCGCCCACCTCTCCCTGGAGTGTCATGCCATGAGACGATGCGTCGTGTTCGTGTTCATGTTCGCGTGGCTCGGCTGCCAGCCTCCGACGACGGCGACGCGGCCTCCCACGACGGCCCCTGCCCAGGGCGATCCCTTGCAAGCGCGGCTCGAGGTCGCCGAGAAGTATTACCGCTTCATCGAGCGCATTCGTGACACCCTCGTCGCGCCGCGATGGCTCCCCGATCGTGATCAATTCGTGTACTGGTCCGCGGTCGGTCCGCATCGCGGGACGTGGGTCCTCGTCGACGCGCAGCAGCGGACGAGGGTCCCCGTCCTTTCGAGCGACGTATTGCAGGCGGAGCTCTCGGCGCTCGTCGGGCAGAAGATGGAGCTCCCGGAGAACCTCGACTTCGTCCTCGCGCCCGGCGTCGCGCCCGATTCGCACCGGATTGTCTTCCAGCTTCAGGGCCGGTCGTTCGCGCTCGGGCTCTCCGATCGCCACGTCGTGGCCCTCGCCCCGACCGATCGCGCCGCTTGGATGCTGTCTGCGAGCCATCACGTGTCTCCCGAGGGCCGCACGGCTGCAGTCCAGCGCGGATCGGGGTTCGCCGTGGTCGACAGCGAGGGCGGCACGCTGCTCGAGCGGAGCGGGGAAGAGAATTACGAATGGCAGATCCCCGAGCGGGCGTGGTCTCCCGACGGTCGGTTCCTCATGGTCTGGCGCCAGGACACGCGCGGCGTCCACAAGACGCCGATCGTCGATTACGCGTATGCGACGGGCATCGAGCGCGTGAAGATGGTGCCCTATTCCAAGGTCGGGACCCCGCTCCGGCGCTCGGAGCTTTACGTGGTCGAGCCTGCGACCCGCCGCGTGACGCTCGTTCCGCCCGCGCCCGGGGAGACCTACGATTGGTTTGCGGGCTTTCGCCCCGATGGCAGCGAAGCGCTCGTGCTCCATCTGTCCCGTGATGGCAAACGGCTGGAGCTCTCCGCAGTGGAGCCTGGGGCCGGCAAGACCCGCCTCGTGCTGCGCGAGGACCGATCGGAGAGCTTCGTCGGCGCGCTCGACTTTGCGGAGAACGGGTGGTCGCTGCAGGTCACGCCGCTCGACGACAACAAGCGCTTCTTGTGGATGTCCGAGCGCGACGGCTTTCGGCACGTCTATCTCTACGATTACGCGGGGACGCTCGAGCGCCAGGTCACGAGCGGCCCGTTTCCCGTGCACCGCGTGCTCGGCGTCACTCCGAAGGCCGACGCGATCTTCCTCCTGGCCTCTGCCGAGAGCGCCGCGCCTTATGACCGATTGCTCTATCGCGCGAGCCTCGCCGGGGGCGACCTGAAGCGGCTCTCGCCGGACCTCGGCATGCACCGGATCACCCTCGCGCCGTCGGGGCGTTATTACACCGATGGGCATTCCACGCGCGTAAAGCCGCGGGTATGGGACGTGGGGTCGACCGAGGGCGGTGCTCCGTTCCGCTACGCCGAGGCGGACACGACCGCGCTCGCGGAATTGCATCTCTCGCCGCCGGAGCCCCTCACGGTCCTGGCGGCCGATGGCGCGACGGAGCTCCATGGCGTGCTGTACAAGCCGTGGGACTTCGATCCGAAGAAGCATTACCCGGTCCTCGACGTCATCTACGCCGGTCCGTGGATGTCGGTCGTGCCCTGGAGCTTCGTGGGGACCGAGGAATCGCGGTGGGCGAATTCGCTTTCGCAGATGGGGTTCGTCGCCATGGTGCTCGACGCGCGCGGCACGCCGGGGCGAAGCAAGGCGTTTCAAGACGCGAACTATGGGCGCGTGGGTCAGACCGAGATCCCCGATCACGTGGCCGCGCTGCGGCAGGCGGCCGCCACGCGGCCTTACATGGATATGAGCCGCGTCGGGATCTATGGCCACTCCTGGGGCGGCTACTTCGCGCTTCGCGGTATGCTGACCGCCCCGGAGCTGTTCAAGGCGGGTTATGCGGGGGCGCCCGGGGCCCTGGAGGAGGAGGCGGTCATCATGGAGCCGAACCTGGGGCTCGTGAGCGAAAATCGAGCTGGCTACGAGGCTGGGTCCAACGTGTCGCTCGCGCGAAACCTTCGGGGTGCCCTCAAGATGATGCATGGCACGAGCGACGTGAACGCGACGGTCTCCACGACGATGCGCATGGCCGAGGCCCTCATCCGCGAAGGCAAGCCCTTCGAATTGCTCATCATGCCGGGACAGCCGCATAGCCCCGAGGGGAAGGCGTTCCAGTATTACAAGGACGACGTGCACCGGTTCTTCGTCAAGGAGCTGGGCGGCCCGCGCTGAACGGGGACCCCAAGGTCCGCGCATCACCTCCTGCGTGCGCGCGCGGGCTCCTGCCACACGAGCGCCGGCCCGAAGCCCCATAGCCGTTTCTCGACGCGCGCGAGCAGCGACGGGGTGGAGATCAGGCCCGCGCGCGCGCGGCTCGCGTCACGAATCGCAAGCCAGCTCTCGACCAGCATCGGCGGCACCGAGAATCGCCGCCGTCGGGCCCGCGCTCCTTCGATTCGTAATGCGAGGGCCTCCACGTCGGGATGCGCGCCGAGCTGTCTGCGCAGAGCGGCGAGCGCCTTCTTCAAGATCGACATGTGCTCCTCGCTCGGCTCACCCAGGGCGAGCAGCAGATACGCGCCGAGGAGGCGGAGCATCGGGTCTTCGCGGCTCGTCTGGATCGCATTCGCCAGCAACGCGGCGTCGCCCGCGGCTCGGCGCTCCTGCAAGGCGAGGCGGAGCAGCTCCGTCGTGCGCAGCGCGGAGCGTTTGGGGTCGAAGGATCTCCGACCAAGGAAGACGGCCGCGCTCTGCAGATCGGCGCGCCGACCGCCGGGGCCGTCGCTGTAATTCCGGAGCAGGAGGAAGACCTGGGTTTGACGCTCGCGTGTCGTGACGACGGTCTGGCTCAACGTGCCATGGGGCGTCTCGACGGAGAGGCAATACACGCCGGGATCGAGCTCCACGTTGCACGTCGCCCACGGCCCATCGGTCCCTGGGCCTCGCTTCGATTGGCGCTCGAAATCGACGAGCACGCGCCCTTTGGCGTCGCGCAGCGAGAGCCCGGCCGCAGGATGCGTGACGGCGGGCATCGGGAAGGGCCCCGGGGGGGGAGCGTCGCGCACGCCGAGGAAAAGCTCGCTGCCTTTTCCTATCTTCACACCGGGGACGCGGCTCTCGCGCCTCGCCTGCGCGCGGTATGCCTCCGGAGAGGCCGTGTTTTCGAGCGGCGCGGGCGACATGAAGAACCTCTCGTCCGCCAGGTTGACGAGCTCGACGAGCGGCATCCTCAGGTTCGGTCCACCAATGGCTGGCTCCCCCTGGAGCGTGCCGTCGTCCCACGTGACGCGGAGGGTCTTGGGCTCGGCGCCGGCGTCGCCCGACACCACGAGGTAAACGTAATTGAGGAGCGATCCCGTGCGCGCCTGGATCTTGAAAATCCCGGCGCGTTTCATCTCCTCCAGGTGCTCTCCGCCTCCGGTCGGCTCGATGGGACGGATCTCGAACGACCCGTCGACGAGAAAATAGTCGATTCCGGGATTCGCAAACACGAAGGCCAGCCGGTCATGGACGCGCGCTTCCGTGTAGCTGGTCCCCAAGTTGATTTCGGCCGTCCCGCTCTGGCTATACCCGGGCAACTCCAGCACCTGCGAGAGAATATGGATCCGCGCCAGGTAGAGCCCCGCGGGGAGCTCGAGCTCGACGCGCTCGCTCCGGGCCGTCTGCCGGACGACCTGTCGAAGGTCGCCGTCGAGCACGAGGAGCGGCTCGCCGACATGCTCCGGCCAGACGTGGATCACGAGCTTGAACTTCGCCTGCGGCGCGTGCGCGAGGAGAAGCTTCGTCACCTGGGGATCTTCGAAAGGTGTATACGGCTCCTTGCCGATGCTCGGATTGGGGTTCGCCCGCATCTCCACGGGGAGGAGCTTCCTCATGTTGGCCTGCAGGTAATTGGCGAGCGCTCCGGCCGTGATGTTCCCCTGCGCGTCGCTGGCGCCGCCGCGAAGGCCCATGAGGAGCGCCCGGGTGAACACGCCCATCGGCTTGCCGTCGAAGTCGAGCTCGCGCGCCTCCCGGTCGGATTTGGCCGCGTGCATGAACACGAACTGCGCCTCCGCGCCGCCCGTGGGTTGCTCCTTCTTGCAACGGGATGGGTCCGAAGGTGTTTGCGGGCCCGGCGTCGCGCAGCAGTCCATGAAAACGACGACCTGCTTGAAAAACGCGGGGTGGACGACGCACGTCCGCGCGAGCCTGGGGATGTTCGCGTGTTTGAATTTGCGCGTCGTCGCGTTCGCCGTCACGAGGACGTTCGCGTCGATGCTCCCGTACTCGAGCATCTGGCAACCATGACCCGAGACGTACAGGTAAAGCCGCCTCGCCTGCACTCCCTCGTCCTCCGCATGCACCTCGTCGAGGATCTTCGTGAGGGCGGCGGCGACGGTGACCTCGTTCGGCTGGGCGTCGGCGGCGCTCTTCGGCTCGGGGGGAATGAACTCGGAGGAGAGGATCAGCCGGGCTTGCGAGGCCGGGACGTCGCCGCCGTCCGGATCGGTCACCCACGCGTAAAACGCCTTCGCGTCGTTCTCGGGGCCCCGCAGATCCAGGTGCAGCCCGGGGTAACGCGAGATGCCCACCACGACGGCCCAATCGTCCTTCGCCATGACGAACGCCCTCCCTCGATGCATCGAATCACGGATACTGCTGCCGGATGAACGCCTTGTCCGTCGGCGAGAGGTCGTTGTTCCAGCCGATTTCGAGCCCGTCGAAGTTCCAGCTCTTCTTGATCCGGTAGAGCATGATCGAGGAGGGATCGAACGTCGTATAATTCGTATCCTCACGCACCTCGAAGATGTTCTTCCGGATGATCTCCCGGCTCCAATGGTTGGGCGGGCCGGAGAGGTCGGCGTAGACCTGCTCCTCGTTCCAGTGGATGCCCGCCGCAGGGCTCATGTGCTCGTGCGTGAGGCCGAGGGCGTGGCCGAATTCGTGGAGGACGACGGCGCGTATCCTTTCGTCGGGCGTATCCTCCCCGAAGCCCCCGAAGTTCATCGTCGGCTGCGTCGCGTCGGTGTACGGCGGAGAAAAACACTCCTTTCCGATGGCCGACCAGTTCCCTGGGTACTTGAAGGAGATCCGGATCGGGGTCGCGGCGGGTTTGCGGCGAAAGACGAACCGGAGGTCCGCGAGGCCGGGCGCCGTCCATTCTTTGGCGAAGGTCTTCACCTTTTCCTGGACCGAGGGGACACCGTCCAGAAAACACACCTCGATGCGGTCCCCGGGGTTCCATTTCGCCCCTCGGACGAGCGCCGCCCTGGGTTTCCCAGCAATCACCTCGCCGACCAGCAAGGCTCCACAAAAATCGTTCTTTGTACGGTCGCTCATGATGCCCCTCCTCGCGCGAGCGTCATCGTCACCATGAAATTGGAGCCGGGGGCGCGCGCGGCAAGGCGCCCTCTTGGGCCTCGCGGGGCGGACCATTATGTTTCCATCGCAACCGAAGTCGCTCGGACGCGAGGAGGAAGGGCGATGACCCGACGAGGAATGAAGTACGCGAGGACAGGGGCCGCCATGCTCATCACGCTCGCAGCCATCGCGGCGGGGTGTGAAAAGAGCTCGAATCCAGGGGAATCCCGACAAACGGTGACCGTCACGCTCGACGAGGGCAGCGTGGCGCAAGGCACCCAGATGGATGCGACCCAGGTGCGCGTCGACATCCGCAGCCAGACCGGGGTGTTGCAGCTCCGAGCCGATTTCCAGGCGGTCGGTCCGCAGAGGACCCTGATCACGTACACGTCGTTCCCGGCGGGCACGGACGGGGACATGTCGGCGCAGCCGCTGACCGCGTCCGCGCAAATGGACGTCGAGCTGCCGACGGTCGACCGCGCGATCGTCGGGGCCGCCCTCATCCAGGCCCAGGTGTCCCGCGCGATCCATTATTACTACGACAACTGGGGTTGTGACTTGCCCTCGGCGATCCGCGGGCCTACGAGCTGCGGTCCGAAGGGGCGTTGCTGCGACATCCACGACGCGTGTTACAAGAAGCACGAGTGCGGGGCCGGGAGCTGGCTCCGGCCCTGGACCCAGTGCCATCTTCTCTGCAATGTCCCGGCCGTCGCCTGCTTTTCGAGCAGCATCTTCAACCCCGGCCCGAGCGAATGTTGCGCGCGTGGAAACTGCGGCGATCCTCGATGACGTGACGAAACATGGCCCGGCGCTTCGCCCCCGCGTGCCTGGTCTTCGTCTGCGCGTGCACGCCGGGCCCCGAGGACGGGGCGCGTGAAGCCCCTACGGCCATCGTCGGCGGGCAGGTCGCGGCGCCGGGAGAATGGCCGACGGCGGTCTCGTCGGGGCGATGCGACGGCACGCTCGTGCATCCGCGGCTCGTGACCACGGCAGCGCATTGCCTCGCCCGCGGCGGGCCCGGCTCGTTTGCCTTCGGGGAGGCGCGTGATCACGCCGTTCGCACGGTGGCCGTCGACCGCTGCGTGGGCCACCCGGATCATGAACGGAGGAAAGGCGCCGACGTGGCTTTTTGTCTCCTCCGCGAGGCCGTGGACGATGTCCCGATCGTGCCCGTTCTTTCCGCGTGCGAGGCTGCCGAACACCTCACCCCCGGGGCCACGGCCATTCTGGTCGGATTCGGGGCCGCCGGCGAAGAGGAGCCCGGCGGCGGCCTGAAGCGGTGGGTCGAGGTGCCCGTGCACGGGACGCAGGCCGGGGCGCGGGAGGTCCTCGTCGGCACACGCGAAAAGGGCGCCTGCACAGGCGACTCGGGTGGCCCGGCCTTCCTCGAGCTTCCGGACGGCGCGTGGCGCGTGTTCGGCGTTTCGAGCCGCATGGCCCCGAGCACGGACCTCGGCCCGGCCGATCCCTGTGCGGGGAAGGCCATCTACACGTCGATCGCCGCGCATCTCGTGTGGATCGAGGAAAGCTCTGGGATCGATCTCACGCCTTTCGAGGAGGAGCGCTGCCCCCGCGCCGCTCGGCCTCCATGAAGACGCGCTGGATTTTCGGAGAGCACCTATTGCGCTGTGATGCCCGGACACAACATTCGAGAATGGGGAAAGGGGGTGCCATATGGCCGTGAGAGGTCAAAAGGGACCGTCCGCTCTTCGGAGCGCAGAACGCTTCGTCGCCGCGCACGTGGACGAAAGGATCGAAGACGAGCCCGTCGTGCTGGAGGAGGTCGATCCCTCCGAGGGCACGTCGCCGCCCGAGGACTGGGACGATCATGCCCACGAGGACGACGAAGACGTCTGGGAGGGCGTGGAGACGAGCGCCGCGGCGAGCAAGTCGAGCTTCGAAGCCGCACGGGGGAAGGCGCGATCCATCAATGGATTCAGCGTGGGGCCCGCGAAACGTATCGGCGTCAAGACGTACCGCGTCCCGGGCACGAAGGTATCCTTGCCGGTCCGCGCGATCATCGCCCCGCTGCTCATCGGCTTCGCCAAGGAATTCCACCAGAAGGTGGAGCGGCTCCGCAAGGGCTGGTGCTGGGGGCACGCGAATCGCAACATCCGCGGCTCGAAGCGGCCCTCGTTCCACGCGGCCGGCATCGCCATCGATCTGAACGCCCCGAAGCACCCGCTCGGGCGCAAGGGCACGTTCAGCGCGGCCCAGCGCAAAACGATCAACGCGCTTTGCAAGAAATACGGCCTTCGCTGGGGAGGCAACTACCGCCGCCGCAAGGACGAGATGCACTTCGAGGTGATCTTGCCCCGCGCGAAGGCGGTGGCGCTGGCGAAGCGGATCCAGAAGGGCGGGGCCCGGTAGCCCCGAGGCGAATACGGAGGGAGGGTCGGCCATGCAAAGAGGCGCGCGTAATCCGTTCACGGTCACATTGCTCGACGTCGGCGCCGAGCAGTACGGCGACGCCGTGCTCTGCCGGTTCGGCACGACCTCCGTGCTGATCGACGGGGCGCACCCGGGCAATGCCCGCCGCAAAGGCGGGCACCTCGCGATCCAGGAGCAGCTCCGGCCGCTCCTGCCCACGCGGGGGGGCGCGTCCGTGGTGACCCTCCTCCTCATTTCGCATGCGCATCAGGACCACATCGGGTGCCTGCCGCGGCTCGTGCGCGACGGGCACATCGTCGCCGAATGGGCGCTCGTGCCCGATGCGGACCTCGCCTGGGGGAAGACCGGCCGAGAGACCACGACCGAGGCGTCGCCGGCAGCGCGGCGTATTGCGGAGGCGCTGCGCGAGGAGCCCCTGGAGGGCGAGTCGGCGGCCGAGGAGAGCGCGTTCATCGAGTCCGCGCAGAGCCTCGAAGCCGAATACCGCGAGATGCTGGAGACGCTCTCCCGGAACGGGACGCGGGTCCTCTCTTTCAAGGGGAGCGACGACCCTGCGCTGCGGCCGCTCATGGCGGCGCTCGCGGAGGGCGGCGTCACCTTGAAGATCCTCGGCCCGACCCGGCGGCACGTGACCACCTGCGCCGAGGGCATGGCGAAGAACCTCGAGGCGCTGCGCATCGAGATTCAAAGGGCGCTCGAGGCCGCCGCCGTGCCGGGCGCGAGCGAGGAATCGGGGGAGGTGCACGAGCGCTCCGTCTATCGGAGGTATGCCGCCGCTTTCGGGGCCGAGCGCGAGGGGGCGGAGGCGGCCGGGACGCCGCGGGTCTCGAATTTCGTGAACCTCCAGAGCTCGGTGTTGCTCCTCGAATACAGCGGGAAAAAGCTCCTTCTCACGGGGGACATGCAGCTCGCGGATCCACAGACGAACGATCGGACGGTCCTCGCCGGGATGCGCGCGCTCACGAAGGCCATCGGGGAGCATGGTCCCTACGATTTCGTCAAGCTCTCGCACCACGGGAGCCACAACGGGATCAACGCCGAGCTCCTCGAGATCATGGGCCATCCGCGGCTGCTCGGCGTCTGCGCCGGCGAGACCAGCATGCGGCACCCGAACCCGGCGACGCTCGAGCTCATGAAAACCATGGCCGCGGAGCAGCACGGGAGGTGGGCGCGGACCGACGTCAATGGGCTCAGCACCATCACGTTCGACGGGGACGAGCCGACCGTGGCCGTCTCCTGCGGCCATATCAATGACGCGAGCCCGCCGCGCGGGCCTGCGCGCCGGCGGAGGCCGGCCTCCACGGAGGCGGCATTGGTCCGGCGCTCGCGCGGAGCACCCATCCCTTCGGGTCCCTGCGCCGCGCCGGCCCGGGGAGAAGAGAGCATGTCGATGCAGGAAGGGGAGAGGGGCATGAACGACAGGGGAGCATTGTCGAACGAGGCGGGCCGCGTGACCGGCGGCTACGAATCCCACGCGAGCGAGCAGGAGCCCGCTTCGTGCGCGAGCACGACCGAGGCGGCCGCCATCACGAGACCCGCGAGCCTCCTCGAATACGTGCCGGGGTACGAGCGGCCGCGGGCCCCCGGCGCCGTGGCCCCGGAGCCGTCCGACAGGGTTCTCCTTCCCTCACACCTCAAGGCGAGCGCGCCGCGGCTCGCGCGGTCGCTCGACGCTCCGCGGGAGGCGACGGAGGCTTCACGCATGCGTGTGGCCAGGAGCGCCGCGTTCATCGTGTTCGGCCCGGATGATCGGGTCCGGGTCCCGCGGACCGAGGCCGCTCCTTACCGAGCGATCTGCGCGCTCCGGATCACGGGCGCCAATGGCGAGCGGTACGTCGGCACCGGATGGCTCATCAATCCCCGTACCGTCGTCACGGCGGGGCATTGCGTCTACGATTGCCAAGCAATGGGCGGGTGGGCGACCTCGATCGAGGTGATTCCGGCGCTCGACGGCACCCGGCAGCCCTTCGGCTCCGTCGTGGCGAAGCGCTTTCGCCTGGTGTCCGGGTGGCTCGAAGACCGGTCGCCGGAATACGATTACGCCGCGATCCTGCTCGACGAGCCGGTCCAGATGAACGAGGGCTTTTTCATGCCCGAGGCCCTGCCCCCCGCGGAGCTCGAGGGGGCCCTGGTCAACATCGCGGGATATCCGCAGGAGCCCGATTCCGCCACCCGGTTGTACTATCACGCGCGCGCGCTGAAGGACGTCGGGGGCCGCATCGTCCAGTACGACATCGACACCTTCGGCGGGCAGAGCGGGGCTCCGGTTTGGTTGACACGCCCGAACGGCGAGCGCGTCGTGGTCGCGATTCACACGAGCGGCCCGCGCGCCGGTATCCCGTGGAACTCGGGCCTGCGCATCACGACGGCCGTGCTCGCGAGCCTGCGGCGCTGGGCCGAGGAGGCGACACTCGAACGGCGCGCCCGACGTCGTGGTCTCTTGGCTCCGGCGGCGGACCTCCCGGTGGAGAGCGCGCGGGCTCCCTCGCCGGCAATACCTGGCAAGGAAATCACGGGCAAAGTGGTCGACGAGAACAACCGCCCGCTCGCCGGCGCCACCGTGACGATCGCCCGCCGTGGGGCGCGCGCGATTGCCACGACCTCCGCACAGGACGGCTCCTTCTCGTTGCCCATGGCCCATCCCGGGCTTCACTTCCTGAGGGCGCGCTTGGGCGATGCGACGACGATCAAGAGGATCACGCACGAGCCAGCGTCCCCGGTGACGCTCGTCCTCGCGCCGCAGGCCGAGATCCCGGCGAACGCCACCGAGGCGGGCGCGGCGAGGCCTGGAGGCCCGCTCGCCGGAAGGACGTTGCCGGCGGCGAACCTGAAACGCGGCGCGAAAGGCGCGGCCGTGAAGGCCCTGCAAGCCGCGCTCGTGAAGCTCGGCCACATGACACAGGCCGAGATGAACACGGGCGCGGGAAGGTTCGGCCCGAAGACGGAGGCGGCGCTGAAGAAGTTCCAGGCCAAGCACGGCGTGCCGAGCACGGGCACCTATGGGCCGAAGACGCGCGCCGCATTCGTGAAGCTCGGCGCCAAGATGGGCCCGGCCAAGCCCGCGCCCGGGAAGAAGGGCCCGACGCGGGGCGGCGTCACCCTGGCCGAGCTCCGCGCCATCATGCCGAACCTCTCGGCGGCGCGCGCGCGAAAATGCTTGCCGCACCTCAACAAGGCCATGAAGGAGTTCGCCATCGATACGAAGAAGCGAATGGCGGCGTTCCTCGCGCAGCTCGCGCACGAGAGCGGCGAGCTCGTGTACTTCGAGGAGCTCGCGTCCGGGGATGCCTACGAGGGACGCAAGGATCTCGGCAACACCCACCCCGGGGACGGTCGACGTTACAAGGGCCGGGGCCCGATCCAGATCACGGGGCGCAGCAACTACCGCGCCGCGGGCAAGGCCCTGGGGATCGACTTGCAAAAGAGGCCGAAGCTCGCCGCTCGTATCGACGTGGGCTTCCGCGTGGCAGGCTGGTTCTGGAAGACCCGCAAGCTGAATGCCCTCGCGGACCGGGGCAACTTCAAGAAAATCACGTACCGCATCAACGGCGGTTACCGTGGGCTCGCGCGTCGGACGGTGTATTACCGCCGTGCGCTCCGGGTTCTCGCCTGAACGCGGCTGGATACCCGCGGGATGGTTGTGTCACCGTCCACGGTCCCGCCGGGCAACCGCGGGAGGGCGGAGGCGGCAGCCTCCGGCGAAAGTGCGCGGCGTGCCTTGCACGCACGCGAATTGCCCGAGGCCGATTGCTCGGTGGGTGGTGCACGCGTGCAACGCGCTCCAAACGATCTGCGCGGCGTGCCTTGCACGTGCGCAAGAGACGTCGTGCCCGCGGCGCGGGAGCACTTGCGCGCGTGCAAGTGTCGCCGTGACGGGGGCCTGTCGGTATTTGCATCGACGCAAGCGCGCGGATCATGGCGTCACAGCCGCCGTTGCGCCGATGCACCCCACGTTGCGCCCGTGTCCCGGGCGCCTTTGCGTCGCTGCAGGGACGATCGTGCAGGCGGTTGCGCTCGATTTGCGTCGATGCAGTCGCGGGCGAGGCGCGGGGGTGGCCACTCGATCACGCGCACATGTTGGACGACCCGGTCGTCACGAGGGAGGGCGCTCTCTACATGGACGCTCGCCCAACGTGGACTCTCCCCCAGAAGGCAGAGAGGGTGTCCGGTTGACGAGCGGTTTGGCGCTGAGGTAGCAACGGGCGTGCGCCAGAACGTTCCCTCCGCCGGACGCCAGGCATGCCGCCGGGATGTCGTCTTCTTGTTTCTGTCTTTCGCGGCCTCGTCTTGTGGCACGACCGCTCCGGCCGCTCCGCCCGCGAACACCCAACCAACCGCAGCCCTTTCGTCGCCGAGCGCTCTGCCTTCTGCGACACCGAGCCCCCCGCGGCCTGGGTTCGTCGTCGCCCGATCCCGCCTCGTCGCCGGGGATCACATCACCTGCTTGCTCCGCGAGGGCGAGGTGTTCTGCTGGGGGCGCGGAGAGGATGGCGTTCCAGGACAAGGCAACAAGCTCGATCTGGGGGACGTGCCCGGGGCTCTCTCCCGCGCGGCGCCCATCGATTTCGGTCGTCGCAAGGGCGCACGTGAAACGGCAACGGTCCTCGGCGTGGGAGCGCGGCACGCCTGCGCGGCGCTGGCCCCTCTTCCCGGCGAACGAAACGCGCGGCTCGCCTGCTGGGGGTATGCGCACGCCCTCGGGCTCGCCGACAACCGCGGCGATTCTCCGGGGGAGCTCGGGGATGCCTGGCCCAAAATCGATATGGGCGAAGGGACCATCCTCTCCCTCGCGGCGGGGATCAAGTACACCTGCGCGCTCGTCGAGGACGGGGCCGCGCGGGAGGTGCGTTGTTTCGGGGAGATCCCGGGCGGCAAGGAGCACTTCGTCCCGGTGCAAGCTGTCGATTTCGGCACGAAGGCGAGGCCCTTCGCGATGGCGGCGGGGAACCTCTCGCTCAGCGTCGCATTCGAGGACGGGCACGTCCGTTCCCTCGGCGTCGTGGGAAAGGACGTGTTGGATGCACCGAACACCCACGTCGGCACGGAGCTCCTCGTGCCGCTCCCCGGCCGCACCCTGGCCCTCGTCGGCGGCGCCGGCGGCTCGTGCGCGCGGGGTGAGGACGGCTCTCTGCGCTGCTGGGACTTCCTCGACGGAGGCGCGATCGGCCACCGCCATTGCCCCGTCTTATCCGCGCCGATCTCGCTGGGGAAAGGACTCCGCGCCGTCTCGATGGCGACCTCCGGGAGCAGGTTCTGCGCGATCGTCGAGGGGGAGAGCGCCGCGCCGCGGGTGAAGTGCTGGGGGATCAATCAACTGGGGGCGCTCGGCGTGGGGGACGACCTCGATCGTTGCAAGAGCGAATCCCTCGGCGATGCGCTCCCGTTCGTCGATCTCGGGACGAACAGCCCCGTCGAGGAGATCGCCGTGGGAGCCTCGCATACGTGCGCCCTCTTCGGCGGAGCCGATGCAGGGCGGGTGAAATGCTGGGGAGCGGGGATCTTCGGTGAACTCGGGAGCGGGGAGAAGAATCGATCGTATGGCAGGTCTTCGGACACGATGGGGAGCCACCTGCCGTTTGTTTCGCTTCCGCGCTGAGGAGTCTTACCGCGCATCTGAGGCACTTCGATGGGGCTGATCTCTGAAACAGGTGAAACAAGATGGCTGTTGACGCTTCTCTCCATGCCTGTCCGTGTTGCGGTAAGCGCACGCTGCCGGAGCGAGGCCATTACGACATCTGTGACAACTGCGACTGGGAAGACGACCCAAGTCAAGAGTCATCGCCAGACCGCGGAGGTGGTGCCAACGTCGTGAGTTTGGAGGAAGCTAGGAAAAACTACGCCAAGTATGGCGTGAGCGACCCTGTTGATTGTACTCGCTAGCGCGGGTCCGCTGGATGCCCCGGTCGTCACGCAATGGCCACGGGCGAGCCGCGTGGTCCGACCCCCGCGCGCGCAGGCCGCAGGGGCATCCCTTCCTCCTTGGGCGCGCGTTATGTGGGTCGTATACTCCACAGCCGCCCCCATGACCGCCACGGACCTCTTCCTCCGCGCCCGCGACCACCTGCTCGCCACACGCGACGACCACGACCGCGCATGCGCGGGCTTCTCCTGGCCCGCGCTCGAGCACTTCAACTGGGCCATCGACTGGTTCGACGTGTACGCCCGCGGCAACACCCGCCGCGCGCTCTGGATCGTCGACGCGTCGGGCGCCGAGACGACCGCCACGTTTGCCGAGCTGTCCGAGCGCTCCACGCGCGTGGCGCATTTCCTCCACGGGCTCGGCGTCGAACGCGGCGCGCGTGTCCTGGTCATGCTCCCCAACGTGCTGCCGCTGTGGGAGGTGCTGCTCGGCGCCGCGAAGATCGGCGCGGTGATCATCCCGGCCACGACGCAGCTCACCGCGGAGGACGTGGCCGACCGGCTCACGCGTGGTGACGTGCGCTGCGTGGTCGCCGAGTCGGCCGTCGCCGACCGCTTCGGCGCCGTCGACCCGCGCGTGGTGCGCATCGCCGTGGGCGAGCCCGTCGAGGGCTGGACGCGTTACGACGACGCCTACGCCGCGCCCGCCACCTTGCCCACGAGCGCCACGCCCACGGGCGCGACCGACCCGCTGCTGCTCTATTTCACCTCGGGCACCACGGCGAAACCCAAGCTCGTGCTGCACACCCACCAGAGTTATCCCGTCGGGCACCTGTCCACGATGTACTGGGTGGGGCTGCGCGAAGGGGACACGCACCTCAACATCAGCTCGCCCGGCTGGGCCAAGCACGCATGGTCGAGCGTGTTCGCGCCGTGGAACGCCGGTGCCACGGTGCTCGTCCACGCGTACAAGCGCTTCGTGCCCACCGCCACGCTCGACCTGCTCGCGCGGTGCAAGGTGGACACGTTATGCGCGCCGCCGACCGTGTGGCGGATGCTCATCCTCGAAAACCTCGCGGCGCACTCCGTGGTGCTGCGCGAGGCCGTGAGCGCCGGCGAGCCGCTCAACCCCGAGATCATCGACGCCGTACGGCGCGCGTGGAACCTCACGGTGCGCGACGGCTACGGGCAGACGGAGACGACGGCGCAGATCGGCAATACGCCCGGAATGACCGTCGTGCCCGGAACGATGGGCCGGCCGCTGCCAGGTTATACCGTCGCCTTGCTCGACGCCGAGGGCCGCGCCGGCGCCGAGGGCGAGATCGCGCTCGCGCTCGATCCGCGGCCGATGGGGCTCATGGCGGGTTACCTCGACGACGAGGCGCGCACCGCAGACGTCACCGCAGGCGGATACTACCGCACGGGTGACGAAGCCGTGCGTGACGCGGCGGGGCTCTACACCTTCGTCGGCCGCGGCGACGACGTGTTCAAGAGCTCCGACTACCGCATCAGCCCGTTCGAGCTGGAGAGCGCGCTCCTCGAGCACCCGGCCGTGGCGGAAGCCGCGGTGGTGCCGAGCCCCGACCCCGTGCGCACGAGCGTGCCCAAGGCCTTCGTGGTGCTCGCGCCCGGCATTGCGCCCACGCAGGGCACCGCGCAGGCCATCTTGCAGTTCGCGCGCGAGCGGCTCGCCCCGTACAAGCGCGTGCGGCGGATCGAGTTCACCGAGCTGCCCAAGACCATCTCGGGCAAGATCCGCCGCGTCGAGCTGCGCAAGCTCGAAGCCGCGCGCCGCGCGCGAAACGAGCGCGGCGCGCTGGAATGGACGACCGAGGACTTCGGCGAGGGCCGGGGCTGAGCACCTTCCTCGTCGGCGCTAGACTCGTCGGCGCTAGAAACCGTAGCCCATACGTACCCCGTACCGGCGCCTGGACGGTTCGTCCAGCGGTACCTCCATATCGAACGCGATCGTGTTGGGAAACATGATCATGAGCCACGAGACCGGATCTCTTTCGAAGATCGACCAGACCGCGGGGAGGGACACTCCAAGACCGAACTTATAGTCCCAGCCGTGTCCTGCCTCCGGCAACCGATCGCTCAATCCATCTGCGAAGACCATCGTCAAGGCCGAGCTCACGTAAAACTGAACGTGGGGCCAGGCGCGCGAGAAGAGCTCGACCTTTTCGCCTCGCGCGACGCCCAGGCGAAGCTCGGGGCCGACGGCGAAACGTGGGACCTCGACCTCCCCAAAAACGCCGCGAGGATCGTCGACGGTCACCTTTCCGCCGCTCAGGTGCATGCCGGTGCCCAGGAAGGGCGACCAGCCCGGGACCTTGATGGTGCGCGCGAGAAAGACACCCGCATAAAGCTGCCCATCCAACGTGAACGTCCCGCCGCCTTTCCGCACGCCAAAGGCGACGTCGCCGTGCCAATAGCGGAAGCCCAGCTTGGTCGGCGCTTCGGGCGGAGGGAGCTCCTGCGCGGTTTGCGCCGCGGCCGGCGCGGAGAGCAGCAAGAGCGCGAGCGCGAGGCCCATGGGTCTGCTCATGGCTCGAGCCCCCCCGATGCCCCGTGGTTGTTGGTTCCCCAGCAATAAATCTCGTCGTCCTGGTTCCGCGCGCAGGTGTGCGCGCTGCCGCAGACCATTTCGACGATACGCCCGGGGACCTGCGTGACGGCGCTCGGTGGCCTCTCCAGGGACCGGACGTCGCTCCCGAGCTGGAGAGATTGGTTGCTGCCCCAGCAGATGGCGCTCCCGTTGGCCTGCCACGCGCAGGTGTGATAGCCGCCTGCGGCGACACCCACGGCGCCGATCACGCCCGGGACCGTCACCGGCTTGCGACGACAATCGCGCGGGCACGATAGATCCTCTCCGTTACAGCATTCGTTGCTGCCTGCAGAGACACCACACTCGCCGTTTTGATTGCGGCCCCAGCACCAGACGCTCCTGTCGTCGAGGACCGCGCAGGCATGCGCCTCGCCCACCGCGATGGCCTTCGCGGGCATGGGCAGCTCGACCCGCTCGGCGGACAGACCCCCGGGCTGATCATACGTGGCATCGGCGCCCCAGCACCAGACGGCGCCCTCGACGTCGAGCGCGCAGACCCGGTTCGCGCCCGCCGCCATTTGCGTGATGTCCCGCAAAGGAAAGCTCTGGGCGTCCACCACCACCACGGGGGTCTTGCTCAACGCTACATTGCTCCCGCGCCCGAGCATTTGCTGGTCGACGCCTCCCCAGCAGCGCACCAGGCCGCCCTCGTCCAGCGCGCAGGCGACATGGCTGCGTTTGGCGGGGAACTCACTGTCGTCGACGGATCTCCCCGCGACGACGGTCGTGGTGGGTTCGAGCCCTTTGACGCTCGCTGGCTCCGTCACGCAGAACGAGTCGCCTGAGCTACAGGCCGCCGTCACGCCGAGCTGACCGTCGCCGTTGTTGCCCCAGCAGCGGACCGTGTGGTCTTCGAGCACCGCACACGAACCCGAGGCCCCGGCCCCGACGTGGATCACCTTGGCGAGGATGGGCACCGGTTGGGGCGCCGCGGAAAATGCGGCGCCGTCCGCCAGGGCTTTGCCGAGTTCACCCCGGTCGCCCTTGCCCCAACACGCCAAGTTGCCATTTCGGAGGGTCGCGCAGGTATGCGAAAGTCCCGCGCTGAGCTGCGCCGCCGGGGCCACGTCGATGCGCGTCGGGGCGGAGGAACCATCGGTGGAGGTACAGGCAACGGTGCTCGCCGCGAATACGAGCGAAGCCAAGCCGAGCCAAACGGTAGAGGGGGGTTCCCGCATGAATGTCATCCTGAAGTGGGGGTCCAGTGGCAAGGAGCGAGGTGCGATTGCAAGGACCGGTCCACAGCGCTCGATCCTCGGGAAACCGCGGCTTTGACGGGAGGGCGCGCGAGGCGCCCGGGAGGAACGTGGCGGCAGGCCGAACGATCCGGTTCGAGGGGGAGACGATTTACGCGGTGGTCGCGCGAAAGGCGCTTCCAGACGCGCGCAGGAGCCTTCGCGACGCCGCTGCGGGCCTCTCCGACGACAAACGCGCCCTCGCGCGCGGGACGGGCCGATCGTCGCCTGAACAGAGGAGGCGCGAGGCGTCCGGTTCGCTTGGAGCGCCGCGTCGAAATATCGACAGGTCACTCCGCGTCTCGCCGCGCCCGCCTCGCCTGCGGCCACCCATCTTGAACAAATACATCAACCATGAAGCTACGCGCCCCTGGCTGCGCCTGCTGCACGGTTCCGTCGCGGGAGAGCCCTTTACGATGCGCGTTCTGGCTGGTAGGCGCAAGGCCATGAAAATACGAACGATTCAGGCACGCCTTCGCTTCACCACGCTCGTGGGTCTCACGCTCGTTGTGACGGCGCTGGCGGCCAGTTGCTCGGATGGAGACCCCGGAAACCCGACCAGCGGGTCCTCGTCGAGCTCCTCCACGACATCGAGCAGCACCACGGGGACCGGCGGCATGGGCGGCGCCGGGGGGATGGGCGGCGACGGCGGAATGGGCGGCGACGGCGGAATGGGCGGCGCCGGGGGGATGGGCGGCCAGTCCCCCGTGAAGCCTGCCGATTGCGAGGAGATCTCCTTTGCGGATATCGAGCTCCTCAGCCTGCAAGAAAACTCCTTCGACGCGGCGGACACCGGGCCCGTGATCCGGACGGCGGGCTCGCTGCCGAACATCTCGGGCGACGCCACGCTCTTCGACAGGCTCCGGCTCTTTTTCGATGGCGACCTCGGCGTCGGCACCCATGCGATCGACGGCGATCCGAACCACGCGCTGCCGGACTACACCACCACGTTCGTCACCACCTGCGCGGCCTGCGCCGTGTTCCAGGAGGATCTCCAGGACGGCGTGTACCTCAAGACCTACGCGGCCAAGGCGGGCGAGCTCGAAATCAGCGAGATCCTCACGCCGCACCAGACCGTGGGAAATGCCCGCTACCTCGAGCTGCGCGAGATCGTAAAGAACGCAGAGACCAAGGCCTATGACTGGGTCGAGGGAGGCAAATGTTATTGGATCCAGGAGGCCGCCTATGACGTCCGCCGGCCGAACGGGTGCAAGCCCTACGTGAGCGGCGCTTGCCCCGCCGACCAGTTCTGCATGCCGACCAATGCGATCGGGACCGACGGAGAGTGCGTCACCGGGGGTGCCAAGGGGCCCGGCGAGGCATGCACGAAGGTGAGCGCCACGCAGTGGGACTCGGACTGCGCGCTCGGGCTGCGGTGTGTGGCCGACGGCGCGGACCCCATCTGCATGAAGGTGTGCGACATCCATTCGGCGGCGCCGGAGTGCCCGATGGGCACGCATTGCGGCGGCGGCTACAACCTGTGCCTGGACGAGGCGATCCTGCAGAACAGCGGCATCGATGACGCGAAGCTCGGAGAGACCTGCACCATCAGCGCGCTCTATTGCGGCGGGTCCGGGCAGCCGGGGACGTGCTGGGACGACGATGCCGACGGCCCGCTGGAGGCGAAGTGCATCCCGTTCGCCTCCGCGCCGTCGCAATGCGTCGCGCCGAAGACGGCGGGATACATCGCCTACAAGGACGGCAAAGACCTCTCGACGCTCTTCTGCCTCCCGCCTCCCTGAGCCTCCGCTCCCCCCACGGAGTCCGTTCGTTTTGACCGGCTCGCCCCCCTGCCACGGCGCGGGCGAGCCGGCCCCATCACAACGTCCAGGCGCCCACCGTCACGAGGAAATTCGTGTGGTTCTCGCAGACCTCGACGCGTGTTCCCTTGCGGCTCCCGGCCCAGCAAGTGCCAGCCATCGTGGGCGCCTCGATCCGGGCGAGGTCGGGCACTGCGGCCTGGATCGAGGCCAGGATCGCGTCGCGTCTGGACACCGCGTAGACGTAGGAGAAGATCGTTCGGTACGCGACGACGCGTCGTGGTGCCGCCTTGTCGAACTGCACCTCGAGAGGCCGCCACAATTCAGCGGGGTTCGGCACGAGGTAATAACGAACGAAATCCCAGTGGATCCCTTCGCCGAACGGCAAGCTCTCCTCGGTCCGCCCGACGAGGGTTGCCTCGTCGGGGAAGATCTCCGCGAGGGTCTTCTCGACGGACTGGAACGGCGAGAGTTCGATCACGCAGCCCGCAGGCACGTCGTCCTTGTAGCAATCGACGGCGGCGGCTTGGGTCCCCGTCGCTTCGTCGAGCCACACGCGATAACGCTCGTCGATGGCGGGCGGTCCCCAGCCCGCGACCGCCGCGTCCCGCGCGCTCTCATTGAGCAGACGAAGATGGACGGCCCACAGACGAGCCGTGTGATCGAAGCGGAGCTCGTAGCCGACGCCGTCCACGATCGTCCGCGTCGCGGACCGACCGCGCGTCGTCCAGAAGCGATTGCCACCTCCACTTCCCTCGCCGAGCTCGGGCACACGACGCCGCAAGGCCTCGTAGGCGCTCGCCTCCATCTCGACGCGGAATGCACTGCGTAATGCCGGCGCGCGCGCCCAGGCGTCTTCGAGCCTCATGCCGAGCGAAAGCCCGTCGAGCGGTCCGGACGACGCGCCGCTGAGGTGGAAACGCGCCATCGAATGAAGGCCAAACGGCGAGGCGACGCTCGCCTCGGCGGGCGTCGAGGCTCCTCCCGGAGGCGCGCTTCCGCCGCACGCGACGAGCACGACCACGGCGAGGGCCGAGAGAGGCCCCGAGAGGATTCGGCGGGAATGCGACATCGCAGCGGTGGGAGGCGTCATTGCGGAACCAGCACGCGTACACGGTACCCACCACGCGTGCAAGTGGTTGATTTTACGTTGTTGATGCGTCTTTCCACCGGCACAGGTAGAGAGGCGTCGTACTCGTGCGCAATACTTTTTCCACGTTGACTCAGACGGACAGGGCGGTGTAGCCGTGCGGAGGGGGACAAAGGAAGGTTGCATGAACCGAAGTGCATCGTGGTGGATGGCCAGCATGGCGACGATTGCGTGTGTCACGCTCAGCGGAAGCGCCCACGCCCTCCCCATCGACAACGCTGGCTCCGGCTGCAAGTTCGAGTTTTACAAAAATGGCGGCACGCCGTTCCTGGACTTCTCGAACGGCAAGTCCACGACCGGCCTCGCCGGGAACAACTCCTTCACGGCGGACACCGACAACGCGGGCAACATGGGCTTCGCCGGGTCGACGATGCAGCTCGAGCTCACGGACGCGACCGTCAATGGCGTTCCCGTCTACGTGCGGCTCCTTCTTACCGGTGTCGCAGGTACCACGGATCTTTCGGGTGCCGCCCCCGACATCAATTGGGAAATGACCGCGAGGGTGCAGGTCTCGGAAGCCGGGCAGGGCATCACGACGCTCAACTGCCAGACAGGCATGTTCACCATCTATGTCTCCGGCGACTGGGGAAACACGACGTCGAGCACCTTCACCATCCCCGCGATGAGCGGCTCGGGCAGCGGGGCGTGCAATGGCCTCTCCGCCGCCGTCAACACGGCGCTCGGCCTCGGGACGAACGGCGCCACGCTCTCGTTGTACAAGTTCCGCGCGTACAACGGCCTGATTCCCTTGTCCGGCTCCTGAAAAACGTCGGGCGCGCGGCCCTCCGGCCAGCGCGCCCACGCACGGGAGCTGCATCTGCAATCGGCCCGGGGCGCCTCGTATTGCGGGCGCCCCCCATCCGAAGGGCCGAGCCAAGGGAGCCGCGGCGCGGCTCCGGGCGCTCTCACTCCTTGGTGAGCTTCGTCAAATCGATCATCTCGTCGACGTCGGGCACGACGATGAGATCGCAGCGCCGATTCTTCTGCTGCCCGTCCTTGTTGCCGTTGTTCGCCACCGGGTCGGTGTCCGCGAAGCCTGCGGCGCTCCAGTGCGCGCGCGGCAGCGCCCCGCCCTTGCCCACGAGGAAGATCAACACCGAGCGGGCGCGCATCAGCGAGAGGCCCCAGTTGTCCTGGTACGTGCCGCCGTTGAGGGGCTGGTTGTCGGTGTGACCCGCGACCTGATAATCACGATCGGCCAGGGATTTGTCGGCCTTGATGACCTGGGCGACCTTTTTGAGGATGTCCTCGCCTTCCTTCTTCAGCTCGACCTTGCCCGTATCGAAGAGCACGTCGCCCGGGAGCGAGATGACCATGCGGTTTCGGCGGATGCTGACGGCGAGGCCGAGCTTGGTCAGCTCGTCGAGCTTCTTGCGCAGGAGGTCGAAGCGCGCCTTGATGGCCTCGAGCTGCTTGGCGCGGGCCTTGTACTCGGCGAGGGCCTTCTCCTGGTCCTCGAGCGTCGAGCTCATCTTCTTCACGTCCGCGCCGGCGTCCTGAAGCTGCTTCTCGAGGTCGGCGACGTGCTGCTTGGCTTCGGCGAGCTGCTTCTCCAGCTCGGCCTTTTTTGCTTCGCTGGAGTCCTGGAGCTCGTTGTACTTGGCGAGCTGCGCTCTCCACTCGTCTTCGGAGTGACCACAGCCACCCACGAGCGAGGCCAGAAGGACGGGGACAGCCAGAAGGCATCGGTTCATGAGCACGGTCTCCATGCCTCGTGAGGAGGCGGAAGGGCCGGCGCCAAAAGGCCGGCCGTAGGTGTGTCTGGAAGACAGACTCCCTCAGGTCGGCGACGGAATCCAGAGCCTTGACGCCCTCCAGCATGCTCCGGACGGCGAAAAGGTGGCCGTACGTCGCCTCGCTGACGGCGGCGCGGCACCTCCGTCAAAAAATTCGAGTCCTATGGCCCCTGGTTTTTCCAGGTCCACGTTCCAGACGGAAGGGCAAGAGGATCTGGAATGGGCCGGTGGACGACCACGCCGGGGCAGGGGCGCGCCGGGACCGGTGGGACCGGACGTCATTGCAATGCCCGCCGGAGGGGGCTTTACGGCGCGTCGACCCCAGGCCTATTCTCCCAGGGATGGCGAGCGTATTGTGTTGCCATGCCGTCGTCGTGCGGTCGCACGGGGTAGGGGAGGTGCTGCCGTGGCCGCATTGGCGCGGAGCGCTGTTCAGCGAGGAGGCGCGGGCCGACTTCGTGCCGCCGTCGTCCCCGACACACCCGTACCGCCGCGAAGAAGGGCTTCGTACGATCACGCTGACCGGGGCGATGGATCCCCTCGAGGTCGGGACGGTGATGGCGGCGATCGCGTTGTACGGGCTCGGGAGCGACGACGAGCGCGGAGACACGGCGGAGGTGGTGGCGCAGCGGCTGCTTTCGGAGGAGAAGGTGGTGGTGGCCGGCGGGCTCGAGATCACGTGCGGCGGCGCGCTGGTGCTGGCGCCGGAGTGCTGCACGGGGCTCGAAAACTGGCGCGAGTGGATCACGTTCGCCGAAGGCGGGCCGCCGCCCTGGGGCGGGCACGATCCGACGCCCTACATCACGCGTCTCGACGGGGGGTCGCTGGCGCTCGGCTACCACGAGAAAAAAGAAGCGGCGATCGAGGTCGCACCGGCGGTCCTGCGCGCGGCACTCGCGGAGGTCGAGGCGGAGGTCGCAGGGTTCGCGGCGCTGCTGGAGCGGTGGGCGGAGACGCACGTGCCGGCGATGGCGGCGGCGCTCGTCGACAAGCTCGCGCGTGACCTTTCGCTGCGCGCTCCGCGCTGAGGCGGCGAGCGGTGCTGCGCGCGCGCCACGCGCCCGCGCACGGGGTCACGAGGAAGCCTGTGCCGGCGCGACAGCCCGTCCGGCAGGAGCGCGACGCGCCATGCACGCGCGCAAAGGGTCCGATGCCGATCGCTCGGTAGGTGTTGCATGCGTGCAAGGCACCCCGAGTGATCTGCGCGGCGTGCCTTGCACGCGCGCGAGAGGCGTCGCGCCCGCGGCGCAGGCGTGCTCGCGCGCGTGCAAGCGTCGCCGTGACGTGGTCCCGCCCCCGTTTGCGTCGACGCAAGCACGCGGATCACGGCGTCCCAGCCACCGTTGCGCCGGTGCATTCCACGCCGAGCCCATGTCCCGGCCGCCTTCGCGCCGATGCAAGGACGACCGTGCAGGCGCTCGCGCTCGATTTGCGTCCGCACAAGCGCGGGCGAGGCACGTGGTGCGACGCCCTCGCGCGCGCGCCGCAGGCGGCCTTCGCCCGCTCCAGCCCACGTTGCAAGAGCAAACATCAGTCGCCCAAGAATCGTTCGGCCACAACGTCGAACGGCCCGCGCGGTGATGACCACGCGCACGCACGAAACCCACGCGCCCCGAGCGCCCTCGCGCTCCCCGGCGCGTATCCCCTTCCAAGGAGGATGCCTCGATGCAATCGCCCACGCGGAGCACCCCCGTCTCGAAGTGCCTCGATCTCGCCGCCCACTCCACATGTATGCTCAGCAAGTTCTCTTGCCAGGCCGCATTCGTCGCGCTCGAAGAGAAGATGCGCGCAGGCGCCGACGAGCTCGCCGCGGCGCAGGCGGAGTACGAGAAGGCCGTCAAGGCCATTCTCCCCGCCCGCGTCGACATCAAGTACGAGAAGTACGTCTCCGATCGGCGCATCCGGCTCTCGCAGCAGAAGGCCGAGATCGCCGACGGCAAACGAAAAGGGCGAATCGCAAGCCTGGTTTTTCCCGCAGGATCCGCCCCGATCCTCCGGCTCTTCGGCGCCTCACAGGTCGAAGCCATGATCGATCTCGAAGGGCGTCTCGCCGCCGCCCAGGCGTCATGGCCAGAGGCCGAAGCCGAGAAGATCGAGCTCAGCGTGCTCCGGCAGCGGTACCAAGCCGCCCTCTTGAACCGTCAGATCGCCGCCCAAGATGCGCGGGATCTCCGCGTGGCTCGGAACGCAGTGAAGGACAAGTTCCTCACGACGTACGTCGAGGTGATGGCCCGCGTCGAAGCCGAACTCCCGCGCGACAGAGTCTCCCAAGCGCTCTTTTTCGACGAGGTCCGCACACGGTCCACCCTCGCGACCGCAGACACGAACGAAGGCGACACGGTCGGCAACGGATGACAGCCGCCCCGATGCCAGTCGTCTGACGCGCAGCCGAGGAGGGTCGGGGCGCCGCGCCGGGGCTCTGCCCCGCACCCCGGAAGGGGGCTGTCCGCCCCCTTCACCCCGGACCAGGCACGGCCTGGACCGAAGGGGGAAGAACTGCGCATTGCGCAGTTCTTCCCACGGGCCGGTGGCAAGACCTGGGACAACGTTGCCAGGGGGAGGGGCCGTGTCGACGTGGCCAAACTCCGGAAGCGAGGAGGCCTCTTGGAGCATAGCGGCGTCGCGCTCGCTCGTTTCTCCAATACCCTTCTCGTCGCTGCGCGCGTCCGTTGCCGTGGGAAACGTGCTTCCTCGGTGGGTTTCGCCTACCTGATGCCTCCGCTCGGCCTATACGCGTGTACAACAGGGGCAGCATCGGGACCGCTTTCGTCCTGACCGGCGCGGTCCACATGCCATGGTGTATGTCAAGGATGTTCGAAACCTGCTCTTTGGATTCGAATCCGAGCTTGCGGAGATCGACCCCATAACTTGGTCGGATCCATCTTCGCCCGGAACCCTTGCACCTCCATTGCTCCGTGGTAAACACGTTCCGTTTTGAACGAGATGGATCCGTAACCCAAGGAAGGCGCGTGCAGGGCGCCACGATGGCAGAGCCGTGCATGTCTTTCGTTCTGGCGTGAGGCTCCCCTCCCTTCACCACGGCGGCAAACCAGGGAACGACATCGCTGCGCCACCGTTGCGCTTTGACGTGCAGATGGGCGAATCCCCCTCCTGACGCGACCGACGTAGGCGAGAGGCGTCGGGGCGCTCACGGGCATTTCGCCATTGCCTCCTCCACGCGCGAACACCAAAGAGAGGCTCCGCGATCGGTCGAGGAGCCACCACGGCGCGTCCAGGGCGTCCGTCGAGCGGGCCATTTCGGACAAACTCCGCGAAAGATCGATAGAAAACGACATGCGACACCTTCGCCTCCTCCTCGTCTGCGCGACGCTCCTCCCGGCCTGCGCGTCCGCCGAGACGAGCGCGCCGCCAGCCCCGCCGCCGCCCCCCGAGGTCTCGGTCGTGTCCGTGGCGCCACACGCCCTGGTGATCGAGGACGTGCTCCCTGGGCGCGTCGCGCCGGTGCGGGTCGCCGACGTCCGGCCGCTCGTGTCCGGCATCGTGCTCGAGCGGCTCTTCAACGAGGGCGACACCGTGAAGGCAGGGCAGGCCCTCTATCGTATCGACCCCACGATCTTCCGGGCCGAGGTCGCGAGCGCCTCCGCGACGACAGCGCGGCAACGCGCGGCCCTCGCGGTCGCGACACGGGAAGCCGAGCGCGCCGAGCGCCTCGAATCGGGCGGCGCCATCGCGGGCCAGGCCGCCGACAACGCGCGCAGCACGATGGACATCGCGCGGGCCGACCTCGCCATCGCCGAAGCCTCGCTCGCGCGGAGCCGGGTCAGCCTGCGTTACGCCACCGTGACGGCCCCCATCAGCGGGCGGATCGGCCTGTCCCGCGTCACCGAAGGCGCGCTCGTGGGGACCGCCGATCCGACGCCGATGGTCACGATCCAGCAGCTCGACGCCGTGTACGTGGACATCCGGCAGCCAGTGATGCGCTACGAGGAGCTACGCAAGCGCCTCGCGCGGGGAGAGCTCGAGACGAGCCAGGGCCTGCCGGTCACGCTGCTCTCGATGCGCGGCGAGCCCTACGCCGAGCAAGGTCGGCTGCTCTCGACCGACGTGAACGTCGACCCGTCGACGAGCGAGCTGACGCTCCGCGTGCTCGTCGAGAACAAGGATCTCCACCTCCTGCCGGGGATGTTCGTCCGCGCGCGGATCCCCGTCGGCCGCGAGCCCCAAGCGATCACGGTGCCGCAGCAGGCGGTGCTCCACGACCCCGCCCTCGGCGAGAGCGTGCTCGTGGTCGACCCCGGCGACCGCGTCGTGGTGCGCTCCGTCACGACGGGTCGCATCGTCGAGGGGCAGCAGATCGTGCGCACCGGGCTCGCAGCAGGCGACCGCGTCGTCGTCGAAGGGCAGGATCAGCTCCAGCCCGCGATGGCGGTGCGTCCCTCCCCCTGGAAACCGCCGCCGACCCCGTCGAGCGCGCCCTCCGCAGCGCCGGCGGCGACGGCCGCGCCAAGCGCATCGGCCCCCAACCCCTGAGCGAATAACGAGATCATGCCGCGTTTCTTCATCGAGCGCCCGGTCTTCGCGTGGGTCGTCTCCCTCTTCATCGTCCTGTTCGGCGCGCTCGCGCTCCAGCGCCTGCCCGTCGAGCGTTACCCAACCGTCGCGCCCCCGAGCGTGAACGTGACGGCCGTGTACCCCGGCGCGACGCCCTCCACGATGAGCGAGAGCGTGCTCGCGCCCATCGAGCGTGAAATCTCGGGCGTGCCGCACCTGCTCTACTTCGAGTCGTCCTCGGACACGTCAGGCGTCGCGCAGATTTCCGTCACGTTCGAGCCGGGGACCGATCCCGAGCTGGCCCAGGTCGCGGTCCAGAACCGCCTGCGCACGGTGGAGCCGCGGCTGCCGCAGATGGTCCGGCAGATCGGCCTCGCCGTCGAGTCCTCGACCTCGAACTTCCTCTGCATCGTCGATCTACGCTCGCCGAGCGGGCGCTACGACGAACAGACGCTCGGCGACTTCCTCTCGCGGGGCCTCGTCGAAGAGCTGAAGCGCATCCGCGGCGTGGGCAGCGTGCAGGTCTTCGCCGCCCCGCGCGCCTTGCGCGTGTGGCTCGACCCCGCGCAGCTCACGGCGCTCGAAGTGTCGGTCGAGGAGGTGGCGAACGCCATCCGCGCGCAGAACGCGCAGGTCTCGCCGGGCCGGGTGGGCGACGCGCCGACGGTGCCGGGGCAACGCGTGACGATCCCCCTCGTGGTGCAAGGCGAGCTGGAGACGCCCGAGGCGTTCGGCGCGATCGTGCTGCGCGCACGCGCAGACGGCTCGCGTGTCCTGCTCTCGGACGTGGCCCGCATCGAGCTCGGCGCGCAGAGCTACCGCACCTCGACACGAACGGACGGCTCCCCCTCGGCCGGCGCGGGCGTGATGCTCTCGCCCGGGGCAAACGCGGTGGAGACGGCCGCGCTCGTCCGCGCGCGCGTGGCCGAGCTCGCCGAGGGGTTCCCGGAGGGAATCGAGGTCGGCGTTCCTTACGACACGGCGCCCTTCGTTCGCATTTCGATCGAGAAGGTCTTCAAGACGTTCTTCGAGGCGATGGCGCTCGTGTTCGTGGTGATGTTCGTGTTCCTGCAGAACCTGCGTTACACGCTTGTGCCCGCGATCGTCGCGCCGATCGCGCTGCTCGGCACGTTCGCCGTGATGTATGCGACGGGGTATTCGATCAACGTCCTGACGATGTTCGGGATGGTGCTCGCGATCGGCATCATCGTCGACGACGCGATCGTCGTGGTCGAGAACGTCGAGCGCATCATGGCGACCGAGCGCCTGTCGCCGAAAGAAGCGACGAAGAAGGCGATGAAGGAGATCACCGGCGCGGTCGTCGGAATCACGCTGGTGCTCTCGGCCGTGTTCATTCCCATGGCGTTCGCGTCGGGCTCGGTCGGGACGATCTACCGGCAATTCAGCCTGTCGATGGCGGTGTCGATCCTGCTCTCGGCGTTCCTCGCGCTCTCGCTGACGCCCGCGCTTTGCGCGACTCTGTTGAAGCCGGTGCCCGCGCACCACGACGCGAACCGCGGCGTGTTCGGGCCCTTCAATCGTGGCTTCGCGTGGCTCACCGATCGGTATGGCAACGGCGTCGGGCGCGTGGTGAAGCGGAGCTGGACCGCGCTCGTCTCGCTCGCCGCCATCGGCGTCGGAGCGGCATGGCTGTTCCGCGCATTGCCAGGCTCGTTCCTGCCGCAAGAGGATCAGGGCTACTGGATCTCGAGCGTGGCGTTGCCTTCGGATGCGACGGCGGAGCGTACCGATCAGGTGATCCGCTCGTACGAGGCCTACGCCCGCGAGCGGCCGGGCGTGCAGGCGGTGGTGGCGATTCAAGGCTTCGGCTTCTCGGGCTCGGGCCCGAACGCAGCGCTGATGTTCACGACGCTGAAAGACTGGGACGCGCGCAAAGGCGCGACGGCCCAGGGAGAGGTGCAAGCCGCGAACGAGCGTTTTGCGAGCATTCGCGACGGAAGGATGTTCCACGTCCTGCCGCCTTCGATCGATTCGCTCGGCACGAGCTCGGGGTTCGCGATGCGCCTCGTCGATCGACGCAACCAGGGGCAAACGCGTCTGCTCGCCGCCCAGAACCAGCTCCTCGCCGCCGCGGCCAAAAGCCACGTGGTGCAGGGGGTGTATCCGGAGGGCTTGCCCGACGGTGCGTCGGTGCGCGTGGAGATCGATCGGCAGAGCGCAGAGGCCTTCGGCGTGTCGTTCGCGTCGATCAACGCGACGCTCTCGGCGGCGCTCGGCTCGATGTACGTCAACGACTTTCCCAACGCGGGGCGTCTGCAGCAGGTGATCCTGCAAGCAGAGCCGGACGTGCGCATGCAGCTCGACGACGTGTTCGCGTTGCCGGTGCGCAACCAAGAAGGTCGCATGGTGCCGCTCTCGGCCGTGGCCACGCCGCGGTGGGAGCGGAGCCCGCTCCAGCTCGTTCGTTACAATGGATATCCCGCCGTGCGTCTCTCCGGCACGGCCGCGAGCGGCTTCAGCAGCGGAGAAGCGATGGCCGAGATGGAGCGTCTCGTCGCGCAACTCCCCCCAGGCTACGGCGTCGAATGGACGGGGCTCTCATACCAAGAGCGTCTCTCGGGCAACGAAGCCCCCGCGCTCCTGGCGCTCTCCCTGCTCGTCGTGTTCCTCGTGCTCGCCGCGCTCTACGAGAGCTGGTCGATCCCCGTGTCCGTCCTGCTCGTGGTTCCCCTCGGTCTGCTCGGTGCGCTCTTGGCCGTGAAGCTGCGCGGGATGCCAAACGATGTTTTCTTCAAGGTCGGTCTGATCACGCTGATCGGTCTGTCCGCGAAGAACGCCATTCTCATCGTGGAGTTCGCCAAGCAGCTCGAAGACGAAGGGCGCTCGACGGCAAGCGCAGCCATCGAGGCCGCACGATTGCGCCTACGTCCCATCCTGATGACGTCCCTCGCATTCACCCTCGGCGTCGTCCCCCTCGCCATCGCGAGCGGCGCGAGCGCAGAAACCCAGCGCGCGATCGGCACCGGCGTCCTCGGCGGGATGATCAGCGCGACCGTACTCGCGCTCCTGCTCGTCCCCGGGTTTTACGTGGTCGTGCGGAGCGTCGTGAAGCGGCTCTCGCCCGCGCCCGCTGGCCGCGCGGACCACGCGGAGGCCGCGCCGTCCATGCAGCCGTCCGAGTGAACGCCCATCGTCGGGCGGCGTCATGCCGAGGGGGGAGCACGGACGACCCGCGGAGGGCGGGCAGCCCGTTCACGTCCAGGGAATGGACAAGGGAAGGGCCGCGTGGCTCGACGGCGCGAAGGGCTCCGGCTGGTAGACGCCGGGGATTTCGTTCCAATCGTGCTGGGCCAGCCGGTACAGGTGCGACACCCGCTGGTTGACCAGCAGGGTCACGTCGAATGCGTTCTTCGCGGGGAGGTGACCCATCACGGCTTGCATGACCGTGCGTAGGCAGCCCATCGAGAAATGCGCGGCGGCTTCGAAGCTCCCAGCTTTTTGCAAGAGGAGACGACGCTGCGCGGTCAGCTCGGCCATCTTTGGCGAGCCGGGCTCCTCGCGATCGAGCTTCCAGGTTGCGTGGACATTCTCGGCGAGCGCTGCGCCCTGAGGGGACGCCAGGCCGTGCAGATAGGGGAACGTCACGATTCCGAAACGAATGTCCTCGTCGGCGTCCACCACCTCGTCGTTGAGCTGGCGCATTCTTCGCAAGGCTACGAGGGCCGGCGCGAAGGCGGGCGGCAAGGACCCTTGGGCGAGCAGGAAGGCCCACTCGATTGTCACGGGGAAGAAGATGGACGACAGGAGACGGCTGTCGCCCTCCAGGTACTTCGTGAGCGTGGCCTCCGAGACGACCTCCGGCAGTTGATACCGCGCTCGCTCTTCGCCCCAGAAGAAGTGATACATTTCCTGGGTGTGGCGCAGGAAGCAGCGCTCGGCGGCGGGCGGCGCGTCGACCTTCTGGAGCTGCTCGAGCCCGAGCGCGTAGGAGGCCAGCACGAAGAGCCAGGTGTGCTTCGTGGCTTGTGCTCCTGGCAGCGCGTCCATCATTCGATCGATGGCCATCACCGGGACGCCGTATCCGAGTGCGTAGGCACGGGCGAGGTCTCGATGACGTGTGTCGAGACCGCCGAGCGCTTGACCGAACACGAAGAGCGGGCAGACCTGCTTCCAGATCGTGATGGGTTCGAAGTGCTTGGCCCACTCCTGCGTGAAGTGAGGGGGCTGCTTTCGGATCAGCGTCCCGTCGGCCTGGATGGCCTGATAGAGATCGAGGTAGATGTCACGGTACCGCGTCGCGAGCCATCGATAGGTCTCGCTGTTGTATGCGGTCGGGGTCGTGGGGATGTGGCGCGGGTCGAGCTCGGCGTTCGCGCCGGCGGCTTGGAAGCTCGTGGTGGAGTAGTCGAACCATTCCTCGAGTCCATGGAAGAGGTGCGTCATGTTTTTTGCCTCCCCAGGGCGTAGGAAATGCCCTCTCGGACGGTGCTGAGGGTCATGATGGTGCTCAGATCGGCTTGAAGGTCCACGAGCGTCTTGGCGATGCGCGGCTGGATCCCCGTCAGGATGGCTTGCGCGCCCAGCAGATTGACGGCGCGGGCGGCTTGAACGAGCGCGTTCATGACCTCCATGTCCACGACCTCCACGCCGGTGACGTCGAGGATGGTCATTCTTGCATTGTGCCGCATGACGCCGTCGAGCAGCACCTCGAGCACCGCCTGGGCGCGGACGTTGTCGATCGTGCCCACGAGCGGCATCACGAGGACGTGCTCTGCGACGGGGATCAATGGGGTCGACAGCTCGCGCAGCGCCCTCTTTTGTGCGTCGATGATCTCCTGCTTGAGCGCCAACCTCTCCCGTTCGCCCTCCCAGCGTTCGGTGATGTCGTGCAGAAAGCCAAAGAGGTGGTCGAAGGACCCGTCGTCGCGGTAGACACCTTGCAGGAGAATGTTCCCATACATGATGCTCCCGTTTTTGCGCACGAAACGTTTGTCGAGGCTGTATCGCTGAATCTCGCCTTTGACGAGGCTGGCGAACAGGTCCATGTCGAGCGAGACGTCTTCGGGATGCGTGAGGGAGACCCACGTCGTCGTCCTCAGCTCCTCCGGTGCATAGCCGAGCTGCTCGCAGAGCCGGCCATTGAACTCGATCCAACCGGTGTCGGGGGACGTGATGGCCATCCCTACCTGCGCGAGGTTGAAATACCGACGATATCGCAGGGCGTCCGCGCGGACCCGTGTGATCTCCTCGGCTTGCACGTCGACTTGTTTCTTCAGATCGGCAAGGCGTTGGCGGAGCGAATCGACGTTCGTTTCGACGGAAACCGGTTGGTGAGTGAAGGGCCTGTCCATGCTTACGACTCTGCCTTCCTTCTCGCGACGACCAGGAGGATGGAGCGCGGAGCTTGATGCCAGGAGGAAATGTCGCCCGAGACGGAAGTGCACGTCAAGCGTTTGGCGCCATTCGATCGTAGCGAACACGCGATGGCACGACTGTCGCGCGTGAGGGTGGAAAGGTCCACCATGAACGTCACGGCGACGGAAGGACCCGGCGTACTCGGTTCCAGGAGCGGCCTCGCCGCGTCCCGCGTCCCCGGCCGAAGGCGCTCGCCGTGCGCGCCCTGACGACACGAGCGCTTGCACGCTGCGAGGAACTTGGACGTGTCCGCCCTTCATGCGATGGGGGCGGAATGCGTACATTCCTCTTGATCTTCATGGTGTCGGTCGTCTCGTTGGTTGCTTGCAGCAGCGAGGGGACGGGTGGCGACGGTGGTGCGGGCCCGGGTGCGTCGGGGCCGGGGGGCGGCGGCTCGGGGGGCGGCAGTGACGGTGGCGGCGGCGCAGGGGGCCAGGGCGGCGGGGCGTCGACGGGCGGCGGGTCGGCCGCCGGGGGCAGCGGCGGCGGCTGCGCCCTGCCGGCCGGCATCGAATACAACGCCGAGGGGTGCCTCACGTACCAGGGCGCGGGCGCGGTCTGCGGGAGCGCGTCCGATGGGGACACCTGCGAGCTCTCCGTGAGCTGCATGGCCTCGACCGATGTCGGGCAGTGCAACATCAACTGCGTGATGGGCACCACCATCAAGTGTTACAAGGAAGCCGACGTGAAATGCCTCGTCGACGCGGTGTGCGCCGGCGACTGTGACGCGTTGAAGGCCTGCGGCTGGGTGCTCTGACGGCGCCTGCGCCCCCGCGCTCCCCGCCGGAGCGGCGGCGCAGGAACCCGTAACGGGTTCGGGCGCGGACGCGTGCGCGGACGCAGCAGCCTCCAGCGCGCGTGCGCGACGCGCCTTGCACGCGCGCAACAAGCCCGAGGGCGGTCGCTCGGTGGGGGGTGCGTGCGCGCAAGGCGCTCCAAACAACCTGCACAGCGTGCCTTGCACGCGCGCGAGGGACGACGTGCCCGCGGCGCGGGCGCCCTTGCGTCGACGCAAGCATCGTCGTGACGGGGTCCTGGCGCCTCTTGCGTCGACGCAAGCACGCGGATCACGGCGTCACGGCCCCCTTTGCGTCCGTCCATCCCACGCCGTGCACGTGTCCCGGGCGCCTTCGCGTCGATGCAAGGACGACTGCGCAGGTGCTCGGGTTCGTTTTGCGTCGCTGCACCCGCGGGAGACGCGTGGCCACGGACGTTCGTGCTCAGGTGCGCTTCGTTCCGCGGAAGGCGTTCAGCGCGTCGAGCGCGCCTGCACCGGCGCCCGTGGCACCGGCTGCGCTCTTCGCCCATGCGCGCAGGATGGGCATCAGCGCCGGCCGCTGAATCTCGAGCTCGTCGAGCACGGCATGGGCTTGTCCCCGCACGAGGGACGCCAGGATCCGCGCATGTTCGTCGGGCTTGATCGGCCCCCGAAACCCCTCCACCACGGCGACGTACGAGCGGTCGTACTTGGTTCGTTCGTCATGCTCCCCGCGGGACGCCTCCTCGGCGAGCACACGTGAACACCGGCGCTCGACCTCGGCGAAGGTCCGTGCTGTCAGCTCGTGCCGCCGGAGGACGTCGGCGCGGGCCTCGCGTTCCTCCGCGATTTCGGCTGAGATCGCCGCGAACTGCTCGATCGAGACGGTCGCCGGATCGATCTCCGGCGCGGGCGCAGGTGCAGGCGTGACCTCGATGGGCGCAGGGGGCGCGGGCGCAGGCGCGGGCGCAGGCGGCGGGACGATCTCGGGCGGCCCGGGGTCGCGGAGCGTCGCGAGGGGGCCGATCATCGGCGGCGCCTGGGGCAGGCCCGGCGCGACCCGGTCGGGCGGCGCGGGGCGTGACGCGGGCGGCGGCTCGAAGGCGAGCGGCG
>NZ_JARZHI010000081.1:0-45023 GCF_029946465.1 Polyangium sorediatum
GATCGTCGGCGGTGGCGGCGCGGGCGGCTGCGGCGGCACCGGCGGCGGCGGCGGCGGCGCGGGCGGGGGATCGTTCGGGCTCTTCGTCCTCAATTCGAACGGATTGACCCTGACGGGCAATACGATCCGGAGCGCGAAGGGCGGCGCCGGCGGCAGCGGCGGCGCAGGTGCCGCAGGGGGCGCCGGCGGGGGCGGTGGTGCGGGCGCGGCGACGTGCACCGCCGAGGTGGGCCAGGGCGGCAATGGCGGCACCGGCGGCAAGGGTGGCAATGGCGGGCATGGCGGCGGCGGCGCGGGAGGCCCCTCGTTTGCCGTGTACCGTGTCGGCAGCTCCTTGGTCTCGGTCACGGGCAACACGCTCACCCCCGGCACCGGCGGTGCGGGCGGCACCTCGTCTGGCAACGCGGGCGTCGCGGGCTCGTCCGGGCAGGTCTTTTGAGCGACGACCTTTCCCGTCGGACGCGGCTCGCCGCGCCCTTTTCCCGAGCGCCGGGGTTTACGGCCGGCGCGCGCGTCGCTTAGACTCGCGCGCCGCGGCGCGCATGCGCCCGAGGGAGGTGGCCGTGTCCATTCGTTCGTTGTTTGCCGTATCGCTCGTCGTGGGGATGTTCTGCTCCGCGGGGTGCACCAAGTCCGACAAGGCGGGCGGAGAGGCGGCGCCCGAGCCCAGGGCCGCCGCCGAGGGGAAGGCCGCGCCGGGGCAAACGCCCGCGGGCGAGAGAGCGGCGGCGCCGTCGGGCGGCGGGGATCTGGACGCGGCGAAGGCGCTGCTCGAGGCGTTCTTGAGGCCGGGCGCGGATCATGCGGCGCTCACGAAGCAGCTCGAGCCGACGACCGACGATTACAAGGCCGTCTTCAAGGACGACGCCGCAGGCAAGCTCGAATCACATTACAAGAAGATGTGGTCCGACCCGAACGCGGCCATCAGCCCGAAAGAGGGACAAACCCAGCTCCTCCTGTATTCGGCGACGACGGAGGAGATCGCGGCGGGCCAGGGCGACGGGCCGAACTTCCCCGGCGGATACAAGAAGGCCGTGGAGGCCATGAAGCCGGGCGTCCGCTGGGTTCGGTTCAAGTTCGTCAAGCCCGGGGAGACGCTCGGCATGGCGTTCGACGGGCTCACGCGCGTGAATGGCAAATGGCGCTTCTTCCCGAAGCCGTGGCGCGGGCTCGAGGGATCCTGAGGCGCCGGGAGAGACACGTGATCAAACAACGATGGCTGTTCGTGTTCGTGGGGATCTCGGCGGCCCTCGCCGGCTGCAGCGGCGGTGAGGGGAGCTCCGGGACGAACGGACCCGCCGACGTTTGCGCACCTTTCATGTCGGAGGTCTCCGCAGGGGAGGTCGAGATCGTCGTCCGGAACGACCGTTCTCAGGCCGTCTACCTGCGCAGCGGCATATGCGACGCGCAGTTTCAAATCGCGCCGTCCGAGGAGGCGACACCACGACGGGCCGAGCTCACGGTCCTCGATGTCACGTGCGACGCGGGCCGGACGCTCGAAGGGTTCCCGCTCGATTGCTTCGACTCGTCCGTTCCTCCGATCGCGCCGGGCGCGACGCAGACGTTTCGATGGTCGGGCCTCCTCTACGAGCGGGTCGAGATGCCGGCGAGCTGTTATGAGAAGGCAAACCCGGCCGAGATCAAGCCATCCACGTGTTCGCAGGGCTTCGCCGTCGCGCCAGGGATGGTGGAGGTGACCGTGCCGCTTTACGCGAACGTGAAGCAGAACTGCGAGAACGGCTGCGAGACCGGGCTCGATCCGTTCGAGGTCAAGGGAACATTCAGCTACCCCGACGGGACGACGGTCACGATCCCCGTCTCGCCCTGACTCAGTGTAGATCCGAGAGAAGCTTCTCCGCCGTGAGCTGGTCCGCGGCGAGCCCGCCGAAGTACCGCATCAGGCCGACCTCCTCGTACCGCGGCATGATCCTCGGGGAGAGCAGGCCGATCTCGCGCAGGTTCGGCACGAGGCGGCTGAACATCACGGTCCGGAAGTCCTCCATCCCCTTCGACCGGTACACCACGTTTCGCCAATCGGCGCGCGTCATCCGGCCCTCGAACCACTCCTCGTAGACCTCGTACGCGGCGAAGCGGTTGCGCATGAGCAGCGCGACCTCGAAGGCCCAGTCCTCGCGCTCCTGCCGCTCGCGCTCCGTCAGGTGCTTCGTGAAGTGCTCGCGCAGCGCGCAGACGCCGTAATGCACGTGCCGCGCCTCGTCCTGGATGACCATCTTGAGGAGCTCCTTCAAGAGCGGCTCCTTCGTCTGCTTGTACAGCGTGCTGAACGCGCCGAGCGCGAGGCCCTCGACCATGATCTGCATGCCGAGGAACTTCATGTCCCAGCGGCCGTCGGTCATGAGCGAGTCGATGATCACGAAGAGGTTGTCGTTGATCTGGTAGAGCTTCTCGAGCTTCGTATCGAGGTACCGGTTGAAGACCTCGACGTGCCGGCCCTCGTCCATCACCTGCGTCGCGCCGTAGAGCTTGCCGTCGAAGAACTGGACGGCCTCGGTCACCTGCGCGGCGGCGAAGAGCGCGCCCTGCTCGCCGTGCAAGAACTGGCTGAGCATCCAGGCGCACATGCTGTAGCTGAGCTTCCTCCGCTCCAGCGCGTCGAGCTTGATGCCGAGCTCCTCGATGTCCTCGAAGGAGAGGAACTCCTCGGGGATGAGCGGGATCTCGGGATCGAGCGGATCGACGCTCGTGTTCCAGGGCAGATCGTCGCCGTTCCATTGGCCGAGCTTGGCGCGGCGGTAGAGGTCGGCCATTTCGGGCTGATCGCTCGGGTACGTCCAGTCGAAATGGGCCGCGTGCGTCGCGGGCATGTCCGTCGGCGTGCCTTGTTTGCCCCGGTGCAGGAGCAGCCCCCGCACGCCCGAGGGGCCGAGCGCGCCGAGCACCTTGGGATCTTTGACCGAGAGGAGGACCTCGAACGCCTCGAAATACGCGTCGATCTGCGATTGCATCCTCGGCGGGAGGAACCTCGTGAGCCGGCTCGTGTCGAACATCGTATGTCTCCTCCGAAACCCGTTTGATGTCAAAGCGTCGCGAGGAAGTTCCTCGCCAGGGCGTCGTGATAACGGACCAAGAAGGCGTTGATGACCGGCAGCGCCCGCTCGACCATGGTGGCGGCTTGCTCGGGCGAGAGCGAGGAGAGGCGGTCGGCGAGGAGCTTCGCCTCGCGGGCGAAGAGCGCGCTCATGGCCTCCTCGTACATCACGATGTCGCGCGCCGAAAAGCCAATCGTCTCGGTGAAGCCGATCCGCCGGAACTCGGCGAACGTCTCCAGGATCCACGTATCGTCGCTCGCCACGACGAGCCGCGCGCGCCCCGAGGCGTCGTGCTCCTCCGCGGCCGCGATGAGGCCGAGATGGACCATGTCCTCGAGATCCTTGCGCGCGAGGCCGAGCTTCTGGATGAGCTCGTTCGCGTCCGCCGTCGTGGGTTTGTCCGCGCGCGCGCCGAGCGCCCTGCTGAGGCGGGCTTTCACCTCGTGGACGAACCTGCGTTGCGCGGGGCTGAAGGCCTCGTCGCGCTCTTCGAGCAGGGCCTTGATCGCGCGCAGCGGGAGGAACCGCTCGTGCTGGAGCTTGCGCACGAGGAGGATCCGGGCGAGGTGCTCCTCGCCGTAATACGCCATGTTGCGGCCGGTCTTGTGGCCCTCCGGCACGAGGCCCTGCTGGATGTAGAAATGGACGACCTGCCGCGGCAAACCGGTCCGCTCGCAGAGATCCTTCATGCGATACGGGTACGCCTCGCGGTCCACGGCCGGGCGCGTGGGCTCCTTGCTCGCGAGGGCGACGTCCATCACGGGACTTCCACCGTGCACGGCGCCGCCGCGCGGGACACGCACGCGAGGACGAACCCCTGGTTTTTCTCTTCCTCTTGCAGGCAATTCGGCTCTTCGCTCGTCACGTCCCCCGACAGGAGCTTGATCTTGCACACGCCGCACCCGCCCATCGTACACGAGAACGGCATGGGCAACGACGCGGCGAGGCCCGCTTCGAGCAGGGTTTGTCCGGGCGCGGCGGTCACGGTCTTCGTGCGGCCGCGGAGGCGGATCTCGATCGGGGCGGAGCTCGTGGGGAGCGCCGGCGTGGTGCGGCGCGCGGGGGCGGAGAACCGTTCCTCGTGGATGCGAGCAGGAGCGACGCCGCGGGCGAGCAGCGCTTCCCGCGCCGCGATCATCATCGGCTCGGGCCCGCAGACATAATAATCGGTGGCGCCTGCGTCGAGGCCGGAGACCGCGGCGAGCACGTCGAGCTCGCGCGTGACGTTGTCGTGATCGAGCAGGCCGGTGCGTCCGGTGAAACCCGCGGGCGGCTCGGAGAGCACGTGGCGGAGCGTGAAGCGATCCGCGTGGGTTTCGACGAGGGAAGCGAGCGCCTCGCGGAAGATGATGTCGGCCTCGCCCCGGTTTCCGTACACGAGCGAGACGCGGCTCTCGGGCTCGCGCGCGAGCGTGGTCCGCGTGATCGAGGCGAGCGGCGTGATGCCGCTGCCGCCCGCGATCAAGACGAGGTGCCTTCGCGCCGCGGGATCCGGCGCCGCCGTGAAGCTGCCGGAGGGCCCGAGCACGTCGAGGACGTCTCCTTCCGCGACCCGCTCGTTCAGGTGGTTCGAGGCGCGGCCGCCGGGCATTCGCTTGATGGTGATCGTCACCTCGGCGGCGGCGCCGTCTTCGTCGGGAAGGCTCGAGATCGAATAGGCGCGGCGGAGGATCTCGCCGCTCGCGAGCGTGACGAGCACGGTGAAGAACTGGCCAGGGACGAAGGCGATGCGGCGGCCCTCGGGATCGGTGAGCGAGAGCGAGACGGCGTCCGCGGTCTCGCGTACGACGCGCGTGACGCGGAGCCTGCGCGGCGTGATGCCGGCGCTCGACGTGGGGGAAGGCGAAGTCGTGAAGGCGAGGAGGTGCCGGGCGAGCGGCTTGCGGACCGCGTACGGCGCGGGGCGCAAGCCGGTGAAGTCGTTCAAGACCGTCCGTACGTCACGCACCAGCGCTTCGAGCCGGACGACGATCCTGGCGGGCAGGAGATCCGCGGCGCCTCCGCTTTTGCGCGTCTCGGCTTGGATCGTGGCCTTGTCGAGCTCCATGGCTCGCTTGTACCGGCAGGACTGCAAAGTGTCAAGTGTCACTTGACACTGCGCGCCGACGCGACGGCTCCGCGGCCGCCGTCGTGGGGGATGCCGTCGTCGTCCACGGGATCGGAATCGGAGACGCGGCACGAATTCGACGGGACGACGATCCGAACGGGAAATGCCAGCGATGAATGCTTCAGGGTCGTACCATCGGCGTGGGTTCGTCGGCGGGACGTGTTGTCGTCCTGCCGCCACCATGCTTTCCTCGGTACCGTGAGCTACCTATTCGTCGCGTATCTGTACGACAAACGTCGCTGCTCGGCGAAGGCCATCGTGGATCCGTGGGCCGACGTGGAGCCGCGCTTCGCGGGCGAGAGGCTCGTGCGCGTGGCCGTGAGCCCGCGCGTCGAGGCGGTGTTTTACTTCCCGGGAAACTTCCGGCAGAAATCGCTGGCCTTTTCGCTGGGCTGCGAGGTCTTCCTGGGGGACGACGTGGCCGCGGCGCCGGCCGAGGCGCGGAGGAAAGCAGGCGAGCGAGATTGGCAATACGTGGCGTGGGCCTCGTCGGACATGAACGACTACGACGTGGCCATGCGTTTCACGCCCGACGGCTTCGAGGGCCGCGCGATGATCGACGGGGAGGGCGAGCGCGTCGTGATCGACAAGGGGGGCCTCCGGACGTACGAAAAAAAGACGATCGCAGCCTCGCCGCAGGAGCTCGGCTTCGGGATCGAGGGAAGCGCGACCTTCGACGAAGCGGCCTTCGAGCGCGCGCTCGTCGAGCGGGAAGAGCCTTTCCGGCCGGGCCTCTTGGTGCACGACACGCTGGGCGTGACGCGCGGCAAGGTGATCGACGCGCTCGACATCGTGGGCGAGGGGCAAGGCGAGGTGTTGTGGCCCAAGGGCGGGCCCGTGGACTCGCAGGCCCTTCGGCGCGCCTCCGTCGAAGCCGATGACCCGATCGTGCCGGCGCTGCCGTTATGGGAGCATTTGCGCGACGGAACGAGGAAGGCCGCCGGCGGGATGGCGAAGAAGAGGGGCTGGAAGAAGCCGGCTTGATTCAGGGGCCCGGGCCGAAGGTGCGCTCGGCGGCGACGAACGTCGAGCCGGCGATTCGGAAGGGCATCAACATCACGTCCGCGGGGATGGGCGCGCGGAGGAGCTGCTCGGGCAAGGCGTAGGTCCGATCGACCACCCGCACGGTCACGGGCGCGCCGGGCGCGAGGTCGATCGATCCTTCGATGCCCTCCGCGGGCAAACCCTGGAAGGTAAAACCCCAGGGCTCGGCGGTCGTCGCTCGAAAGGCGCTTGGCTCGTCCACGCGTCGCCCGTCGATCGTCGCGCCGCGGAGGGGCGCCTCCGAGGTGACCGAGACGAGGACGAAGGGCGCGCTCCGGCCCGAGCGAAGGCGAAAGCGGAGGGTGCGGATCCCCTCGTGGATCGTGTCGCCGAGGGCCTCGAACTGGGGCGGCGGGAGGTCGAGCGGCGGCGCCTCGGCCTCGTGCCGGAGCGTCCCTTGGTCGGGGAGCGAGAAACGAGCGGCGCGGCGCGTGGCCTCGGGGATGTGCAAGGTCGTCCAGGGCGTGGGTTTGTCCTCGGTCGTCGTCCAGACGGCCTCGCGGCGATCGGCGTCGAAGGCATAAGCGAGGCAAGCCGGGCGCGGCCGCGCCGGCGAGAAGGGGTTTGTCACGACGGCCAAACCGAGCGTGACCACGAAGGCGGCCGCGAGGCCGAGGGCGGGCTTGCGCGAGGCGCCCGCGCCGAGGACTTCGAAGAGCGGGGCGAGGAGGCCCGCGAGGAGGACGACGACGGCGACGGCCGGCGCGGCCCGCGGCAAGCCGAGGGCGACGAAGAGGAGATAAGGGACCGGGACGACGAGGACGAGCGCAGGAAGCGCGGAGAGCAGGAGCCAGAGGCCGCTCGACGGTGATTGCGGAGCAGGGCGCCTTTGCCAGACGAGCAGGCCCGCGAGCGACGCGGCGAGGGGGAGGGCAAACAGAAAACTCGCGCCTGGCAGGAGCGCGGCCGTCACGAACGCGAGGAGGAGCCAGGCCGAGGCCGCGCCGAGCGCGAGCTCGAAGGGGGAGAGGCGTGCCCGGAAAAACCGATGGGCGGCGGCAAAAACGGCGACGCCGAGCAGGGCGAGGGCGATTCGCGCGAGGCCCGGGTCGAAGGGATCCCCGCGGAAAACGCCCCACACGGGCGCGAGGGCGCGGAGCGCGGCGACGAAGCCGGCGGCGAGCCCAGCCGCGAGCACGAGCGAGGCGAGGAGCACGCCGAATCCGGCGAGCACACGAGCCGGGCGCGCTTGTCCGCGTCGTACGGCAGAGAGGAGCGCGAAGGCGAACAAAGCTGCGGGGATCATCGCTATCGGCAGCGCCCACGCGCGGCGGTACACGATGAGCCCGAGCCCCGGCACGTCGAAATAAACGACCGGCTCGGCGGCGAGGGTCGTGAGATCGAGATCGCCGAAGCGCCGCGCGAGCAAGGTCGCGAGCGTCCCCGCGTGCGCGAGGGTGCGCCGGTCGAGGTGCGCCGGGGCGTCGACGGGGGAATGGTAATGGGCGGCCCCGTCGGCGGCTGCGAAATTCATCCCGGGCACGCCGGCCTGGCGGAACGGGAAAAAATCGGTCTGGTGGCCGAGGCGGCGCGCGATTTCGGGGAAAAGCGACGTGGCGACGGGATCGGGCGCGGCGTCCGCGAAATGCCGCACGAGCGCGCCGGCGTCGGCGCTCGTCTCGATGAGCCCGACGGGGCCTCGTGTGCCACGCGCGTCGAAGTTCAGCACGAGGCCGATGTCGCGGAAGGACGGGTGCTCGCGGACGAAGACGTTCCCGCCGAGCACGCCGGCTTCTTCGGCGTCCGTGAACAGGAAGATCACGTCCTTGCGGAGCGCGGGGCCTGCGCGGAGGGCGCGGGCCGTCTCCAGCAAGACGGCGACGCCGCTCGCGTCGTCGGCCGCGCCGGGGGCATTCGGAACGGAGTCGTAATGGGCGACGAGCGCGAGGGCCGGGCCACGCTCGCGCCCGGGCAAACGCGCGACGAGGTTCTCGACGCGGGCGCCGTCGTACGGCACGCCCCAGTGCGTGCCGAGCGCCGTGGCGCGCTGGATCTCCACGGGGATGCCGAGGCGCGTGAGCTCGGCGCGGATGAGCTCCTGCGCGGCGTCGTGACCCGAGGTACCCGGAGGACGCGGCGCCGCGGCGAGGTGCGCCACGTGGGCTGCGGCGAGGTCCACGGAAAACGCCTGCGGCGTCGGGCTCGCCGGCGGCGCTTTTGGGACGAACGCGACGATCCGGAAGGCGACGATCGCAAGGAGGGCGAGTAGGAGTGCGGCGCGGTGGGCCGCCGGGGGGATCTTCATTGGTTTTGCACGGGGCTCATGCGCTCGCGGTACGACGCGTGGAGCATGCGCCGAGACTACCACCGCGGCGGGCCGGGGGGCGGCGATTGGATTTTGCTCACAAGCGTCACGACGGGCGTCTATCCTGTGCGGCGCCCCTCGGCGTCCCCAGGAGGTCGTTCGTGTCCGCTCGTGTTTCTCTCGCCCGCACATCCCCGTTCGTCCTCGCGCTCCTCGCCTCCTCCGCGTGTCATGTCGAGGAGAAGGCCGCCCCGACGCCGCCGCCGCTCTCCGCGCCCGCCGCCGCGCCCGCAGCGACGAGCGAGGGCGAGGCGTCGAACGCGCGCGCGGAGTTCATTCGGTCGAGGTACACGAAATACGAATACCGCATTCCCATGCGCGACGGCGCGCGGCTCTTCACGGCGGTGTACGTGCCGAACGACGCGAGCCCTTCCCGGAAGTATCCGTTCCTCATGACGCGCACGCCTTACTCCGTGGCGCCGTACGGGGCCGATCGGTACCGCGAGCGCCTGGTATCGGAGGCGTTCGAGAAGGAGGGCTTCATCTTCGTTCATCAGGACGTGCGCGGCCGCTTCATGTCCGAGGGCGCGTTCGTGAACGTGCGCCCGCACCTCGACAAGAAGGGGCCGAAGGACATCGACGAGAGCACCGATACGTACGACACGCTCGAGTGGCTGACGAAAAACGTGGCCGGGAACAACGGGCGCGCGGGCATGCTCGGGGTGTCGTATCCGGGGTTTTATGCGTCGGCGGGGGCGATCGATTCACACCCGTCCTTGAAGGCGATCTCGCCGCAGGCGCCGATCGGGGACTGGTTCCGCGGCGACGACATGCACCGGCACGGCGCCTTCAATTTGCAGCTCGCGTTCCATTTCTTCGCGTCGTTCGACAAACCGCGGCCGAAGCCCAAGGAGGACAGCGAGGACGATTGGGAGGGGGTCGACTACGGGACGCCCGACGCCTACCGGTTTTTCCTCTCCGCGGGGCCCCTCGCCGAGGCCGAGGCGAAGCATTTCAAGGGCGAGCGGCCGTTCTTCCGCGAGATCGTGGCGCACCCGAACTACGACGCGTTCTGGCAGGCCCGGAACATCCTGCCGCACCTGCGCAACATCAAGGCCGCGGTGCTCGTCGTGGGAGGATTTTACGATACGGAGGACCTCTACGGCCCGCTCGCCACGTACCGCGCGATCGAGGCACAAAACCCGGGCACGAAGAACTCGATCGTGATGGGGCCGTGGAAACACGGGGGCTGGTGGTATGAGAAAGGGGACAAACTCGGCGACGCGGATTTCGGGTTCGCGACGTCGGTCGTGCTCCAGGATCTCGAGCTCGCGTTCTTCAAGCATCACCTGAAGGATGGGCCGGAGCCGGAGCTCTCGGAGGCGCTGGTCTTCGAGGTGGGCGCCAATCGCTTCCGCAGGTTCGACGCCTGGCCCCCGCGCGAGGCGAAGAAGGGGCGCCTCTACCTGCAAGCGAGCGGCGCGCTGTCGTTCGAGCCGCCGAAGAACACGGAGGCCGAGAGCGACGAATACGTGAGCGATCCAGACAAACCCGTGCCGCACACGCAGGAGATGGGGAACGACTGGTCGACGAACTACATGGCCGAGGATCAACGCTTCGCGTCACGCCGGCCCGATGTGCTCGAATATCGGTCGGAGCCGCTCGAGCGGGACGTCACGCTCGCGGGGCCGCTCGAAGCCGAGGTATGGGTGAGCACGACGGGGACCGATGCGGACTGGGTGGTGAAGCTCATCGACGAGAACCCCGGAAAGATGCCGGGGTTCACCAAGGAAGACCGGTGGGCGGGCAAAAAAGACAAGGGCGGCCAGCAGATCCTCGTGCGCGGCGAGCCGTTCCGCGGCCGGTTCCGCGAGAGTTATGAAGCGCCGAAGCCGTTCGTCCCGGGCGAGCCGACGAAGGTGAAGTTCGCGGTGAACGACGTGCTCCACACCTTCAAGAAGGGGCACCGGATCGTGATCCAGGTGCAATCGACGTGGTTCCCGTTCATCGACCGAAACCCGCAGAAATTCGTGCCGAACATCTTCGAGGCCAAGCCGAGCGATTACATGAAGGCGACGCACCGGGTGTATCGATCCCAGGCGATGCCGAGCGCGCTGGAAGTGACGATCCTTCCGGCGCTCGACGAGTAGGTTTTTCTTCGCACCTCGAACGTTTCTCCGGTACGCTCGCGGCTCGACCCGCGATGACCACGATGAAGCCCACCGCCGAGCCCGCTGCCCCGCAGGAAACCACGAGCGCGACGGACCCCGAGCAACAATGGCTCGATACGGTCTATCGCAAAGGGGAAAAACAGCTCACGCCGCGCGCGATCATCGCCGGGATGCTCATCGGCGGGGTGATGTGTTTGTCGAACCTCTACGTCTTTTTCAAGACGGGCTGGAGCCTCGGGGTCACGCTGACCGCGTGTATCCTCGCGTTCGCCGTCTTCGAGTTGTTTCGCGCGGCGAAGCTGACGAAGAGCGAGTTCACGATCCTGGAGAACAACGCGATGGGCTCGGTCGCGTCCGCGGCCGGGTACATGACGGGCGGCGGGAACATGGCGGCGTTCGGCGCGCTGCTCATGGTCACGACGACGCGGCCGAGCGCGGTCTGGCTGATGCTCTGGTTCGGCGTGATCGCGGCGATGGGCGTGTTCGCGGCGATCCCGATCAAGCGGCAGCTCATCAACAAGGAGGCGCTCGCCTTTCCGACGGGCACGGCGACGGCCGAGACGCTGCGCTCGATGCACGAGGCGACGCATCACGGAGATGCGGGCGCAGAAGGCGCGGGCGGCGGCAAGGAGAAGGCGCGGCTGCTCGGGATCGCGGGGCTCATGGGCGCGTTGCTCGCGTTCTTGCGTGATGCGAAGGCGGCGTGGATCCCGTTCAACCTGCCAGGCTCGATCGCGCTGCCCTTCCAGATCGCGGGGCGCGCGGCGAAGGACTGGACGATCACGCTGAACTGCGAGCTCGTGCTGGTCGGCGCGGGCGCGCTCATGAGCTTCCGCACGGCGTGGTCGCTCTTGCTCTCGGGGATGGCTGGCTACGCGATCCTCGCGCCGCGGCTCGCCGCGGAGCACGCGATCAAAGAGGTGAGCTACAAGGCGATCGTCGGGTGGACGCTCTGGCCAGGCGCCGCGATCCTCGTGGCCTCGGGCCTGACGAGCTTCTTCCTCGATTACAAGAGCATCGTCCGCTCGTTCCGCGGTTTGTCGGGCATATTCACGGGTGGCGCGAAATCCGAAAAAGAGGAGCCCATCGCGGAGGTGGAGTGCCCGACCTGGTGGTTCCCCGCAGGGTTCGCCGTGCTCGCGCCGATCGTGATCCTCTTGATGGGGTTCCTGTTCCAGATTCCGTTATGGGCTGGGATCATCGCCGTGCCGCTGTCCGTCGTGATGGGGTTCGTCGCGGCGCGCGTGACGGGCGAGACGGACGTGACGCCGACGAAGGCGCTCGGGCCGGTGACGCAGGCGGTGTACGGGGTGCTTTCGCCCGGCAATCTCGCGGGCAACATCATGAGCGCGAACGTGACGGGCGGGGTCGGGCTGCATGCCGCGGATCTCCTGGTGGACCTGAAGAGCGGGTGGCTGCTCGGCGCGAGCCCCAGGCAGCAGCTCAAAGGGCAGCTCTTCGGCGTGGTGGCCGGGGCGCTCGTGGTGGTGCCGGCCTTCTGGCTCATCATGCCGGACCCGTCCGTGCTCGGCAGCGAGGAGTGGCCCGCGCCCTCGTGCCTCGTATGGGCCGGCGTTTCGAAGGCATTCGCAGGCGGGCTCGGGGGTTTGCCTCCGGGGGCAGACCGGGCGATGGTCATCGGCCTTCTGCTCGGCGTGGTGCTCGCGCTCGCGGAGCGATTCGCGCCGAAGAAGCTGCTCCCGTTCGTGCCTTCGCCGGCGGGCCTCGGCATCGCGCTGGTGATCCCGGCGAGCAACGCGATCGCGATGTTCATCGGCGCGACGATCGCGCACGTGCTGCGCAAGACGAAGCCGGCGCTCGGCGAGCGGCTGACGGTGCCCGTGTCGAGCGGGTGGATCGCGGGGGAGAGCTTGATGGGAATCTTGATCAAGCTGCTCGTGGTGGCCGGCGTGCTGCAGAAGTAGGTGGAGCCAGGTGGTGATGAGCAAGACCCAAGGCGACACCACGATGGCCGTGCTCCGCGCGATCGGAGAGAACATCCCCGGCGCGATCATGTTCGCGCTCGACCGGGAGTATCGATACATCTATTTCAATCCCCGGCACGAGGGGGTCATGCGGGCGATATGGGGCGCAGACATCCGCCTCGGCCTGAGCATGCTGGAGGTCATCAAGGCCTCCGCCGATCGCGAGAAAGCTCGCGTGAACTTCGATCGTGCGCTTGCGGGCGAAGCATTCACCGTCGTCGAGGCGTATGGCGACGAGGCGCTGCAGCGGAACTACTGGGAGAACGTGTATGCGCCGGTGCGCGGCGAGGATGGCGCGGCGATCGGCGTGTTCGTGCAGGTGAAAGACGTCACGACCGAGAAGCGCAACGAGGCGCTCGTGGCGGAGCATCGAGCCGAGCTCGAACGAATGGTGGCGGCGCGGACGGCGGAGCTCGAAGAGAAGATCGCGCTCATCCAGGCGATCTCCGCGCCGATCATTCAGGTGTGGGACGGCGTGCTCGTGGTTCCGCTCGTCGGGACGCTCGACGAGCGGCGAGGCGAGCGGGTGACGGACGACGTGCTCGCGGCCATTCAGCAGTTTCAGACGCGCGAGGTGCTGCTCGACATCACGGGGATGCGGTCGGTGGACGAGAGCGCCGCGCACCGGCTCCTGCAAACGATCAGCGCGACGCGGCTGCTCGGGGCGGGCTGCGCCGTGGTCGGCGTGAGCCCGGAGGTCGCGAGGACGCTCGTGGGAATCGACGCGCCGCTCTCGGGCGTGCCGACGTACGGGACGCTGCGGGATGGATTGCGCGCGGCGCTCCGGCGAATGGCGTTCGAGGTGGTGCGGCGGGGCAGGTGATCACGCCTCCGCCGTGCCGGTCTCCTTTTTCTTCGTTCGCCGCGAGAACAGGCGCCGCGTCGAATTCGGCAGGAGGCGCGGGATCGTCGGATCCAGATCGTTCGCGCCGTCGAAGGCCCGGACAATCTGCCCGAGCAGGAGGATCGCGACGCCGTCTTCGCGATCGAGCCCGGCCTGCGCCGCGGCTTTCGCCGCTTGCCGTTCGCCGGCATTCGCCGCGGTCGTCCGCACGGCATTCGCCGCGGCCCTGAGTTCCTCCGCATAGGCCGCATCGAGGCTCGCGAGCGTGAGCCGCGCGAGGATGGGCGAGGCGGGCGGGGTTTTCAGCCACGCGTCGAGGACACCGGCGAGCCCATCGAGCCCGCGCGCGAGCGTGTCCGGGGTCTCGGCCGTGCCGACCGTCTCGTCGACTTCCGCGCGCAAGGCCGGGTCGAGGCCGGCGGCGTCCCGCAACGCCGAGGCGGCCTGATCACGCATCGCGACCGCATGCGACGCGGTGCGGCTCGCCTCGGTCGCGCGTTTCGCCCGCGACTTGCCCTCGTCCGTCGTGTCGTCCGCCATCTTCTGCGCCCGCACGTGGAGCGCGAGGAGCTGATGCACGGCGACGCCGAGCAGGGGCAACGAAAACCCCTTGAGGCGTTTCTTCTGCGGCTCGGTGGCGTTTTGCCAGAAGTGGTACGCCTCCTGATAAAGCCGCACCCCGTCGACGACGAGCCGGCTCGTGGCGATCTCGCGACCCTTGTCGGTGAGCTGCTCGTTATCGGTGCCCGCGAGCAGCGCATCGAGCAATCCCGCCTGAGGCGCGCCGACCTTCGCGGCGAGGATGTCGAGGGTGTGGATCGGATCGTCGCTGGATTGGATGGGCATGGCGGGAGAGTCGGGCGATGGGGGGAGGGGTGTCAAGAGAAACGTGGGCGCGGGCAGTGTGGGAGCGCTGCGAGTCGGCTCATGGCCCGCGATGCTTCCGCTTCTTTTCGAGGTCGTAGATCACGACCTGGCAATACGCGCGATACATCCCGCTCGCATCCGCCGCCGTTGGAGCAGGTTGTCTCGTCATGGCCCGGAGCGAGATACGCTTCGGGAAAGCGCAGCTCCAGGCTCTCGAAGCCACGGACTCGCCCCTCGATCGAGGTCAAGACCCTCGTCACCCGGCCGGACCCCCATCGTCATCCGCCCGGAGCCCGTCGTCATCCGGTCGGAGCCCATCGCCAAATCGCGTCGTCATCACGTTGGGCGCCGTCGTCATCCGAGAAAGCGCCCTCGTCACGCATGGGAGCGCTCTCGTCACCCGAGATCGCGCCCTCGTCACGCATGGGAGCGCTCTCGTCACGCATGAGAGCGCCCTCGTCCCCCGAGATCACGCCCTCGTCACCCCGCCGGCACCAGATCGATCCTCCCGAGCTCCTCATGCACGGCCGCCACCGTCGCCGTGATCCGATCCCCCACCGCATACCGCACACCCGCGCCGATCAACGCCTGCGCCGCGAGGTCCGTGCGGAAAGGCCCGCCGGGAAGCACTTCCATGGCAATGGAGCCCATCGCGCCCGTGCCGGCGATCTGCACGAGCAGGCCAAACGGTTTGAGCGCGACGATGTTGCCCGAGACCTCCTCGCCGAGGCGGCCGGCATAAAGACGCGCGACGAGCATGCGATGGCGCTCGGCTTCCGCCTTGCCCGCGTTCTGCGAGGATCTGTCGCAGTCGGCCGCGAGGACAGCGAGCCCGGCGCGGATGTCCTCGTAATCGCGGTGGCCTTCGAGGTACCGCTTGAGGATGCGGTGCACGACGAGGTCGGCGTATCTGCGAATCGGCGAGGTGAAATGCAGATAAAGCGGCGCGCCGAGGCCAAAGTGCGCGCCGGGATCGGGCGTGTAGCGCGCCGGGCCGAGGGCCTGGCCGAGCACGGTGCGGATCGCGGGCTCGAAGCGCGCGCCCGCGATCTGCGCCTCGAACGCGGCGAGCGAGCGGGCCGAGAGGCGAGGGCCGAAGCCAGCCTCGATGCCGAAGTTGTGCGCGAGTTGCGCGAGCGTGCGGACGCGCTCGGGCGAGGGCTCGTCGTGGACGCGGTAGATGCCGGGCAGGCCACGCGCGACGAGCCAATCCGCGACGGCCTCGTTCGCGGCGACCATGAGCCGCTCGACGAGCCTGTGCGCAGGCGTCTCGCGGTGCGCTTCGACCGCAGTCGGCTCGCCCGTGCGCGCGTCGAGTTCGATCCGCGCCTCCTCGCGCGCGAGGTTGACGCCACCCCGCGCGGCGCGAACGGCGCCGAGGCGCGCGACCGCCGTGCGCAGCCAGCGCAGCGTGCTCTCGACGGCGTGCGGGACGCCCTCGGCGTGGCCCTCGGCGAGGAACGTGTCGACGGCGTCGTACGTGAGGCGCGCGCGGGAGCGGACGAGGCTCTCGTAGACGTCGACCGAGGTGATGCGACCCTCGGGATCGATGCGGAGCTCGGCCGTGAGCGCAGGGCGGTCTTCGCCCTCGACGAGGCTCGCGGCGCGCGACGAGATGGCCTCCGGGAGCATCGGCAGCACGCGGCCCGCGAGGTAGACGCTCGTGCCGCGCAGGCGCGCCTCGCGATCGAGGGCCGAGCGCTCGGGGACGAACACGTCGACGTCGGCGATGGAGACGAGCACGCGGAGCGCGCCGCTCGCGTCGGCCGGGTACGCCGAGAGCGCGTCGTCGATGTCCCGCGTGGACGCCGCGTCGATGGTCACGGTCGGGACGCTCCGGAGATCACGCCGTCGCTCCATCGGGATCGGCCGCGCGGCCGCTTCCTCCGCGGCGCGATCCAGGGTGTCGGCGAAGACCGCGCGGAGGCCGTGCCGCGCGATGCAACGCTCGACGCCGAGGTCGGCGCCCTCGGGCACGAGACGCGCGACGACGAGGCGATCGCCCGAGACTTCGGCCACGACGTGCGTGCCTTCGGCGAGCTCGTTCGTGGTGTCGAGCGGCCAGTCCGTGTTCGCCACGGAGCGATCGATCCGCAGGTAGCGTTTGCCGCCGCGGAGGGCGACGCTGCCGAAGACCTCGGCGCGGGGGCGGCTGACGAGCGCGAGCTCGGTGGCGACGAAGCGGCCGCTGCCGTCGGAGCTGAGCCGCGCGTTCACGACGTCGCCGTCGAGGAAGGGGTTCAGATCCGGGGGCGTGATGAACGCGGAGATCGGGGTCGGGCCTTCGACGACGAAGAACCCGAACCCGCGGGGATGAACGGAGATGCGCCCGCGTGCCGTGCTGTCGTTCATTGGCTGTCGGGACCGTCGCTCTCGGCTTGCCCGCGGCGCCATCGGAGCTGCATCTCGATCTCCTCGGCGTCGCCCTCGGCCTCGTGCTCGATCGAGAGCTCGGCTTCGTACGGGACCGTGACCCGAACACCGCCGACCTGGACGCGGAACGGCTCGCCTCGCTCGACCGCGTCGGCGACGCGGCGGAGGAGCGCGACGAACTCATCCCTCGTGCGGATGCGCGTGACGTCTCTCGCCATGGCCGGGGAGGATAATCGGCTCATCGTCGCGATGTCCACGGGAGGCATGTGCTAGTGTCCGCCCCCCTCAGGAAAACCGAATGGAAGCGAAATCCGAGGTGATCCAGCGACTCGAAGCGAAGGCAGGCCGCGCCTTTCCGCACGTGCTCGCCGCGCGTGACCTCTCCGCGCAGACGCTCTGCAGGCTGCGCGAGCTCCTTCAAGGGCACGATCCCGAGGACGCGAGCATCGTCGTGTTCGGGTCGTTTGCTCGCGGCGAGTACACGGCGGGCAGCGACATCGACTGGACGCTGCTCGTGGACGGGCGCGCCGACCGGGTCCACTTCGAGAAGGCCCTCGCGATCACGAAGATCCTGCACGAGGCGAAGTTCCAGCCGCCGAGCCCCTTTGGCGTCTTCGACAACGTGTCCTTCAGCCACCCGCTCCTGCACCTCATCGGCGGGCACGACGACACGAACCGCAACACCACGCAGCGCATCCTGTTCCTGCTCGAGTCGATCGCGATCGGTCAGCGCGACGCGCTCGAGCGGGTCGTGGATCTCGTGCTGCACCGCTACGTCGGCGACGACCGTGGTCTTTTGTTCTCCAAGCGTTCGAAGCTCGTGCCGCGTTTCCTGCTGAACGACATCATCCGGTACTGGCGCACGATCACCGTGGATTTCGTGAACAAGCAGGGCTTCAAGGGCGGCTGGGCGCTGCGCAACGTCAAGCTGCGCACGAGCCGGAAGTTGCTCTTCGCGAGCGGGATGCTCGCGTGTTTCTCGCTCGAGCTCTTCGGCAAGGGCGAGTTCCGGCGCGGCGAGGGCGGCGTGGATCCTGCGCGCGTCGTGCGGTACCTGCGCGAGCGGCTGCGTCTCTCGCCGCTGGAGCAGATGTGCGAGGTGCTGCTCCGACCTTCGATCTCCGCGGACACCGCGCAGAAGGTGATCGGCTCGTACGACGCGTTCATGGGCATCCTCTCCGACGAGGGCAAACGCCGGCATCTCTCGGATCTGCCGTTCGAAGCCTTCGGGGACGACGCGCTGTTCAAGGAAGCGACGAGCTTGACCTACACGTTCCAGGAGGGGCTCGATCGCGTCTTCTTTCACGAGGACGACGAGATCGCGGGTCTCGTGCGGCAATTCGGCGTGTTCTGAGCGGAGCCGTGGTTGCGCGGGCGCTGGCCGCGGAGTAACCACACCGTCTTGGCCATGTCGGTTCCAGACGAACGACGCACGCACAGAGGCCTGACCGTCGCGGGCCTCGTGCTCGCCCTCGCCATGGCCGCGCTCGAGGCGACCGTCGTGGCCACCGCGATGCCCACCGTCACCGGGGATCTCGGCGGCATCGAGTATTACGCGTGGGTCACGAACGCCTACCTGATCACCTCGGCGATCTCGGTCCCCATCTTCGGCAAGCTCGCGGATCTGCATGGGCGAAAGCCCGTGCTGCTCGCGGGGATCGCGATCTTCCTCCTGGGATCGGCGGCGAGCGGCGCCGCGCAGTCGATGCCCGCGCTCATCGCGTTCCGCGCGATCCAGGGGCTCGGCGCCGGGGCCATGCAGCCGATGCCGGTCACGATCATCGGCGACATCTTCGGCATCGAGGAGCGCTCGAAGCTGCAAGGGTACATCGGCGCGGCGTGGGGGTTCTTTGGCCTCGTCGGGCCGATCATCGGCGGCGTGATCGTCGAGAACGTGTCCTGGCGCTGGGTCTTCTACATGAACCTGCCCTTCGGCGTGGCGGCGGCGGCGCTCGTCGCGACAGCCTTGCACGAGCGCGTGGAGCGAAAGACGCGGCGCCTCGATCTCGCAGGGGCCTTGCTGCTCGCGGGCTTCGTGACGTCGCTGCTCATCGCGAGCTCCGGGGTGCACAAGTCCGGAGCCTTCATCCTCGCCACGCCGCTCCTGCTCGTGGCCTTCGTCTTCGTCGAGCGTCGCGCCGAGGAGCCGCTCCTGCCGCTCTCGCTTTTTGCGCGCCGGGTGATGGCGCTCTCGTCCGCGATTGGCGCGGTCATCGGCGGCGCGATGATCGCCCTCCTCACGTACGTTCCGCTCTTCATCCAGGGCGTGCTCGGCGGGACGCCGACGCAAGCAGGGAGTTCCATCACGCCGATGCTCGTCTCGTGGCCCATCGCGAGCACGCTCAGCGGGAGGATCCTCCCGCGGGTCGGCTTTCGTGCCCTCGTTCGTTTCGGGATGGGTTGCACGGCGGCGGCCGCGGTCGCCTTGCCCCTCGTCGCCGACCAAGGGCCCCTCGCGCTGCGCGTCGTGACCGGGCTCTTCGGGATCGGGATGGGCTGCGCCAACACGGCGCTCGTCATCTCGGTGCAGACCTCGGTGCGCTGGGAGCAGCGCGGCGTGGCGACCGCGAGCACGATGTTCTTCCGGACGATGGGTGGTGCCGTCGCGGTCGGCGTGATGGGCGGCGTGATCGTGGCCTCGCTTCGGAAGGACCCCACACTCCCGAGCGACGCGGCGAGCCGAGCGCTCTCGCATGAAGGGATGGCCGCGCTCGGTCCCGACGTCGTGCAGCGTATCGCCGGGCTGCTCGATGCAGGCCTCGGTACGGTGTTCTGGATGATCGCGGTGCTCGGCGTCCTCGCGTTCGTCGGGGCGCTGTTTTTCCCGAACGTGCCCATGGAGACGAAGGTCGTGGAGCCTGCGCCCACGCCTGCGCCTGCGCCTCCCGTGCACTGATCGTTTGGGTTCGAAGGAATCGCCGTTCAGGGGGCGGGCGCCGTCGTCGGGATCTGTCGCGAGCGCGGCTGGATCTTCTTCACGCGCGGGTCCGGCGTGAGATCGAGGCCGAAGCTGATGCCGAGGCTCGCGCGCACGTCGTGCAGCGTGGCGAGCTCGAGCGTGGGCGGGACGAGGCGGTAGCTGCCTTCGAGGAAGACGGAGATCGGCTCGTCGTTGATCGCGAGGATCGTGCGCTCGACACGGCCGTAGCCGAGCGCGGCGAGTTTCCACGTGCGTTCGCTGGTCCAGTGCGGGGTGATCTCGGCGCGGGTGTCGAGCGAGAGGAGCCCGTCCTGCGTTTCGAAGCGGAAGCGGATCGAGCCCGCCGTGCCAGGCGCGACGCGGTGCACGAGGCGAGGGCGCGCGATCGAGTCCGCGGGGCCGGTGCCGCGTTGCGCGCCGTAGACGTCGAGGTCGTACCGCACGCCCACGCCGATCTCGAGGCTGCGGCCGGGATGGTTGGAGCGCAAAGGATCGAGGTAGGCAGTCGCGCGCGCCACGGAAACGCGGAGGAAGGGGATGGCCCCGCCGTCCGCGGCGCCCGTGGGCAGGGCCCGCGGGACGGTGACGCGGCCGAACTCGGCGTCGAAGCCGACGTCGAAGGGGAAAGGAATGCTGAGCGGCGGCGAGGAGGGCAGGACGATGCGCGGCGCGAGGTCGTGGCGGTGCGCGGCGGCGCCGTAAAGGACGGCGTCGAAGGAGGGCATGTCGCCGAACGGGCGGGCGAAGGGGGCGACGAAGCCCGAGAGGATACGTTGATCGAATTGCCATTCGATCCGCGAGGGGCCCTCGCCGAAGGCATACCGGCGGCGGACGGAGATGCCCGCATGGACTTCGAGCGCGGGGGTGATGCGGCCGTTCTCCTTGCGCGCGCCGGAGGCGGCGGCGCCGAGGCGAATGCGGCTCTCGGGATCAAAACGCACGCGGAACGTGCGCCCCTTGGGCGAATGAATAAAGTCGTCCAACGCTTGGGGGCTACGCTCGGGCAAGCCGAGCTGCGCCCCCAAACCCCCCTCATCCGCCACGGCCATGGGCGCGGAGGTGATGGCGATCGCGGCGATCGCGGCGGTGAGGGAGCGTCGGATCACGGGTCCTCGAAGGCGGGCATCGGCTCGAAGACGCGCGGCGGGGCGCCGAAGGACATGCGCAGGCCCGCGAAGAAGCGGAGTTCGACCGCCCGCACGTCACGCACGAAATCGTTTTGCGTGCGGCCCTCGGCCGCGATGCGGGCCGAGATCGGCTGGTCGTTGATCGCGATGAGCACGCCCTCGTACGCGAACGAGCCCGCGAGGCGATTGACGGTCTCGCCGGTGAGCTCACCGGCGACGATGGTGGGGCGCCGGAACGTGAGGTCGCTGAAGAGATAATGCAGGCCGCCCTTGCCGAGGCTGATGCGCGTCTCGATCGCGGCCGTGGGGCCGATGAAATAATTGCCCGATTTGCCGGAGACGATCGTCCGATCCTGCCAGTGCGCGCCGAAATTGCCGCCGATTTCGACGCGGAGGTGGCTGTACATGTCGTCGGATTGCCAGGGGTTCCAGGCGACGTGGAACTCGCCGAACTCCATGTCGAGGGCGTCGCGGAAGGAGGGCTGGCGATCGAGGACGGAGAGGACGCGGAAGCCAAAGCCCATGCGCGGCAGGATCGGGAAAACGTCGGGCTCACCGAAGAAGGTGCTGATCCAGAAGAGCGGGCGCCTGTGCTCGTGCTGGTAATCGTAGGAGAGGAGGGTGCCGCGGAGCTCGAGGTCGGCGAAGGTCGCGCTGCCTTCGAGGATGCGGAGGTCATGGCGGGCGCGCCGTCGCGGCGAGAGGATGCTGAGGTGGATGCCCATCTCGGCGTTCGCCCGGGCAAACGGGAAGCCCGGGGGGAGGGCGAACCCGCGGGTCGATTGCAGGGTGGGGGCCCAGCCGACGCCGATGTAGAAGCGGTTCAATAGGTCGAATTTGACCTGGAAGGCCCGGCCGCTCTCGCCGCGCGCATACCCGGGCGGCGCCTCGGCGACCGCGGGGACGATGCGGGCGCGGCGCGCGAGCGCGCGGTAGGCGTCATCGTTGTAGGGGGTGCAGGGCTGGACCTTGTCGAGCGGATCGCCGATGCCGACCATCTCGCCGGGGGCGACGAGGCACGTCTCTCCTTTGGCGTCCTGCGTGCATTGGACGCGGAGCGTCTTTCCCTCCTTCAGGTTGTAACAGCTCACGGGCTGGTCCCAGCGGAGCGCGGGCGGGGCGTCATCCGCCGCGGCGGGCGCCGCGAACGCGAGGAGCGGGGCGGTGAGCAGCGCGGACGAAAGGAGGCGTCGGGGAGGTGATCGCACGGTGTTACCTCGTGGCGAAGGCGCCGGCGCGCGAAAAGGAGATCGCGGCATCCAGCGAGCTATCACGGTAGAGGCACGCGCCGTGCCGGCAAGGGGGGAGGGGGGCGATCTCGGGCCTGTCTGTTCCGAAAGTGCAGAACATCGACGATGACCGCCCGAAATTCGACAGGTGCCTGCGAAGCGGCGGACGCGGCCACGCGTGGGATCCTGCCGACGCGGCTGCGCACATGGCGCGCCGTGCCTTTGCCGACATTGAGCGCGCCGGGGTGTCCTTGTAGATTTCACCCGATGCTCAAGACCTTCCGATCCTTCACTCGACGGGCAAACCCATTCCAAGCGGCCGTGGTCCTCGCGGCCTTCTCCCTCGCGGGGTGCAGCGACGATCCGGCGCAAAATCCGCCCTGCGTGGGCGATGCCTGCAATCCTCCCACACAGACGTGCGTGCCGACGATGGACTTCGAAGGGCTCGATGGCGGGCTCACGGGGTCGCTGCGCACGTTCTACAACGCCGGCGGGGGGGGACTCGCGCACATCAACTACTGGACCCTCAAGGCCGGGATGCCCGAATTCGACGACCTTCCGCCCGAGGAGCAAGCGAAGGTCAAGAAGATGCAGGCGAGCCTCCTGCATTCGCTGAAGCTCGCGCCGAAGGACAACGTGGCCGGCATCGAGGTCACGGGCACGCTCACGGTGACCGAGGGCGGGGTCACGCGGACGCAGGAGATCGTGCTGAAGATGCCGAACGACTGGAACGGCAAGCTCGTGGTGGCGGGGACGCCCGGCACGCGCAGCGAATTCGCGAACGAGGGGACGATCGTGCCCTGGGTGTTACGGCGCGGGTATGCCTACGTGGCCGGGAACAAGGGAATGACGAACGGCGGGGTCGATGGGAACGCGACGCTGCTGAACAAGGCGCACCCGACGCAGCACTGGGGCGCGATGATGCTGGATCTCGCGCAGTGGGCTGCGGATCATATCGAGATCGTGACGTGCAGGGCGCCGACCCACGTGTATGCGGTGGGCCTGTCGAACGGCGGATATCAGGTGCGGCGCGCGCTGGAGATCGATCACGAGCGCGAGAAGGCCGGCGGGAAGCGGGTTTTCGCCGGCGGGCTCGACTGGTCGGGCGCGTACTGGCCCGACGCGCGGGTGCTCGACAAGGACAAGAACGGGACGGTGACGCCGGCCGAGTATGCCGCGGCAAACCACCTCGTGAGCTCGAACGAGCGCGCGGCGCTCGCGATGAAGTGGGCCTACGATGCGGCGACGCTCTCGACGCCGGCCGCGTTCGCGGAGACGCCGCCGTTCTCGGGGGCGCAGGATGCGATGATCGCAGCGGGCTTCGGCGCGCCGTCGGCGACGATCTGGGGCGCCTACAACACGGCGTTCGATTCCCTCAAGGCATCGCTGCCGCAATTCAAGGGGATCGGTTACTACAACTTCACGGCGTATTACTTCAAGGCGGAGCTCCTCGGCCACGATCTGGCCGGGAGCGCGGCGTATAGCTGCTTCCCGCCGAACGACATGGATCCGCCGCCGTTTTATGCGTTCCTGGCCTCGGCGCCGGACGCCGGCTGGACGGAGGAGAGCGTGTCGTATGCCCTGAAGAACGCCAACACGGGCGAGTTCTCGGCGCCGCTCGTGAGCATTCACGGCGACGCGGACGGGCTGCTCGGGGTGATCTCGAACGCGGAGGACTACCGCGACGCGGTGACCACGTACGGCAATCCGGACCTGTACCGGCTCTACGTCGTGGCCGGCGGCGGCCACGTGGACCTGCATTCGGACGGGGTGCTCGATTTCGATTTCGACGGCACGCCGGCCGAGGAGGGCGCGCAGGACAAGTTCACGATCCTGCAGCCCTACGCCGAGCGCGCGTTCGACGCCCTCGTGGCGTGGGCCGAGAAGGGCACGGCGCCGCCGCCGAGCAAGACCGTGGCCGCGGACGCGGTGAACGACGAGCTCGACGCGTCGAAGATCGAATTCTGACGAGAGACCTCAGGAGGGCCGCTCGGGCGCATCGGCCCCGAGCCGCCCTCGCTGGCGCCGCGCCTGCATGCGCCGGAACTTTTCGCGCAAGTGGTACAGCGTTTCGAGGAGCGCCCCCAGGAATTCGAGCGCCTCTTTGGCGTCCTGGTGCGAGGCCTTCGGGTCTGTGGGCAGGACGCCGACGTCGCCGAGGAACCGGAGCTCCTCGCCCCAGCGGCAAAGCTCCTCGCTGATGAGGCCCTTCGTGTAGAGCGCCCGCAGGCCGTCGAGGAAACGCTCGTGATCGGGCGCGAACTCACGCACCACGACCTCGAGCGTACGCCGCGCCATGACCGCCGTGGCCATCCACGCGCCGGCCGCCTCGCACCGCAGCGTCTCCTGGTAGGCCTCCATCACCCGCGGCGGGAGCTCGAAATCGATGGGCCGGAGCACCGAGGGCCAGAGCTGCCGCGGCTCCGCGGCCGCGCCGTCGGCTTCGTGCTCGTATTCGACGAGCCCGACGCGGTTGCAGCGGGCGCAATGACCGAAGACGTAGTCCTTCGAGGCCCCGTCCTGCTGCTGGTATTTGTGCTCACCGTGGTGCACGAGCTGCACCTGCATGCGACACGCCTGGCAATAAAAGCTCGGGTTGCGGTGCATCGGCTCCTCCTCGAAACGATGGAAGTCCACTCTTCCACGCATGCCGTCCGGGGGCAATGCCCATTCCGTGCCCGACGCGCCCCGGGGGCCGCGGACCCCCCGCCGGGGCTACTCGCCTTCCGGCTTGGGATCTTCGTACTTGGGCGCGAGCGGCGCGCTTTGCCCCTTGGGCTCGAGGAGCTCGAAGGTATTGACGCAGAGGCCGAGCGGGACGACCCACACGTCCCACACGTCGAGCGGCGCCATTCCGATGAGCGCGAAGAGGCGATTGCCGTCCTCGAACATCGTGATGCGCAGCTTGAGCTTGCCGAACTCGCTCGCCTGCAGCGCGACCGCTTCCGCGGCCCAGCCGAACGGGAACTTGTTGAGCTTGATGCGCTCGAGCGCGAGCTGCTGGAGATAACATTGCCGCTCCAGCCATTCGGCCACGTTGCCCTTCTTCGGCGCAGGGCGGACGCCGACCGTGAAGAGGATGGGCGGCAGCATCTCCTTCGCCGCGCTGAAGAGCGCGAGCGGGACGAACTCCGACTCCTGGGAGAAGTCGATCTTATCGATCGGCGCGGGCTGCTGATACCAGCCGTCGGGCAGGAGAATGCTGAAATCAAGATCCGAGCGCGGCTGCCGGACCGTGACGGTGATGCAATCCTTCAGCTCTTCCTCGTTCGGGAAGACACCTTGGGTCGGGAGATCCGGATCGTCGAGCGCCATGTCGAACTCTTCCTTCGCTGGAGTCGAGTCTAGCACCTTCGTCACAACGGATCGTCGAATACGAAGAGGTGCGCGAGGCCCTCGCCGTCGACGGCGATCGAGCGGTCATCGAACAAGCGGGGCGCGCCGAACACCTCGTCCGGCTCGGCGAGGGCGGCGAAGGTCTCGCGCTTGACGTCGAGCAGGACGAGGCGGCTGGTCCCCAGGCGCTCCTCGTCGCCGGGCTTTTCCGTGCGGAAGAACGCGATGGAGCGGGCCGCGTGCGTGAACGTGGGCGTCCGCGCCGGGTCGAGGTAGCTGCTCTCGTAGAGGACCTGGCCTTCGCCTTCGAGGCGCGGGACGACGATGAGCGCGGTCTTCTCCTGGTCCTCGTGCACGCAGAAGAGGCCGAGCGTCGTGCCCTTGGGCGACCAGAAAGGCAAGATGTGGACGTTCCCGCCGGGGATCTCCGTGAGGATCGTGGTCACGACCGCGCTGTTTTCGCGCTTGACGAGCCAGACCTCGGAGACCTCCTCGCCGTCGCGCCCGGCCGTGTACACGATGTGCTCGCCGTCGGGGGAGACCACGATCTGCGCAGGGAACGAGGGATCGGCGTCGTCCTCGAAGGGGCCGAGCTCGCGCGGCTCTTCCTCGTCGAGCGCATACCGGAGAAGCACCTTGCGGTAGGGATCCGCGACGAGGATCGCTTTGCCGCCGGGTGTAAAGCCAACCCCCGTGCCTTCCACGCGCCGGATCTCGCCCGGCGCATCGGCGCTCGCCCAGCCGATGGTGCCGCGCGCGCCGAATCCGAGCAGCGGCGCGACACGATACGCGATGTGCGAGCCGTCGGGGGAAAACGCGAGATCCTCGACACGGCCGGGCTTGAACGGGACGAGGAGCCGGGCCGAATGGGCATTGTGGAGCTCGCCGATCCAGATGCCGGTTTGTCCCTCGGGGCCGTCCTCGCGGACGAAGGCGATACGTTGGCCGGAGGGCGCGAGCCGGCAGAGCCGCAGGACGGCGTCGCTGGGCACGGGCGCGTGGAACGTGCGGTGCTGGTAGCGGAGTCCGGCTAGTTGGGTGGCCATGCCGTGAAATATCCGTTGAGCTCGTGCAGGCGTTCGATGAAATCAACGAGGTCCGGATCCTGCGCCGGCTCGAGCTCGCGGGCGGCGAGGAGGCCGATCGTGATGGACTCTCGCTCGTCCTCGGTGGGCGTGCGGCCGCTCTCCGTCATCGATTGCATGGCGGCGAGCTGGCGAGCGATGGATTCGTACAGGGCGGAGCGCGGCGCCCGCTGGAAGCGCGCCTCGGCTTCGATCCGCGTCTGCTCGAGGACTTCGAAAAACTCCTTCCGGCTGTCGATCGGACGGTTCATGCAGGATCAGGCGGCTGGCTTCGCGCCGATTTCGAGGATGTTCGAGTTGTCGCCGATGTAATACTGGGCCATGCCGCCCGGGGTCATCGACGGCTTGTTCTGCACGCTCCACGTGTCGAGGATCTTCGCCGCCGTGGTCTTCAGGTAGGGCGTCGACGGGGGAATGGCGTACGGCTTCGCGATCTTCTCGACGACCGTGCCATCCTGCTTCGTCCCGAGCTTGCCAATGCCAAGGTCGGGCGGCGTTGCCATGGAGCTTGCGAAATAATTGCCCTTGAACCCGTCTGGGACCTGCCATTGCGTGAGCCGCTTCGGCGCGGGCGGGGGCGGGCCCACGGAGAGGGGCTCCTTGAAATCGATGCCCCGCATGTGGCTCAGGATCTCGTTGATCTCCTCCGGGTACTTGTAATTGCGGACCTTCTTCAGGGCCTTGTCGAACTTCTGGCCCATGTCCTTGTAGAAATGGAGGGCGACCTTCTTCCGGGCGGCGATCTGCTCGACGCTGTTCCCCTTGGCCGCGGCGATCTTGAACATCTGCGGCGTCGGCGGGCGGAAGCCGATGACCTGGCGCTGCATCGCGAGGCGCACGGCCTTGGACTTTGGCTGGCCAAACGTCTCCAGCACCGCGCCGAGCGTGCGGCCCTGGGGCCTGCGCGCGCCGTCGCTCGCGCTGCCCTCGACCTTGGGCGCCTTGCCCGGCACGCTCTTCGTGTTGATGTAGACGTGTTTGCCCTCGATGATGACGTCCTTGCCCGATTTCAGGACGACGTTGCGATCGGCGAGCAGGTTGATGTTCGCGTCGTCGATGATGCTCGTGCCCTTGCCCGTCGTGAGCGAGATCTTCGGGTGGATCGTCTCGATCATCGTCTCCTTGAGCACCATCGTCGGCTCGTTCGGTTTGTCCGGGTCTTTCTCCCGGAACTCGACCATGGCGGCGACGCTGCGCTGGCCGACCATGGTGTTGTCGACGGCGCCGATGAAGGAGCTGCGGTTCGCGCCCACGAAGATCGAGCGATTCGCGCCCGTCCGCTCGTTCTCGTTCGCCTTGACGAGCTTCGAGAGGTTTCGCTGGGCCTGCATGTAGAGCACCTCCTTGCCCGCGGCGTCGTCGAAGGTGATCTCGTTCCAGCCCTCGGATTTCGGCGAGGACTGCGATTTCCACGTGCTCACCGTCCGCTGCTCGGGGAGGTTGAAGGGCACGGGCGCGACCTTGTTGTAGGCGCGGCCGAGGAGGACGGGCTGATCCGGATCCCCTTCGAGAAAGGCGATCAAGACCTCCTGGCTCACCCGCGGCAGCACGATCATGCCGAACGCGCCGCCGGCCCAGCCCTGGCTCACGCGAATCCAGCAGGACGATTGGTCGTCGTATTGGCCGTCGCGATCCCAGTGGAATTGCACGCGGACGCGGCCGTGCTCGTCGGTGTGGATCTCCTCGCCCTTCGGGCCCACGACGATCGCGCTCTCGACGCCCTCGACGACGGGCTTCGGCGTGACCTTCATCGGCCGGAACCGCGTCTTCTCCTCGACGAACGCCGCATACCCGGAGAGCGTCCATTCGCCGTCGTGCGTGCCCTCGACGCTGACCTCGGTGCAGAGGAAGCGGCCCGCCGAGACGTCGCTGCGCGGGTGGCTTTCCACCTTGAAGAGCAGCCCCGGCGCGAGGTCGTACGCGTTCGAATCGAACTGGAGCTCGCGCTTGCCGCGGCGCGCAGCCGCGAGGTCGATGTCGGCGACGAGCTTGCCCTCGGGATCGGCCGGCACGCGCGGCTGCTCGCGCCGATCCTTGACGAGCCCGGCGGGCGTGTACCGGTAAAGCTCGTAAAAGTCTTCCGGCTTCGACGCCTTCTCGGCGTCGCCGAGGAGGTGGAAATCGGGGCGCACGAAATCGTAATCGCGGAAGCTCGCCGCGCCGGGGCGAATGCGGTGCGAGACCTTGACGTTGCGGACGAACTCCTTGCGAGCGTCCTGGTTCGGCGCATACACGAAGGGCAGGGTGGGGCGCTCCTCGCCCGCCTCGGGTTTGTCCGAAAGGATGAGCTCGGTCGTGTACGTGCCGGCGTTGCCGCCGCCGACCTGCTTGAACCAGTAGGAGATGCCCTCTTCTTCGAGCAAGCGGCTCACGAAATCGTAATCGCTCTCCTCGTACTGGGCGCGATACTCGTGCTCCTGGTGCTCGTCGACCGTCTTCATCTGGTGGACGATCGAATACTCGTCGAGGATCTGCTTGACGATCGCCGGGATCGTCATGTGCTGGAAGATGCGGTTCCGCTTGCGGAGCCGGAGGAGCCACATCTGCGGCACGATGCGCACGAAATAGGTCGAGAGGCCCGTCGGCTCGGCCTGCACCATCTGGATGTGGCTGGCGACGCCCGACCAGGCGCGCGGGCCCGCGAGCGGGCCGCCCATCATCAGGAACGCCGCGGGTCTCCCGACGAACCCTTCGAGATCGAGCCCGGGCAATCGTGAGCGCGCGAGGACACCCACGTCGAACGAACCCGAAATCGGCTCCCGGACGGCGAAATGCCGCACCGAGAGGGAGTCTTCATTGTTTTCGAAGGCAAGCTCCAGCAGCGCCATGATCTTCCTCTTCGATTACGTCAGATCGTGTCGTCCGGGTCGTCTTGCTTCACGGGGCGCAAGGGCGGTAGCGCGCGGCCGTGCGTGATGTCCGCGACGCGCGCGAACCAGCGCGTCGTCCACGTGGCGGCGAGATCCCGGAGTTTTTCCACGCCCTCGTCGAGCATCTCCCGCGTCGTCGTGGCGAGCGGGAAGTCTTTCTTCAGGAAATAGATGCGTTTGTCCGGGTCGAGGTGGAAATACCCTCCGCCCTGGTCGAAGAGCCCGCCGATCGCCGGATCGTTGAGCGCGCGGCCGACCTTCATGAACGCGTCGATCTGCGCCTCGGGCGCGCCGTCGCGCCACGCCTTCGCCACGAAGGCGCGCGCCACGAGCGCGTCTTTCTCTGGCTCGTGCCGGAAGCCGAATTCGCCGAACGAAATGTCCCCGTTCGCGTCGAGCTCCGCGTCGTAGCGGTTCTCCTTGCGCGCGTAGAACTGCATGAGGGCCTCGGCCCTGTCCCGCCCCGGCGGCATCGCGCTGTTCGTCGCCATCGTCGTCCCTTTGCCTTCCGCCTCGGCGTCTTACTTGTTCTTGCCGCAGCCGCAGGTGTCGCCGGTGTTCCGGTTCTGCTGCTGGTAGGCCTTGAAATAAAGATCGTCGTCGATGCCGTGGTATTCGGTCATCCCCGGCAGCCAGTGCTTGTCGAGGTTCTTGCCGTTCGTCTCGAAATCAGCCGCCTGGCCGCGCTCGCCCGAGAACGTGACGACGTTGCCGCCGCCCGCATATTGCGCGTGATTCTTCGGGTTGTCGCCGAGGCCGAACACCATCGGCGTCGCGTCGTTCACGTGCACGTAATGCGTGTACTTCGGCCCGCTGACCCATTGCGGCGCCGCGGAGCCGAAGCTCGTGACCTTGACGTTTTCGTCGAGGCCCGCGTTCGGCGAGGGAGAGCCCGCCTTCAGCGTGTTGTTCGCGTCGTAGAGCGCGAGGCTCGTGACGGCGCCGCCCTGGCTGTGCGCGAAGATCTCGACGGGGCGGCCCGATTCACGCTCGGCCACGACGAGGTCGCTCAACGTATTCACGGCGGGGTTTCGGCCGTCCGTCGTGAGATCCTTCTTGCCTGCCGCCGCCTCGCGGATGAGGCGCCGATCCTTCGAGGTCTGCTGTGCGTCCTTCGCAAAGCCCTCGGTCGCGTTGTACACGCCGACGACCGTGGCGCACGTCATGTCACCGAGCTGCTTCAGCGTCTCGCAATGCGTGGTGCGCGTGGTATTGATGCCGTTGACGTAGAAGATCGTGCGCGGAGGTTTGCCCTCGGTGCATTTCGCGCAGCAATCCTTCGTCGCCTGCGAGGTGTTCCGCGTCGGATCGTCGGGCCGATCGGGGTCGTAGGCCGAATGCGTCTGCGAACTTGGGTTGTAGCCGCTCTTTTTCGCGGCTTCGATGTCGGCCCGCATGACCTCCTGGCCTTTCTGCGTGAGCGGCACGCATTTGCCGTTCACGTAGCCGAAGATCGCGCCGTCGTGGTCGACGTCCTTGCCGGTGCACGCAATGCAAGGCTGGGCAGGGGGTTTGCCCGTGAAGTACTCCTTGGCCTTCCCATACGCGTCGCTGACGCGCTTGGCGCCGGAGTCGAGCGCGTCTTTGCCCGCGCCGACCGCGTTGTAGCCGGCGTCGGCCACGGCCCGCGTCGCGCCGCGGACCCCTTCCTTGACGCCGTCCTTGACCGCGACCGCCGCATTTCCGACGGCCTTCGCGCCGGTGACGGCCGCATTTCCGACGGCCTTCGCGCCGGTGACGGCCGCATTTCCGACGGCCTTCGCGCCGCTGACGACCGCGTTGCCGGTCGCTTTTGCGCCGCTGACGATCCCGTCGCCGACCATCTTGGCGCCACCCGTGATGGCGCCGGCCGTCTTCTGGGCCGCGTTCGAGGCCGCACCCCAAGCTCTCTGCAATAGACCGCCACCAGGCATGACTCAGGTCTCCTCGAGCGTACGAAGAAGCTTGCGCGTGAAGTCCGAGATCCACGCGGCCTTGTCACCGGACGAGAGGTGCTTGGCCGCGAGCGTCTCCGCCACGGCCGGCATCGCCGTGTCGAAATCCCCGCCGAGCGCCCAGGCCGTGATCACGTACGTCACGAGCTCGAGCTCCGTCGTGAAGCCGTGCAGCGTGCGCGCGCGATCGATCTGATCGGCGACGAAGTACTTGAGCGAAGGCCTCGGCTCCTCCCGCGCGTCCGGGAACTGCGCTTGGAGGAAGTTCACCGTGCGATCCGTGAAGCGCTCCTCCGAGGCCTTCGCGAAGGCGCGCATCTGCCCAGGCCGCAGTTTGTAGAGGAGATCCTCACGCCTGCGCGGCGCGCCCTCGACGCGGCGCTTCCAGAAGAGCGCGCCGAGGCCGTCTTCCGTGGGGATGCCGTACTCGCTCACCGGGCCGTAGAAATCGTCGAGCTCGGGCGGGGTGCAGCAGTCGAGCCACGTGACGAGCACGCGCGGATCGTAGAAGCGGAAGTTCATCTTCGTGCCCGCCGGCGACTGCACCAGGAGGTAGCGGCGGAAATGCCGCCGCACGCCTTCGAGGTTCGTGTCGGCGATCGCGAAGATGCAGAGGCTCGGATCTTCGGCGAGGCCCTCGCGCAGCCAGCTCCAGGTCGAGAGATCCACCTGGAAGAGGTACGGCGCGGCGTCGGCCCAATCGCTCGCGTCCTTGGGTTTGTAGAGACAGACCGCGGCGTGGGGGCCGGCTTGCGCCGCCTTTTCCGCGACGAACGGCGCGTCCGCCGCGTCGACCGCGGCAAACAGACGACCCGCGCGCGCGAGGCGCTCGATGTCGTCGGTGAAGGCCGCGGTCGTGACGAGGAGGGACTCGTGCTCGTTCATGCCGGTGTCCATGGCGCCTCGCTCCCCCTCAGAAGTCGCACTTGATGGGCGTGAACGGCGCAGCCGCGCGTTTCGCAGCCTTGAGCGTCAGCGCCTGGGATTTGTTGCGGATGCCGACCGCGTCGACGACGACCCCCGGCGGTTGATCGGGCGGAGGCGCGCCAGGGATGTACGGCGGCGGGACACCGCCGATGAGCACGGTCATGCAGCCGATCGCGATCGGATCGATGCCCGCGACGCCGGGGACGCCGGGCGCCTTCGCGGGCTCCTTCTTCTGTTCGGCCGGGCCGATCTCGATGTTGAACTTGAAGCCGAGGCCGGCGAGCAGCGCGCCGACCTTCGCGCCGAACCCCATGCGGAGCTTGCCGTCGCGGTAACCCGCGAACGCGCTCGCGCGCGCCTCCGCCGTGAGCAGCGCGCCCGAAGCCTCGCCGCCGATGCTGACGTCGAGGTTCACGAGCGGGATCGTGAAGGTCTTCTTGCCCGCGACCTTGCCCTCGACGACGGACGCGCCCGCGCCCGCGGCCGCCTCGCCGTAAAACGACTCGAGTTTGCCGTCCTTGACCTCGGCCTGGATGCCCGCGGTGGCGTCGGCCTTCGCCGTGAGGACCTTCGCTTCGCCGGAGACCTCGCCCCAGCCCTTCGCGTCGCCGGCCTTGCCCGAGGCCGCGAAGAGCGAGCCTTCGACCTCGGCCTTGCCGCCCGCGTTCGCCTTCATGTTGCGAACGCCTTCGAACTCGGCGGTTGCCCCGTACGAACCCTTCGTCGAGCCCGAGAAGAACTGCGCGTAGTTGTCGACGGGTTTGCCGTCGGGGCCCTTCGGGACCGTGCTCGCGCTCCAGACCTCCTTGTTGGCGCCGATGGCGACCTTGGGCTTCCACGCCTGGTCCTTCGGATCGCGGCCGTTCACGACCTGATCGATCGCTTTGTCGCCGGCCTTGTTGTTCGCCTTGTCCCAGGCGTCGCGCAGCGACTTCTCGCTGTAGTCCTCGCCGTCGGTCGCGTACTTGTTCTCCTTCGCGTACGCGCCGTCCGCCTTGAAAGTCCACTTCGCCCGGTCGGGTTTGTCCGCGCTGCCGCCGCCCACGGCGGTGGAGGGGATCATGCAGGTGCACGCGTCGCCCACGCGCGCAGCGCCGACCTTGTTGATGTAGACCGTAAGCGAGGTCTGCGTGACGGGCCCAGGGCCGTGCAGCGGGCAGACGTGTTTGTCGAGCAGGCGAGCGGCGGCCATCCCGCCGATGGTGACGTCGGGCGAACCTTCGGCGATCACGCCGCCGTGCACCGTCAGATCACCTTTGCGTGCGGCTTGCGGCATGGCGAGCTCCTAGCAGTTGATCTTCACGAACGGGCCGCCGTGGATGACGACTTCGCCGCCGGCCTTGAGGTTGATGTCCCCGTCGGCCTTGAGCGTGATCGTGGCTCCGTCGAGCACGATGGTGGCCTTGCCCGTCGTCAGCGTGATCTTGCCGTCGACCATCTCGATCATGGTCTCCTGCTTCTCGACGTCGGGGCTGCCCATGGCCTCGACCTTGAGATCCTTGGGTTTGGCCATGACGAGCGTGTACTTCGATCCGACGAGCGTGGTGTCGACGGCGCCGACGACGCTCGATCGGTTCGCCCCGACGACCATCGTGCGGTTCGCGCCGGTGCGTTCGGTCTCGTTGCGCTTGACGAGCTTCGAGAGATCACGCTGCGCCTGGACGAAGAAGAGCTCTTTGCCCGCCTTGTCCTCGAACATGATCTCGTTGAAGCCACCCGTCGTCGGCGAGCTGTTCGTCTTCCAGGTGCTCTTCGTCTTCTCGTCGGGCAGTTTGTAGGGGACGCGGTTCTTGCCGTTGTAGAGGCGGCCGACGATGACGGGTTCGTCGGGGTTGCCCTCCCAGAAGCCGACGAGTACCTCCTGGCCGATGCGCGGGATCGTCATCATGCCGTACGCGGCGCCGGCCCAGCCCTGGCTCACGCGGATCCAGCAGGTCGAGGTCTCGTCGTACTTGCCGTCGCGATCCCAATGGAACTGCACGCGCACGCGGCCGTACTCGTCGGTGTAGATCTCCTCGCCCTTCGGGCCGACGACGAACGCGCTCTGCAGGCCGTTGATCTTGGGGCGCGGCGTGCGCTGCGCGGGGCGATGCGGCACGTCGATGAACGTGGCCTCGCCGGAGAGCGTCCACTCGCCGTCGGGCGTGCCTTCGTGGATCGCTTCGAGGACGAGCAGCTTCTTGCCGGGATCGAGATCCTCGCGCGGGTGGTTGTCGATGCTGAAGATGATGCCCGGCGCGAGATCAAAGGCGTTCGCCTCGTACGACACGACGCGCTTCGTGCGGCGCTCGGCTTCGAGCAGGATGTCCGCGCGGCGCTTGCCCTCCTTGTCGTCGGTGAAGGCGCCGTGCTCGTAGACGTATTGCTCGTAGAAGTCCTCCTTCTTGGCCTTCTCGGCCTCGCCGCGGAGGACGAACTTGGGTTTTTCGAAGTCGTAGTCGCGGATCATCGCGGCGCCGGGGCGGACCTGGTGCGCGAGGTGGACGCGGCAGATCCACTCGTTGTTGCCCGGCTGGTTCGGGTTCTCCGCGTGGCGGATGGGCTTGCGCGCTTCGCCGCGCGTGGGCGCGTCGGCGAGGTGGAGCTCGCTCGCGACGTTGTTGCCCTTCAGGACCTGGCCGAACCAGTACGAGATGCCTTCTTCTTCGAGCAGGCGGCTTACGAAGGCGAAATCGGTCTCGCCGTATTGGACGCGGTACTCGTGCTCGGGGTGCGGCTCGGTGAGCTTCATCTTCGGCTCGATGCCGTACTCGCCGAGGACCTTCTTCACGATGTCGGGGATCGACATCTTCTGGAAGATGCGGTTGCCCTTGCGCTGCGTGAGCAGCCACATCGTGGGCACGATCCGGACGAGGTAGGTGGAGAGCCCGAGCGAGGTGCCCGTCGGCGGCTCGACGTCGATCTGCTCGGCGTGGCTGACGACGCCGGTCCAGCCGCGCGGCACGTTCAAGTTGCCAATCGCGAGCAGGCCGCCGGCCTTGCCGACGAGCGATTCGAGGTCGATGTCCTCCTTCGGCGAGCGCGCGACGACGTTGGCGCTGAAGAGCGTCGAGATGCCCTCGTGCACCGAGAAGTGCCGCACCGAGAGGCTCTGCTCGCCGGACTCGAAGGAGAGATCGAGGATCGCCATTGGCCCAGCCTACGAAAAGGCGGGCGAGACATGCAAGAGGGCCGGGCCACGCAAAGGCATATCGACACCCCGCGTCATGCCGGTGGAAGGCGCTTGCCGTGAAAAATGCTGCCGGTGGTGTAGGTGGGCGTGGCCGGGCCCGCCATCACGCGGAGGCCGTGGTCCCGCATGCCGAGGCGGCAAAGGGATCGGCTGGATCAGCGGGCCGCGTCGCGGAGCTGTTTCTTGAACGTGAGGCGGACGATGGGGACGATGGTGGGGTCGTTCTGGATTTCGCGTTCGAATTGGAGGACGTCGTGGTACCCGCAGCGGCTCTGGCCGGGGTATTCGCGGCAGGCCTGCGGGCGGCCTTCGTAGATGGTGCAGCCGCGCGTGTCGGGGTGGAGGAATTTGCAGGCCTTGCCGAAGAAAGGATCTTTCTTGCGGCGGAGGATGCGGCCGCCGAAGCGGTGCACCGTGAAGCGCTTTTCGGCGGCCTCGCGGGTGAGGCCGAAATGGGAGGCGAGACGCTTGACGTCCCGGGCCGTCACCTCGACGCGCTCGTAGATGGAGCAGCAAAATGCCACGCACTTGTTGCAATCGTATTGAACGCGCGTTCGTCCGGCGGCCACGGCTGACTCCAGGGAGAATTGGAATTGGTTGGATGCCGCGTCCCCTGACGAGGCGGCGCGAGTCTAGGCGCATCGAAGGCCCAGGTCGAGGGGTCTGCAGGGGTTCGTCCAGGCAGGCGACGTGAGCATGACCACGCATTCAACGCGTGGGGCCACGCTCGGACAAGCCGAGCTGCGCCCCCAAACCCCGCTCGGGACGAACCCATCCCGCTCGGGGCGGTCTCCCGCGTGTCCGGAGCGGCCAGGAATGTGTGTAGTCTCTCAATTCGCCGTGGCGGGGTCGAATGCGGGCGCTACCTTTCGTGAACTCACGCGGAGGTGCTGTTCATGCGGGTTTTCTTGGGCGCCGCTCCGCTTGTCTTGCTGCTTGCGTGCTCGCGCCCGGCTTCGCCCGAGGATCGCGGCACGTCGGCCGAGGCGCTGTCCGGGCCGCCGCGAATGCAGAGCCTCGCGTCCGTCGGGCCCGTGAAGGCGAGGCCGGCCCCGCCCCCGGGCGGGCGGCGATTCCGGGTGTCGCCGTCGGGGAAAGACGCGAACGATTGCTCGGAGCGCAATCCGTGCCGGGAGATCCAGCGAGGCATTTCCCTCGCGACGGCGCCGGGCGACGTGCTGCTCGTGGAAGACGGAGAATATGCGCGCTTCACCGCGGACGGGCTGCGAGGCGAGCCGGGCCGGCCCATCACGATCTTCGCGGTCGGCAGGCGCGCGGTCGTCCGCCCGGACCCGAATTGCAAGAACCAGAATGCTTGTCGGGACAACATCATTCTTCGGAAATCCCACCACGTCGTCCTCGACGGGCTCTCGTCGTCCGGCGCGCCGCGCGCCGCGGTGGCCGTGTTTTACGGGACGAACGTGACGATCCGGAACGGGACGTTCCTCGACAACGGGCGGTGGGGGATCTTTTCGTCGTTCGTGGACGACATGACGGTCGAGAACAACGAGATCCGGCGGAGCCGACGCGAGCACGGGATCTATCTGTCGAACAGCGGCGACAGGCCCGCGATCCGCGCGAACGTGCTGCGCGAAAACGACGGCTGCGGCGTCCAGATCAACGCCGACATGCGCGAGCGGCCCGAGACGGACAAGTACGGCAAGAGTTTTTACGATGGCGTGGCCGACGGGCTCGTGACCGGCGCCGCGATCGAGCGAAACCTGATCTTCGGCAACGGCGGGGGCGCGCTCGCGAACAACAAGAAGCGGAAAGGCGCGGGGATCAACCTCGACGGCGTGCAGGACTCGATCGTGCAGGGGAACGTGCTCTACGACAATGCAGCGTCGGGCATCGTGGCCTTCGGCGACGCCGACGGAATGGAGCAGGACGCGGAGGAAGACGGGGACGGGCGCGCCGGTCCAAAGGGGCTCTCGATCGTGCACAACACGGTGGTGATGCCCGAGGGGGCGCGAAACGCGCTGCAGCTCCGATTGAGCACGGGGCCGAACGTGGTGCGGAACAACATCCTGTTCCACCGCGACGCCCGCCGCGCGGGGCTCGAGCTCGTGACGGAGAAAGACGCGAAGCTCGTGGAGAGCGACGGAAATGTCCTCGATCGGGTGGCCATCGGGGAACAGGTGCGGTCGCTCTCCGATTGGCGAAAGCAGCTCGGCAAGGACGGGCAATCGCTCTCCCTGCCGCTCGCGCGGCTCTTCGTGGATCCGTCGCGGGGCGATTACACGCTCTTGCCCGCGTCGCCGGCGGCGCGGGCCGCGACGGCGGATCCGGTGGACGACCACCGGGATTTCATGGGGAAATCACGCATGCGGCGGGAGAAGGGGCACAGCATCGGGGCCTGCGAGGTGGCGCCCTCGGAGGCCCCGGAGATCAAGGCGTCGCCAGTCGAACCACGCGCTCACCAGCGATGAGGACGAGGTCCTTGCCGTCGACGGTGACGGCGCGGACGCCGCGCGGCGCGACGGAGAGGGGCGGCGCGCCCTCGCTCGCGAGGCGGCCCGGCGCGCCGCTGCCAAAGACGTGTGCAAAGAGGCTCGAAGGTCCGATCGTGCCATTCGCGTCGGGCTCGACGACGACGAGCGTGTGGCCGAAATCGTTCGCGATGACGAGCTCGCCCGTGGGCAGGAAGGTGAGGTCGCTCGGGCGGTTGAGGCGCAGGTCGGCGAGGGCGCCGGGCTTGGCGACGCCATACCGCTGGCTGTCGCCGGTGATGACGTTTTCCGCCGTGAAGGGGCCCGCCGCGGGGATGCGGCGCACGGCGTTCGAATCGTACGAGGCCACGTAAAGATCGCCGTTCGGCGCGAAGGCGACGCCGCTGATGTTCGGGCCGAGGCTGAGCGGAACATCGTCGATGTAGCCGGGCTGGAGCGTGACGCCGAAGGTGGTGAGGGGCTGGTTCGTGATGTTGATGATGCGGAGGTAGTTCGAATCGGCGAAGTAGAGCGCGCCGCTCGGGCCGACGACGGCCTTGCCCGCGCCCGTGTTGATGGCGACGCGCGAGGTCGCGGCGACGCCCGCGGCCTGCTGCTCGGCCGTCGTGGCGGCGCGGCCGTCGCCCGCGACGACGGAGAGCAGGCCCGTCGCGAGGTCGACCTTCGCGACGCGCGGCAAGCTCGCTTCGAGCAGATAAAGCGCGCCGCCCGCGACCTCGACGCCGCGCAGGGTGGCGAGATCGGAGGCCGTAGCCATGCCGTTCGGGCCGATGGTGTTGCCGGTGTAGCCCGTGCCCGCGAGGGGCGAGAGCAGGTTCGTCGTGCGATCGTGCGCCACGACGCGCGCATCCGAGGTGTAGACGTAACGGTTGTTCGCCGCGTCGACGCGGATGGAGCTCAGGCTGTTCAGCGCGCGGAGCGAGAGCCCGGGGAGATTGTCGACCTTGCTCGGGCCGATGCCGGCGACGGCCTCGACGAGGCCGGGATTGCCCGCGGCGTCGAAGAGGACGCGGCGCAGGCGGCCCTCGGTGAGGACGAGGAGCGAGCCGTTTCGATCGACGAAGGGGCGCGAGAAGAGCGCGAACGCGGCGCTCTTGGCGGGGCCGCCGTCGCCCGCATATCCGGCGTTCGGGATGGCCTTGCCGGCGGTCCAGCTCCCGGCGACGAAATCGACGCAGTCGTTCTCGTCGAGCGCCGTCGCTTGGCTGCCGCCCGCAGGTCGAACGCGGCGCACGAGGCCGTGGCGGCTGCCGAGGAGCAGGTCGCCGCGGATGGGATCGACGACGGCGCCGCGGTTGATGCCGAGCGACGTGGTGATCGCAGGGCAGCCCTCGGCGGGCAGGCTCGAATTGTTGCCGCCGCCCGCGAGGTGCACGCTCTCGACGTACATCGGATCGCCCACCGGCGGTCGAGTCGCAGGGATCTTGCGGACCTGGAGCGACGTCGTCGTGTAGATGCTGTTCTCGGCGTCGAGCGTCACGGTGAGCGGGTTGACGGCGCCGATGTTCGCGATTTGTTCGACCGCGTCGGCCGCGATCGTGACGCCCCAGGCCGTCGTGGCCGTGCCCGTGGTGTTGATCGCGCGGATCGTGCCGTTGTTGTTGTCCGCGACGAGCAGGATGGCCCCGTCGGCCGTGAAGGCGAGGTCGCTGATGCCGTTGAAGCTCGCGCTCAGGCGGTTGCCGCCGTTGCCGCCGTTGCCGCTCGACGCGGTGCCGGCGTAGTCCGTGACGGTGCCGTCGGTGCGCTTGGCGCGGAAGATGCGGAAGCCCGTGGCGAAATACGCGTCCTGCGTGACGGGGTGGATCGCGACGGCGGCGACGCCCTCGGGCGCCTGCGCGACGGTCTGGATGGTCTTCGGCTGGATCGTCTTGCCGAACATCGTGACGGGCGCGGCGCCGTTGTTGAGGACGCGGACGCGCTTGCGATCGGCGATGTAATAGTTGTTGGCCGCGTCGGTCGTGACGAACTCGCCTTCGAGAGAGGCGAGCAAGGGATCCCCGCCGTCGCCGATCTCGGTCTCCTCGGGGCCGCCGCCGGCGAGGATCGTGTACTCCCCCGTGACGCCGAAGACGCCGGCGTTCGTGGTTTGTCCGGCCGAATCGATCAAGATCTCGGCCGGGCCGAAGTCGACCGTCGGGACCTCGACGACGAGCCGATTCGGCTCGGCCGAGAGGACGACGGCCTCCACGCCGTCGAAGGTGACCTTGTTCATCGCGGCGCCCGCGGCGAAGCCCGTGCCGCGGAGGACGAGCGCGCTGCCGGGCGCGCCGCCGGCCGGGGTCGTGTCGAGCACGGAGAGCACGGGCGTGCTGCCCGTGATCGTGGCGGCGACGTAGCTCCGCGCGGGCAAGCGGCCCGTGGCGGCGAGCTGGATCGGGCCGGTGACGGCGTCCGCGGGGACGGTCACGACGACCTGCGTGCCGGCCGCGTTGATCGAGGTGACGGTCGCGGGCGCGGCGGCGCCGGAGAAGGTGACGGCGAGGTCCGCGGGCTGAAGGCCGACGAAGCCGGCGCCGGTGAGGGTGAGGCTCTCGCCGGGCGCGTGGGCCGCGTCGAAGCCCGTGACCGCGAGCTCGGCGGGGATCGACGCGTCGGTGATCGTGAGGGGGAGCCAGTTCGAGCGCAGGCCGTTGATCTCGATCGCGACGGCGCCGGTCGCGAGCGTGGACTCGGAGTTGCCGACGCCGAGCGCGAAGGCGAGGTCGCCGGAGCCCGCCTGGTTCGTGACGATCTTGCGGCGCGTACCGCTGCGGCCCGGGATCGCGAGCTGGTTTGCCTCGACGGACGCCGGATCGAAGCCGAGGCCCTGGACCTTCAGCGTGGAGGAGAGCTTAGCCTGCGTGACGTCGGTCGACGCGGCGACGGGCAGGTGGGTGAAGCCCGGGGAGAACGTGGCTTGGGGCTGGCCGTTGAGGGTGACCGTGACGATGCGGGTGCGGGCGACGGCGGCGGGCGTGGTGACGCTGAGCGTGCCGTCGTCGAGGACCATGACGTCGGCGGCCGGGACGTTGCCGAAGAGGACGCCGATGGTGCCGACGAAGCCATAGCCGCTGATCGTGACGAGCTCGCCGCCCGCGGCGCTGCCGGCGGCCGGTTGCATGCCGAGGATGTTGACGGCCGGCTCGACCTCGATCGTGTAGTCCTGCTTCGCGTTTTGCCCGTCGGGGCCCGTGGCCACGAGCGAGACGGTCTGCGGCCCTTCCTGGCCGGCGGCGGGCGTCCACGTGACTGCGCCCGTCGCGGGGTCGACCTGCATGCCGTCTGGCTTGGTCGCGAGCGTGTAGGTGATCGTGTCGCCGGGAAGGGCGTTTTCCTGAACGGCCTGCGACGCGTACACGTACGGGTCCCCGATGCGCGCGACGAGCACCGGCATCGTGGTGAACGAGACCGGGCCGCGCATCTCTTCCTGTCCACCGGAGCCGCCGGCGCCGCCCATGCCGCCGCCGCCCATGCCTCCGTTGCCGCCGTTGCCGCCGTTGCCGCCGATTCCGCCGTTGCCGCCCGCACCGCCGCTGCCCGCGGGGTTTGTCGTGCCGGTGGTCGCCGACGAGTCGTCGGAGCAGCCCGTCGCGAAGGCGGCGAGCGGGAGGCTGATCAGGAACGCAATCGAGAGTCGGCTTTTCGCGCGGAAACGCATGGCGAGCTCCTCCTGTGATGAAAGGGGAAGAATCGAGGAGGATAGAGCGGGAGCCCGCGCTGCGAAAGAGGGGAGGGGAGCGGCGATCCGTCAACCCTCTGACAGGATCGTCAGGCCCCGCGAACGATCTTCACGACGGCGGCGAAGTGCATCGCGGCGGCAATGACGGTGCAGGCGTGGAAGACCTCGTGGTAGCCGAAGACGCCGACGACGGGGTTCGGGCGCCTCGATGCGTAGGCCAGGGCGCCGGCGGTGTAAACGATGCCTCCGCCGAAGAGCAGAACGAACTGCGTGGTATCGAGGGCGCGCCCCACGGCGCTCAGAAACGGCACGATGCACCAGCCGGCGGCGACGGCGATGGCGGCGGTCACCCATTTCGGCGATCCGGACCAGAAGACCGATTTGAGGATGCCGACGGCGGCACACGCCCACGCCAATGTGCAAAGCCTCGTCCCGTCCCCGGGGCCCAGGGCGATCAAGGCGACGGGCGTGTACGTGCCCGCAATGAGGACGAAGATGGCCGCGTGGTCGAGGCGACGCATCCGCAGGCGCGCCTGCGGGCTCCAGTTGACGCGGTGGTACGTCGCGCTGACCGAAAAGAGGGTGAGCAGGCTGAGGCTGTAGACCCCGGCGGCCACCGAGCGGCGCATCCCGGCGGTGATGCATACGAGCGCCACCCCCGCGACGAGCGCGACCACGGCCGCCCACTGGTGGATGACGCCCCGGAGCCGGGGCTTCTCGGAATGGGGTTCGAAGCCGTTCGCAGGCGATGCAAGCAAGTCGTCGTTCATGCGGGGGCCTTCTCTGGGTCAGCGGCTACGCGTTTCGCCGAAGGTAACGTGGATAGGAACGCGTAGGCAAGGCGCAAACGGTCACGTGTTGCTGGGGCGATCATGACCAAAAAGTGACCGCAAATGCCATGGCTTCACGCTTGCTCGGGCGACCCTCATTGACGAGATCGCCGCCGGTGGGTAGGGTCCGCGCCATGCACGAAGCGAAGGTTCGAGGGGAGAGGCAACGATCGTATGCACGCTGGTGGGGATTTTCATCGTTTGTAATGGCGCTCGTCGCGCTCGGGGCTTGCGAAGGCAACGAGGCCACGGAGATGCCCGGCGCGTCCCTCCCCGAGCCGGAGGATGCGGCCGCCGAGCCGCTCCGCGCGAACCTTCGAGCGCAGTTTCCCGGGCAGGTCGGGGAGGTGCTTCGGTCGTCTCCCTTCGAAGCCGACGAGGCCGGTTATCGTCGGCGCCTGCCCCGGGGGGCCGGCGCAGGGGACGATCTGAGCGTCGCGCTCCCGCGGGAGGGCGAGGGCGCAGTACGTTTTCGGGCCCCCGACGGCTTCGAGATCCTGGTGCGCGAAGAAGGCACGAGCGGCCGCGCATTCACGGTCGATGATGCCGTCGCATATCCACGCCGGGGCGGCACGGCCCTCTGGGTCGCCGGCGCGGGCGGCGTCGAGGAATGGCTCGTGATCGAGGCCGATCACGCCGCGCCGGGCGAGGCGATCGGCGCGTGGCGCGTGGATGGGGCCGAGGCGCGAAACGATGCTTCGGGTATTCATTTCTTCGATCCGGCCGGCCGGGCGCGCCTCCACGTCACCGCGCCGCGCGCCTTTTCGGAGGGCGGTCATCCGATCGGCGTGCGCCTCGCGCTCGACGGCGCGACGATCAAGCTCTACCTCGAAGAGGCGCCGCCACCCGGCGCGGCGCTGCTCGTTGATCCCGCGTGGACCACGATCGCGCCGATGAACACGCCGCGCGAGAGCCACGCGGCCTCGCTGCTCGTGAATGGCAAGGTCCTCGTGACCGGCGGTTTTTCGGTCGGCGACGTGGCCACGAAATTCGCCGAGCTTTATGACCCGGCGACGAACCTGTGGAGCTTCACGGGCTCCATGAAGGATGCGCGGTACGCCCATTCGTCGACGAGGCTCGCCGATGGCCGGGTGCTCGTCACGGGTGGCCTGAGCAGCATCTTCGGGAGCCTCGCGGCCGCCGAGACCTTTGATCCCGCGACGGGCACGTTCACCCCGGCGGGCGTCATGTCGATCACGCGTTACTCGCATCGCGCCGCGCTCCTCGCCAATGGCCGCGTGCTCGTCACGGGCGGCGCCAACGCCTCGACCGAGCTGTACGATCCGGCCACGAATGCCTGGTCGGCCGGCCCCGCGATGAATTATCCGCGCGAGGCGCACGCGCTCGTCACGCTGGCGAGCGGAAAGGTGCTGGCGATCGGCGGCGCGGGCCTCTCGGGCGCCTCGTTGACCGCGGAGGCCTACGATCCGGCGATGAACACCTGGAGCCTCACGGGCCCGCTCGACGTGGCGCATGCCTACAATACGGCGGTGCTCCTCGGCAATGGCAAGGCGCTCACCTGCGGCAACACCGATTCCCAAGCCTTCTGCGAGCTCTACGATCCTGCCACGAACGCGTGGATGCTCACCGGCTCCCTGGTCAAAGGCCGCTACGCGCACAGCATGACGCTCCTGCCCACGGGCAAGGTGCTCGTCGCGGGCGGCGTCGGCCCCTCGTCCCTGACGAGCGCCGAGCTCTACGATCCGAGCACCGGCGCGTGGTCCACGACCGCATCGCTCGGCCTCGCCCGCGGCTACCACACGGCGACCCTGCTGCAAAATGGCTCCGTGCTCGTCGCCGGCGGCGATCCGCCGAACGTGCTCTACACGGCGAACGCCGAGATCTATACCTCGACGACCCCGATCGCATGCAATGGTGCGGCGGACTGCGCGAACGGGCTCTGCGTCGATGGATATTGCTGCGACTCCGCGTGTGGTGGGGGCGCCGCGAACGACTGCCAGGCGTGCAACGTCCCGGGGGCGCAGGGCCTCTGCACCCCGATCGCCGCGGGCACGACGTGCCGAGCGGCTGCGTCTGCGTGCGACGCGCCCGAGACGTGCAATGGCGTCGCGACGACCTGCCCCGTGGATGCCGCGCAGCCGAACGGCACGGGCTGCAACGATGGCAACGCATGCACGCAGAACGATACGTGCATGAGCGGCGCGTGTTCGCCCGGCAGCCCCATCGTGTGCGTGCCCCTCGACGCATGCCACATCGCGGGCATGTGCAATCCCATGACCGGCGTATGCTCGAATCCCTCGAAAGCGGATGGCAGCGCGTGCAACGACGGCAATGCGTGCACGAAGACCGATCAATGCGCGGCCGGCGTGTGCACGGGCATGGCCCCCGTCGAGTGTGCGCCGCTCGACGCATGCCACGAGGCGGGCACCTGCAATCCGGCGAGCGGCATGTGCTCGAATCCCGCGAAAGCGGACGGCAGCGCGTGCGATGACGGAAGCGCGTGCACGAAAACCGATCAATGCACGGCCGGCGTGTGCACAGGTATGGCCCCGGTCGAATGCGCGCCGCTCGACGCATGCCATGAGGCCGGCACCTGCAATGCAATGAGCGGCATGTGCTCGAACCCCGCGAAGCCCGATGGCACGCCGTGCCCGGGTGGCGTGTGCGTCGACGGTGCGTGCATGATGGATCCGAGCGGCGCGGGCGGCTCCGGCGGTGCGGGCGGAGCCGGCGGCGCGGGTGGCAATGGCGGCGCGGGTGGAGCCGGCGGCTCGGGCGGCAATGGCGGCGCGGGCGGAGCCGGCGGCGCGGGCGGCAATGGCGGCAATGGCGGCG